>DDSQ01000061.1:339-33153 GCA_002343845.1 Planctomycetes bacterium UBA2386 | reverse complement strand
TCGCCGAGGGCGCGCTGCTGGTGCGCACCGTCGATGCCGCCGGGCAGCGTGCCTATTGGCGGCTGCGCGCCGACAGCGTCTGGCTCGCCGGCGGGTGCGAGCCCGTCGCGGGCGGGTTCCAGCATCGGTCGACGTGGCGCCTCGAACCTTCGCCTGCCGCGATGCCCGAGCTGCCGCGGCGGCTGCCGGCGACGCTGTTCGTGCGCGAGCAGCGCTCGGCGTGGCTGGGCCCTGCTCAGCACAGGCTGGCGCAGCGTCTGTTGCTGACGCCCGTCGCCGTGGCGCTCGACAGCACGATCCTGTTGCCGGGCTACCTGTTCATGAAGTGGTTTGGCAGCGACGACGAGGATGGCGAGCCGACGCCGGTACCGAAGTGATCGTCGGTGAGCAGGAGGGCGCGTCCACCACGTCGTGGTGGCAATGGCTGCAGGAGCAACATGCGTTGCTCGGGTGGCTGTTCGTCGGGTCGCTGCTCTCGCTCGCGCTGACCGTCGCGTTGTTGCCGATGCTGGTCGTGCGCCTGCCCGCGGACTGGTTCGTCGCCGAGCGCGCCACGTCACCGCGCGCGGCATCGGTCGCTGGCATCGCGCTGCGGGTGGCGAAGAACGTGCTCGGCGTCGTGTTCGTGCTCGCGGGGATCGCGATGCTGGTGCTGCCGGGACAGGGTGTGCTGACGATCCTGATCGGGCTGCTGCTGATCGACGGGCCGGGCAAGCGGGCGTTGGTGCGCCGCATCGTCGCTCGACCGGCGATCCGTTCGGTGCTCGATCGCGTGCGCGCGCGCGNNGAGCCGTTCCGCTGGGATCCGGCGTGAGCCGATCGGCTACCGCGGTCGGATGCGCAGTCCGGTCACGGTGACGGTCTTCATCCGCACGAAGCCGAGCGACAGGTGGGTCGCCAACCAGTCGTGGAACGACGAGCCGACCTGCACCCGGAAGTCGGCGATGCCCGCGCACGGCAACACGTTCGCCAGCAGCTGGCCGGCGACGTCGGGGCTGCTCTCCCCGGCGAGCCCGTGCACCCACAGCACGTGCTTGGCGGTGAACACGAAACGATCGCCGGCGGCCGGATCGCGGACCGGCGAGGCGCTGACCGGGAAGGGCAGGCTGCCGAGGTCGTAGCGCAGCGTCTGGCAACCGGCGGCGACGAGCAGCGTGAGCGGCAGGAGGGAACGCATGCGCGGATGGTCGCGCCGGGCCCGATCCATCGCCAGTGCGAGATGCGGCTGACGGCGTCGCGCTTCGGCGACAATCGCGCCGTGCCTGGCCGGCGAACAACGTGGTCCCTGGTGGCGATCGCCGCCGTCGTGGTGGCGATCGCCGCGTGGCCGCGGTCGGAAGCGGCTGCACCCGTGGCGACGCCGCTGCCCGCGGATGCCAGCCCGGAGCCGGCGGCGCCATCGGCGGCCGACGCGCCCGTGGTCGCGATCGAGCCTGCCGACGCCGCGGACCGCACCGTTCCACCCGAACCGATCGAGCCGCCGGATCCGATCGCGGCAGCGTTGTTCGCGGACCCTCGCGCCAGCGGCCTTTGGCCCGTGCTCGCCGAGGTCCTTGCCGTCGGTGACGTCGAACCGGGCATGCCGGACGTCACGCCGATCCACCGGGAACTGCGGCTGCGGCTGCTCGAGGACGGACCGCGACCGTTGCTGTACCGGTACGCGGTGGTGTTCGCGCCGCTGTGCCCGACCGTGAGCGCCGAGCGGTTCGGCTGTTCCACGCCGCTCGGACGCGTGCAGCCCGGGGACGTGCGCGTGTTCCTGTTCGGTCGAGGTCGGCCTGATCTCGGCGCTATCGGCCGGCTCGTGGTCGACCGGGCCTGGTGGATCGTGCTCGCCGGCCCGCGGGTTCCACGGCCCGAGGATCCGCTGCTCGACGCGATCCCGCCCGAACTGCTGGGGTACCTCGGGCGCGGGCAGACCAACCTGTTCCGCGGTCGCGTCCGCGAACTGCGGCGGGCCGGTCAAGGCGCGCCGCGCAATCCGCTGAAGGACGGCGACCGCATCGTGGTCGACGTCGCGGCGGTCGTGTACCTCGGCGGCAAGTTGCCGCTCGGCGACCGAGTCGCCGTCAGCCAGGCGCCGTTCCAACCCGGCGTGCCGACCGACGGTCTCGTGGTCGGCGGCGACTACTGGTTCGCGACCGAGGACGCCGCGCTGTGGCAGGTGCTGCGCGCCTTCGCGCGGGTGCGCTGACGGCGGCGCCTTCAGAGCGCGCCGACCGTCAAGGTCAGGCCGTTCGAGGACCAGAGGCCCGTCGGGTCGAGCCCGGCGAGCGCGACTTCGACCATCTGCACGTGCACGAACGCGCCGGAGAGCGAGGTCGTCGGCGGGATGGTCAACGCCACGGGGACCGCGCCAGCGACCGGAACGACCGGGCCGAGCACCACCTCGGCCGTGTTCAGCAGATCGCAACCAGCGCCGCCGATGCCGGGCGCGAGCAGGCTCAACGGCACCACTTGCGTCGCGACGCCGAAGACCGGGATCCCGAACGACGACGCGGCGAGCGTCGAGCACGTGCCGGTCCAGGTGCGGCCGGTCCACGGCACGCTGTTCGGGACGAGCGACAGCGCGCCGCCCGGGCCGGTGCAGCCCGCACCGTAGGAAACCGCCGTCGCGAGCGTCGGGGCCTGGTAGGCGTAGACGTTGCTGGTCGGCTTGCTGCCCGACTTGGTCGGGTCCTGACCGCCCGTCTTGTAGATCTTGCCCGTCGCGGGGATGAAGCCGCCGAAGTAGCGGCTGATGCGGCCGATCGACGGATCGCTGTTGTTGAACGGCGTCGCGCCGGTGGTCGGGTTGGCGTAGATCGACCACTGGTTGGTGTAGCTGTCGAACTCGCTCGTGTAGTTGGTCGGCGAGCCGCCATAGTTCGGACCGTAGACGTAGGTCGTGTTCGCGGCGTTGGTGATGCCGTTGCCGCCCTGCACGACGATGCGCTGGCGCAGCGGGTCGTAGACGGCCTGGTTGCCGAGCGTCGACGCCGGCCAGGTGGTGCCCGCGCCCGTCGGATTGGTCAGGACGTCACAGTTGCTCAGCAGCACCCAGTCGGCGCCGTTCCAGCGCCACACGTCGAGGAGGCGGACCAGGTCGGGCGGGGCGATCGCGTTGTTCTCGCCGCAGAGCATCGCGACGTCCTGGAACGAATCGCTGCGCGTGACCATCGAGTGCAGCGCGCGGGCGGTCGGCACGGTCGTCGGCGCCAACTGGACCCACGCCCCGCCGATCCACAGCCACGTCTCGTTCGAGTAGGTGGGAGGCGACGTCATCGCCGTCTGGCCGCCGAACAGCAGCAGGCCCGTGGTGATCGGGTCGTAGGCCATCGCGGCCCAGCGACGCGGCGAGGGGCTCAGCGCGGGTGTGACGTTCGCCCAGGTGTTGGTCGTCGGGTCGTACTCCCAGGTGTCGCCCAGCAGGGTAGCGGTCCCGGCTCCGGTCGGGCCGCCGCGCGAGTCGCCGCCGAACACGGTCAGCTTGTTGTTGACCGGGTTCCACGCGATCGCGGCGCGCCCGCGGTGCGACGGCGAGCCGGCGGCGCCGTCGGCGATCTTCTGGGTCATCGTGCCGACGAGCGGATCGAAGGCCCAGAGGTCGTTCGCCGTGTAGGCGGTGTTGTTGCCGAGGCTGCCGCCGAAGATCCAGAGCTTGTCCTGGCCGACGGCGCCGGGATTGTCGGCGCGGAACGTGCCGTTGACGGTCGGCGGCGTGGTGGTGACGCCGGTGGTGGCGCCGGCCGTGCTCACGACCGCCCAGTTCGCGCGTGGCGCGGTGCGGCTGATCAGGGTTGGCGCCGGGAGTTGGGCGAACGCCGGTGCGGCGAGCAGCGGCAGGAGGGCGAGGCGGCAAAGGGAGGTGTGCATGGGGCCGAAGGCGATGTTTGGCGGCCGGCGGCCGGGGAAAACCGGACCGGTGGCCGCTATTTCGCTCGCAGCTCCAGCGGCTTGCCGTCGAGCGGAAGCGCCGCGAAGGCCTGGTGGCGTCTGGCGGTCCGCGACGGGAACGTCGCGCCGCAGGGTGCCGGTGGGGAACGCCGAGTTCCGGGTTCGGCGACCCTTGTCGGCCCGGCGGAGCCCGCGTGGCGGCGCTGCTACGGCAGGAACTTGCTCGCTTCCTTCAACTTCTGCGGCAGGTACTCCTCGATCACGAAGTTGAGCCCGTGCTTGGCGAGTGCCTGCTGCTCGGCGCGCTGCCCGGACTTCAGCATCATCTCGATCGCCTTCTGCCACTCCTTGTGCGCCTGGAAGAACGGGTCGTTCTTCAGCATGTCCTGGGCGCGCTTGATGTCGACGTCCTTGAGCGCGTGCGTCGGCAGTTCGTAGTCGACGATGTCCTGCGGCGACACGCCGAGGAAGCGCGCCTGCGGCACGCAGAAGAACTGGTTGAGGTGCACGGCGTTGCCCGAGCCGACCTTCAGCGTGCGGTAGATGTTGCTGAAGGCGTACGGGTCGCAGTCGTTGAACGCGTAGACCGGCAGCTTGTGCGCGTCGGCGAGCTTGCGCACGAAGCGGCGCGTCGCGCGCGTCGGCACGCCGGCGGTGCCGATCAGGATGCAGTTCGCGGTCTTCCAGTAGCTGTGCTGGCTCAACCGCTCGAACATGCCGATCGTCTCGATCACCAGGATGAACTTCGCCTTGGTCTCGAAGCCGAGGTGTTCGACCGAGGTCGGGATCGAGTAGGCGCCCGAGCCGAACCCGGTGCAGTCGATGCGCAGCGGGCGGCCGGTCTCGCGGTCGCGGTCGAGCACGACCAGTTGGCCGGCGACCTTGCCGCCGTGCTCGTCGGCCTTGAAGCGCAGGTGCTCGCGCATCACGCCTTCGAGCGAGAACAGCGCCTCGATGT
This sequence comes from Planctomycetes bacterium UBA2386, assembly GCA_002343845.1. The sequence goes on along the minus strand of DDSQ01000061.1, from coordinate 28,319 downwards.
CGTCCATCGCCGCGTCGCTCTCCGGCTGCTCGTCGAACTTCGCCTCCTCCCAGTTCTTGCTGACGTAGTACGCCTCTCGTTTGGTCGCGAAGTCGTCTTCGTCCACGAGCTGTTGCGACAGCGCCATCATCTTCAGCGTCTGCGCGAACGACTTGACGGTGTTGACCGACAGCGTGCGCTCGACGCGCGAGCGGCCCATCACGAAGTAGCCATCCTTCTTGTCGTAGCGGGCGTTCTTCAGCGAGCGGTCCGGGAACTTCAGCTCCGGCTTGCCCTGCGCGCGGATCGCCGCATGCACCTGCGTCGCGCAGTTGGCGATCTCGCGCAGCGTGACCTTGTCGAGGTCGGAGAACGGGCCGCGGTCCTTCTTCTTCGGCTGCGGCTTCGGGACGAACTTCTTGGCTGCCATGGGACGTCTTGGGTGTGGGGGAGCGGGACCGCGATCAGAGCTTGCGCGACTTCTCGAGAACGACCGTGAGGTTGTCGCGCGCCTTCGCGGCTTCCTTCTCGTCGAGCTTGAGGATGTCCTTCAGGGCGACGACGAGGTGCGGGATGTAGACCTCGATGTAGTTGCGCTTCTTGAACTCGCTCGCGAGCTTCTTGCCCTTGCGCACGTGGATGCCGAGCTTCCTGCCGGCGTCCATCAGCGCGAGCCGCAGCTCCTCGAGGATCTCGTCGTAGCTGGCGATCGCCTCCTTCGCCTCGCTGGTGAACGGCACCCAGACCGACGCGAAGTGCACGAAGATCACCATCGGGCCGATCGGCAGCGCGCCGCGCGGCTGCGTCAGCCCGTAGTTCTTCCAGTTGCAGTCGATCACCGCCTTGCTGATCGCGCACGCCGACTGCTGGAACACCAGCGGCACGCGGTTGGCGAAGCGGATCAGGCGCACCGGCTCGTCGGCCGCGCCCATCAGCACTTCCTGGTTCTCGTTCTTCTTGGCGGCGACCTCGACGATCTTGCCGCTGTCCGTCATGTGCAGCGTGTCGCCGGGCTTGCCGTAGGCGATGCCGACCTCGATCGCGAACGGATGCCCGCGGTAGACGACCGGCTTGCGCGACGTCGCCACGTAGAAGTCGGCTTCGACCTCCTTCTTCAGGCCGGTGATGATCAGCTCCTCGCCGATCGGCGCGATGCACGACAGCGGCGGCGCCATGATCTTGGTGGCGTCGATCGCGGCCTTGATCTTCGCGACGTCGGCGCTGTCGAGCCGGCGCGGATTCGTCTCCGGCTTGATGCCGGCCTTCTCGCAGATCTCCTTCGCGACGGTCGGGCCGACGCGCGAGAAGTCCTCCTGCAGGAACGCGCTCGTGGTGCGGTTCTCGCTCTCGCCGACCATCTTCAGCAGGATGCCGAGTTCGACGCCGTGCGGGTGCGGCTTGATCTCGTCGACCTCGGGCGGCAGTTCCTTCGTGCCGCGCTGGTACTCGGTGACGTTGCCGTCGGGGTCCGTGTAGTGCAGCCAGACGTGCGGGTTGGCCACCGCCATCAGCTTGAGGAACTCCTCGACGCTCTTCTGGCCGCGGCGGTATTCGCCTTCGAGGTCGATCGACACCTCGGTGCCGTGGTCCTTCTCCCACTCGATCGCCTTGTCGGTGAAGTCCGGCCGGTTCTTCGCGGTGTCGATCGTGATCTCGAAGTAGAGCGGCACCGACTTCTTGCCGGGCTTGGTGCGCACGCGCACCGGGTTGCCGGTGGTCAGCAGGCCATACATGCCCGCCGCGCTGATGCCGATGCCCTGCTGGCCGCGGCTCTGCCGCAGCCGGTGGAACTTGCTGCCGTAGAGCAGGCGGCCGAACACGTTGGGCACCTGCGCCTTGACGATGCCAGGACCGTTGTCCTCGACGGTCACCGTGAACTGCTTCTCGCTCGTGCCGATGCGCGAGATCTTGACCTTCAGGTCGGGCTGGATGCGCGCCTCCTCGCACGCGTCGAGGCTGTTGTCGACGGCCTCCTTGACCGCGGTCAGCAGCGCCTTGCGCGGACTGTCGAAGCCGAGCAGGTGGCGGTTCTTGGTGAAGAACTCGGAGACCGAGATCTCGCGCTGCCGCTGGCCCATCGACTCGGCGGTCTCGGCGCGTTTCTGCGTCTTGTCGCGCGTCGGCGGTGGCGGCGTCGGTTTTTCGGTCTTGTCGGGAGACTTCTTGTCGGCGGCCATCTTGGGATCGGCTTCGGCGAACAGGTTCTGCTGGCCCGTGGAGGTCATCGAGATGCAGGGAGCGGGGTGGACACGAAACGGGGATCGGAGGCGGTGGCGAGCGCGTGCGCGCGGGCTTCGGCCCAGAAGCGGCCAAGCCCTCGCACGTCGTCGGCATCGAGTTCGTAGTGGGCAGCGCCGTGCGTGCCGTCGACCGGGCCAAGCCGCCGCCCGCGCGCGCGCGCGGCGTGCAGGATCGGCAGCACCGCCGCGGCATCGGTGCCTGGACGCAGCACCCAGACCGCGAACACGAACGGCAACCCGGTCCAGGCGCGCCAGTGCGCACCGAGATCCCAGACCTCGCGTGAACCGGGATCGGCCGCGAGTCCGTCGTCGCCGATCAGCAGCACGAGGTCGTGGGGGAGATCGTCGGGACGCCGCGTCGGCGCGATCGCCGCGAACTCGGGCTGCGCCGCCCGTTCGCTCGCCGGCAGCCGCGCCAGCAGCAGGCGCAGCAGCGCCACCGACGTCGCCGAGCTGCGATCGACGCCGACGCTGCGCACCGGCACGCCGCGGCGGCGGAAGGCGCGCACCGAGCGGATCTCGTGTTTGCAGGCGATGCCGAGTCCGGCCGCGACCGAGTAGCCAGGACGCGCGATCGCCTCGATCGACGACACCAGCGCGGCGTCCAGTTCGCCGGCCCGCAAGCGTTCGATCAGGGCGGTCGGCGGGGCCTGCACCAGCGTGCACGCCGGGTCGGAATCCAGGCCCGCGAGAAGGGGCGCGCCGACGCCGTACGGGACTCCGCCGATGCGAATGGTCACGGATGCGGTGTCGTGCCCTGACCGACACGACGCGGCGGAACATACCGAGGGCCGTCGGCGCCGGAAGCACATTCCTCGTGGCTCCCAGCGCCACGCTCGCGCCGGGGCCGGGGGTCGGCGCGGTCCGGCGGGCGTGCTACCGTGTCCACCCCGTCTCTCCAACGCGATCGCCCACCGATGAACCTCCACCGTTGTCTCGTCACCGGCTTGCTCGCCGCTTCCGCAGCTGCCCAGACGCTCGTGATCCCGCCTGCGAACGCCAACACCGAGGGCAACTCGTCGAACACGATCCCGCTCGACTCGGCGAACGCCCGCTCCCTGCACATCTACGACAGCTCGCACTTCACGAACAACGGGGTCACGTTCCCGATCGTCATCTCGCAGCTGCGTTGGCGTGCGAACGGCGCCACGGCGACGTGGAGTGGGGCGAGCCCGACGTTGCAGGTCGATTTGTCGACGTCGCCGATCAACTACACGGCGATCTCGACGACGTGGAACGCCAACCACGGCATCGATCGCGCGACGGTGTTCAGCGGCGCCTGGAACATCCCTGCGGGCAGTTCGACTGCGGGCCAACTCGGCCCGTACTACGCGACGTGCGCGTTCACGACGCCGTTCCTGTACGACCCGAACTCTGGCGATCTGGTGATCGACATCACCTGCCTCGGCAACACGACGGCGAACACGCCGACGACGGATTCGGTCACGACGGCGGGCGTGGCCCTCGGCCGGCGTGTCTACAGCACGTCGAACCCGCCGGCAGCGACGGGCACGCTCGGCACCGGCGAGTTTGCCCACGTCTTCGAGATCGCCTACACCCCGGCCAGCGGCCTGTACGCGGCCTTCACCGCGGACGTGACCGGCGGAGCGTCGCCGCTGGCGGTGAACTTCAGCGACCAGTCGTTCTCGAGCGCGCCGGGCGGCATCACGTCGTGGGCGTGGGACTTCGACAACAACGGCAGCATCGACAGCACGCTGCCGAACCCGTCGCACGTCTACACCGCGTGCGGCACCTACTCAGTGGCGTTGACGGTCACCGACGGAGTGCACCCGCCGAGCACGCAAACGAAGACGGCCTACATCAACACTGACGTGGTCACGGCGGGCTTCACGTACCAACTGATCGGTCCGCTTCTGGTGCTGTTCACGGACACGTCGACGCCCGCCGCGACGAGCTGGGACTGGGATCTCGACGGCGACGGCCTCACCGACAGCACCGCGCAGAACCCGGCGTGGTCCTACGCGAACACGTCGCCGGTGAACGTGCGGCTGACGGCGTCGCGGCTCTGCGGGCCGCCGTCGACGATCACCAAGACGGTCGTGCCGGCGCAACAGCTGACCACTTCGCTCACCGTCAACAACTCCGTCGGAGCACCTGCCACGCTCTACTTCAACATGGACGTGCTCAACCCGGCGGGAGTGTCGATCAGTGCGTTCGACTCGATCTCCAGCACTCTCAACACGGCTTGCACGGTCGACATCTTCATGAAGCCGGGCTCGTACATCGGCTCGGAGTTCAACGCCGCCGCCTGGTCGTTGGTCGCGACGGCGACCGGCACTTCGTCCGCGGTTGCCAACACGCCGTTCCCGACGCTGCTGCCGCAGCCCTGGTACGTCCCGGCTGGCAGCTACGGCATCGCGATGCGCTACGTCGGCGTCACGCCGCGCTACTTCGGAACCGGCACGGGACCGCTCTACAACATCGGCAACGGTGACATCGCGCTGACCCTCGGTGCTGCGTCGTTGTCGACCGCGGGTCCGTTCACGGGGACGAACATCAACACGCCGCGGATGTGGGCGGGCACGATCTACTACGGCACGCACAATCTGACGAGCCAGGCCGGCTACGGCTTCTTCGGCCCAGGCTGCGCGGGCACGCTCCCCGCGAGTCGTTCGACGTTGCTGTCGCCGCCGGTGCTCGGCGGCACGTTGTCGGTGCAGTACGACAACATGCCGCAGAGCGTGGGCGTGATCGTGGTGGGGTTGAGCAACACGACGTCGGTGTTCGGGCCGCTGCCGGCCGACCTCGGGCAAGTCGGAGCACCCGGTTGCCTGTTGCGCGTCAGCCCGGACGCGACGGGCGTGGTGTCGAGCGTGCCCCCGGCGACGACGGTGGTCTGGAACTTCGGCATCCCCACGACCGCGACGCTGAGCGGCGCGGTGGCGTACAGCCAGATGGCGGTCTACGACCCGCTGGCGAACGCGTTCAGCGCCGTCATGGGCGACGCCGCGGGCTGGGTGCTCGGCCTCTGACGTCGACCCATTCGCGCCGAAGCGGGCGGGACGCGGCTGCTGCGCTCGCCCTCGGCGCCTGTCGCGCGTAGGGTGGCCGTCATGAGTCGTCGAACGACGTTCGCCCTGCTCGTGCCGCTGCTGCTGATCGCCGCGTGGTTCGGCGTCACCTCCTGGATCCGCGCCCACGTCGACGACCTGATCCAGCACGGGGTCGGCAAGCCGCTGCCGGACTTCACGATCGCCGATCGGGGCGGGGCAACCTGGACCGCCGCGGGGCTGCGCGGCAAGCGCGTCGTCCTGCACTTCTTCCGCTCGCGCTGCCACTCCTGCGACGAAGAGGCGCCGGAACTGCGTGCGCTCGAGGCTGCACTGCCCGACGACGTCGTGCTGCTGCACGTGATGACCGACGCCGTGCTCCAGTTTCCGGCCGAACTCACCGCCGCGACGATCGCGGGCAAGGGCTTCGCGCGCCCGATCGTGATGGCCGACGCGGCGTTCGTCGACGCGTTCCACACCGTGCGCTGGTCGAACGTGACGCCGATCACCTACGTCGTCGATGCCGCCGGCGTCGTGCGCTACGGGCTGCGCGGCGGCCAGACGCGCGCGACGGTCGAGCAGGCGTTGGCAGCGGTCCGCTGACCGGGCCGGGCTGCCGCGCGGATCACTTGCCGCGCAGCAGCCAGACGAAGCCGGTCATGTCCTCGGTGGCGAACGCCTCGCGCTCCTTCTCGAGCGCTTCGTAGTCCTGTTGCCACTTCTTCATGCCTGCTTCGGTCTGGTCCTGCGGCTGCTCGAAGAACGCCGTCTGCTTCTTCGACCAGGCGAGGAACTTCCTCTTCGCGTCGGCCTCGCTTGCTCCGGCGTCGAGGCGGGCAGAACGCCTCGTGCGGTCACGCGGTGCGGTGGTCGTCGTGCGGCAGGTTGCCGCGGGCGCCGCGCAGGTAGCCGAACGGTGTCAGCCACAGCAGGTTCGACACGCGCGACGTGTAGATGTCGGCGTGGCGTTCGATCTGGCGCGCCAGCCGGCTCTTGTCGTTGCCGGCGCGCATCGACGGGCCCCACTTCGCGTGGCCGAGTGCGGCCGCTTCCCGCGCGAGCGGCACGATGCGATGGTCGAGCGCGTCGAGTTCGGCGCGCAGCGCACGCAGCCGCTCCGGCGCCTGGACCTGGCCGGGCTCGAAACCGGTGGGAGGCGCCATGCCGTGCTCGCGACGTTGCAGCGCGAGGCGCAGCGTCGCCTGTTCGTGGTCGAGCGCCTCCTTCTGCCGCATCAACGCCTGCAGTTCGACCTGGCGCGCGGCGAAGGCCTGCTCGGCGCGCACCTCGTGTTCGAGTTCGCGCAGCACCAGGGCCGTGCGCCACCGGCGGATGCGGCTGCTGACGTGCACGTCGGCGTAGACGTGGTCGCCGACGTAGAGGATCTCGCTGCCGGCACAACCGAAGTGCTGCTGCACGGCCGCGGCGTTGCCGCCGCGGAAGACGGCGCCCGCTCGCAGGGGGCCTTGCAGCGGTCGCGTCGTCGCATCGTCGACGACTTCGACGAACGGCAGCTCCTTCTCGAAGAACGCCGGCTTCTTCGCCTGCACGACGACGAGGTCGAACAGGTCGCGCCAGTCCAATCCGCGGCCCTCGGCGCCGGAGAGCCACGGATCGAACACGTAGCCCATCATCGCCCGCGTGTAGTGCCACTCGCTGTTCGTCGCGAGGAACAGCTTCTTGCCCGCGTGCTTGAGGTCGAGGAGCGTCTGGGCGAGCAACGGGTCGAGGTCGACGAACTGCTCCGGACGGGCGATGACCTCGGCCTTGAGTTCGCCTTCGAGGTGGGCGGCGTTCATCGCGTCCTCCACGAGCGCGTAGACGCCGCGGTAGTCGGTGCCCGCGGGCAGCCGGCCCGCGTCGAGCAGATCGACGAGCTGGCCGTAGAGGCACGACTCGGACAGCGAGAACAGCGTGTTCAGGAACACCCAGCGGTTTTCACTGAGGTCGACCCAGATCTCGTCGTACGCCGCGCGTTGCCGTTCGTGCGGCAGCAGGTGGGTGCCGTGCGCCGCCTGCGTCACGTAGCCGAACCGGTTCGCCTTGACGACGTTGCCGAGTTCGAGGTCGAGGATCAGCCCGCGCGCGAACAGGTCCGGCGTGAACTTCAGATCGGCCACGGGCAGGCCGCGGTCGGCGAGGCGCTGCCGGCCGTGCGCGAAGGCCCGGGCTTCCCAGACCGGCACGTGGTAGTGCACCAGCGTGTAGTCCATGTCGAAGCCGATCGCGCGGATCGACCGCATGTTCAGCGTGCGGTTGCAGAACACGCCGCGTTCGGCGGGGGCTGCGGCGGCGACGGATCGGCTCGGCATGGCGGCTCGTTCTATCACGGCGGATGCGCGTTGCGCTCGCTGCCATCGCCTTGCCGTCGCCCCGCCGCGCCGCGGCTGCTTTGCGTATGCTCGTCGGCATGGCGGCCCGCCAGTTTCTCCGTCGACTCGGCATCGCCGTGCTGGCGTGCGGGCTCGCCGGTTGCGGCGCGGGCCTGTTCACCGGCATCGCCGCGAGTCGTGACAGTGGCCGTACGGGGGGCGCGCCCGAACTCAGCGCTGCTTCGATCGTGCCGCTGGCGCCGGCGCCGGGCACGTTCCGCAGCATCGTCGTGGCGAACGCGCAGATCACGGCGGCGGCGACGCTGCGGGTGCGCATCGACGCCAACGGCGTCGGCGACGACCAGCTGACGCCGCAAGCCGCCGGGCAGGGTGGTACGACGGCGATCCGGTTCGAACTCTCGACGCCGACGATCGTGGCCTCGGTTGCCAATCCGACGGCTGCCGACCTGCCGGCCACGCTCAGCGTGTTCGTCGACGGTCGTCTGGTCGCGAGCCCGCTGCCGATCGTGCTGGCGCGGCAGCCGCATGCCTCGCTGCAGCTGCCGGTCGGCGTGACGCAGCGCTTCGTCTCCCCGCTGGGCGAACGGGTTGCCGTGCGCGTCGACGGCCTGCTGGCGACGCAGATCGCCGACGTGCAGTTGGTCGTCGTCACGCGCGACAGCACCGCCGCGGCGACGGCGGGCGCGCCGCCGCCGACCGTCATCCGGCCGGGCGCCGACCTGCGGTTCGAGGCCGCCGACGGCGGCGTGCCGGTGGTGTCGGCGATCCTGCCGGGCAATGCGTTCCCCGGGCGCGCCGAGATCCTGGTCCGCGACGCGGTCGCCGGACAATCGACGCGCATCACCAACGCCTGGTACCGACCCGACATCGCCTTGGCGTTGCCCGGGCGCGGGGCGACCACCGGCGGTGCGGTGGTGACGCTGATCGGCTCGGCGCTGGTTCCGTTCTCGTTCCCGGCGATCGGCACGCCGCAGCTCTCGTTCGACGACGTCGAGCTGTCGTTCGCGAAGGGCGGCCGCGTCACCCCGCTGCCGCGCGAGGACTTCCGCACGCTCGAGTCCGGCGTCGATCGCCTGGTGTTCACGGTGCCCGCGTCGCCGGACGGCCGGCCCGGCCAGGTCGATGTCGTCGTGCGCGTGCAGCTCGACGGCGCGGTCGCGGAGGTCACCGCCAGCGACGAGTTCCTGTTCGCCAACCCGGATCCGTTCTTCGGCCCGCGCGGCATCGTGCTCGACCAGCTGCCGGTGCGCGTCGCGCCGATCCTGCTCGATCAGGCGCCGGGCACCGACGCCGCGCCCGAGTTCGCCGTGCTGTCCGAACAGGGCGGCGTCGCGTTCCTGCAGCTGCTGCTGGCGCAGCAGAACGGCATGTTCCTGCCGTTCGGCAGTCCACGGCGGATCGGCGATCCCGAAGTCGCCGCCGAACGGCAGCCCCGCGACTTGTGCGTCGGTGACTTCGACGCCGACGGCGTGCCCGACGTGTTGATCGCCAACGCCGGGACGACGACGGAGGCCGTGCACCACCTCGTGCTCGGTCAGGCCTCGCCGCTGCCGCCGCTCGGTGTGGTGCGTCGCGTCTCGACGCCGGGCGGGATCGTCCGCAGCATCTCGGCGCGTTTCGACGCCGACGCGACGCCCGACGTGCTGCTCGTGCCCGGCAGCGGTGCGGCGCCCGGCCAGCTGCCGATGGTGATGTTGGCCAGCCCGGTCGACCCTGGGCAGCCCCCGTTCAACGCGCCGGCGACGATCGCCGTGCGCGACTTCCCCTACGAGGCCTGCGAGGTCGCCGACTTCGACGGCGACGGCCACCTGGACATCGCGTTGGTCAGTGGGGCCCTCGGCAAGCTCGATGTCGCCTGGGGCGTCGGGAACGGCACGTTCCCGCAGATCACCAACCTCGACTTCACGGTCCCGGGCTACACGTTCGACGCCGGCTCGACGGCGGTCGGCCTGCATGCGTGCGCCGATGGCGCGCAGCAGTCGCTCGCGCTGGTGCTCGCGGGGCTGCTCAGCAGCTTCGGCGGCGGGCCGACGCAGCCGACCGTGACGTTGTTCCGGCAGGGTGCGCCGCGCGTCTACGCGGCGCCGGTCGCGAACGATACCTCGGTGGTGCCGACCGAGCCGATCGGCCGCAGCCTGCTCGCCAACCTCGACGCCGGCGGACAGGTCGAACTCGTGCTCGCGATCCGCGACGAACCGCAGTTCGTGTCGCTCGGTCTGCTGCAGTTGCAGCCGGCCGGCGGCTTCGTGCCGATCCTCGGCACCATCGAGGGCGGCATCGTCACCGGCGCCGAGTCGCCGCGGCAGATCCGCGCCCTGGTCTTCGATCGTGCGTTCCCGGTCACGACGTCGAGCACGCCGAAGGCGGTGTTCGTGGTGCACGAGACCGAGATCGACGGAGTGCGCGAGCGGCGGCTGTCGACCCGTCTCGTCGTCGACGAAGGCACCGGACAGCCACGCCTGCTGCCGCCCGACGCGGGCGCGACCGTGGCGTACCGCATCGAGCGGCTCGCCGCCGGCAACTTCCATCCAGCGCCAGCCACCGGCCCGCGCGTGCGCGATCTCGCGCTCGCACGCACCGTTGCCTCGGCGCCGACCGATGCGGTGCAACTGGTCGCGAACGACGGCTTCGGCGGCCTGCCGAGTCTCGGCAATCGTGTCGACTTCCCTGGTCTGTTGCCGGACTCGCTGACGCTGCTGCCGGGTGCGGCCAACGGCATCGATGCGCTCGCGTTCTGCCGCGACGACTCGAGCATCGGCTCCTGGCGCAACGATCCGAACGGGCCCGTGGTGCAGACGCCCGATGCCGTCAGCACGCCCGTGCGCGCGGCGGTCGTCGATCCGGTGCTGCAGGCGTCGGCGCTCACCGACGACTCGCGCGTGCAGCGCGGCGACGTCGACGGCGACGGAATCGACGACCTGGTGTTGCTGATGCGCTTCGTTTTGGGCATGCCGAACGAAGGGCAGGCGGCGATCGCGCTGATGCGCGGCAAGAGTGCGCCGGCCGTGGGCGAGTTCCCGTTCCACGTGCCGACGACGGTGATGATGGTGCACGGCAACACGTCGGCGATCGCGCTCGGCGACTTCACGCGCGGCGGTCCCGGCGAGGCCGTTCGGCTCGAACTCGCCGTCGCGGTGCCGCAGGGCAGTGCCGGCACCGACGGCGACCACGTTCGGTTCCTGCGCTACGCCGCCGGAGCGGGGCCCACCGCCGATCGGTTCGTGCCCGCGGCAGTGCCGGGCGGACCGCAGGTGCTGCTCGCCGGCAGTCGGCCGACGTTGCTGGCCGCCGCCGACTTCGACCGCGACGGTTCGACCGACCTGCTGGTTGCGTGCCGTGGCGACGGCGCGCTGCGCCTGTTCCGCAACACGGCGTTGCCGGTGCCTGGTGCGACGTCGGTCGTGGTCGCCGCGTTCGTGCAGGCGCTCGGGTCGCCGTGGACGCTCGCACCGGGCGAGCCGACGTTCCTGCAACTCAGCGACGTCGATGGCGACGGCAATCCGGACGCGGTGGCGTTCACCGAGGAACTGATCGGCGTGCAGCGCAGCACCGCGGTCGCGGTCTACCTGAGTTCGGGCGCTGGCGACTTCAACGGCCCGCGCTTCGTCTCGCCGAGCCGCGTCGGCAACCGCAACGGCCGCCTCTCGGGTGACCTCGGCGACTGGAACCGCGACGGCCTGCCCGACCTGCTGTTCGGCTGGGGCACCAGCGGCGTCGCCGACATCAACCTGCGTGTGCTGTTCGGCGGCACCCGTTGATGACGAAGGCGGGACTGCCGTTCGTTGCGGTGTGCTCGCCCGTCATCTAGGGCGCCGCCAGCCCGGGCCTGCTCGCTAGGATGCGTGGCCACGCATGCGCACCGAAGTCCCTTCGACCGCGTCCTCGGTGCAGCAGGCTCGCGGTGGGCGCCTGGCCGCCGTGCCGCTGCTGCTGGCGCTCGCCGTGCTGTCCTGCCTCCTGCTGGAACGGGTGCGCAGCAACGTGGGGCTGTTCGCAGCGATCGCCGGCGCCGGTGGGGGGCTCGTCCTGTGGCAGATCGGGCTGTGGCTCACCGCCGCGCGGTCCGGCCGGCGGCTGCTGGTCGAACCGGTTGCGCCAAGCCGCCAGCACTTCATCCAGGCCTGCGTGCAGTTGGCGCTGTACTCGTACTGGGGCTGGTTCTGGGTGCAGGACGGCGAGCGGCCGATCGTGGTGCAGGCACCCCTGATCCTCGCCCAGCTCGCGTTCGGCTACTCCTTCGAGGCGCTGCTGTCGTGGTCGCGCGGCCGGACCTGGCGGCTGACGTCGGGGCCGTTGCCGATCGTGCTGAGCACCAACCTCTTCATCTGGTTTCGCGACGACTGGTTCGGTTGGCAGTTCGCGATGATCGTCGCCGCGGTGCTCGGCAAGGAGTTCGTCCGGTGGACGAAGGACGGCCGGCGCACGCACATCTTCAACCCGTCCGGATTCGGCCTCGCGTGCGCGGCGACGTGCCTGATCGCGTTCGGCGCGACCGACATCACGTGGGCCAAGCCGCTGGCCAGCACGCTCGACGACGTGCCGTTCGCGTTCCTGTTCCTGTTCGCGATCGGGCTCGTGGTGCAGAACTTCTTCCACGTCACGCTGATGACGTTCGCGGCAGCGGTCGCGATGGTCGGCTACGGCTTCTGCTACACGCAGCTGACCGGCGTGTACGTGTTCGCGAGCACCAACCTGCCGGCGGCGGCGTTCCTCGGGCTGCACCTGCTGATGACCGACCCGTCGACCTCGCCGCGCAGCAACCTCGGGCGCGTCATGTTCGGCGCCGCCTACGGGCTCGGTTACATCGTCGCGTTCGAAGTGCTGGGACGCCTCGGCGCACCGGAGCTGTTCGCCAAGCTCTACCCGGTGCCGATCCTGAACTGCTGCGTGCAGTGGCTGGATCGCTTCGCGCGTTCGGGGGCAGGTGCCCGGCTGAACGCGCGGTGGGAGGCGGCGTTCGTGCCGGCGGTGATGAACCGCATCCACATGGCGCTGTGGATCGTCGTGTTCGCGGGGTTGTTCGGCAGCGGCTACGTCGGCAAGTTCCGCGGCGAGCACCCCGGCAACTCGATCGAGTTCTGGAAGCGGGCCGTTGCCGAGCATCGCCACGATGCCGAACGCAAGTTGGTGATGGTCGCCGGTTCGCAGGCGATCGCGTCTGCCGATCCGCGGCAGCGCGCCGACGCCTACAACGAGCTCGGCATCCTGTCCGTCGAGGCCACGGTCGACGACTCGACGATGCTGACGCGCCGCAAGTCGGCGGCCGAGTGGTGGGCGCGCGCCGCGGCGCTCGGCAGCCGTCACGCCGCCGAGAACATCGTCGCGCACTTCCTGTACGACGGCGTGCGCCGTTCGGACCAGGAACTCGACCAGGCGCTGCGCGCCCTCGAAGGCATCGCCGAGTCCGCTGGCGCCGCCGGCGTTTCGGCGTGGCGACTGCTCGGGCTCGCGCACGAGACCGGCGGTGCACGGCCCGAAGACCTGCGGCGCGCGCTCGAGTACTACCGTCGCTGCGGCGACGACGCGTTCGCGCGCCGCGGCATCGCCCGCATCGGTTTGCGTCCGGGGTCGCTCGTCGACGTGTCGGGGATCGTGCCGACGTTGGTCGCGGATGCCGCGAGCGGCGACGGCGAGAGCTGCCATCTGCTCGCGTTCCTCCACGCGCGCGGACTCGGCGTTCCGCAGGACGTGACGCGAGCGCGCGAACTGCTGCGCCGCGCGGCGGCGGCAGGGTTCGAGCCCGCGGCGGCGGCGCTGCCGGCGGCCGCCGGCGAGCCGTTCCCCGCCTTCACGGCGCCGCGGCGCAAGCAGCTGCGGCGGCCGGCGTGGTCGACGGCGTTCGCGCCCTCCTGACGGTCACTGGACCGTCAGGGAAACGGCGCTGCTCATGGCGAGGCCGCCCGGCACGCCGCCATCGAGCACGACCCACTGGCCGTAGCCGGTGGCGGTGCGCAGCGCGAGCGACGGCGGCAGCTGGATCGTGATGCTGGCGCAGCCGAACGCATTGGTGCCAGCACCGACCAGCGTGGTCGCGTCGACGAACAGGTAGCAGTCCGGCGCCGCGAAGCCGAGCACCGGCAGCTCGATCGGCAGCGGCGTGGCGGCGAACAGGTCGCGCGAGGGGCCGAACGCCAGCGCGGCGGGTGCGCCAGGGATCGCGCCGTAGAGATCCAGGGACAGCGACGTGCCCAGCGCCGCCATGCCGCTGGCTCCGGCCTGCGCGCGCACGCCATTGCTGCCGGGGCAGCCGAAGCCGAACGTGGTCGGGATCGCCGACGGCACGAGCTGGCCGCGGATCTCGCCGCCCGGGAACGCGGTGGTGTGCAGGTTGAAGTACCAGTTGCCGGCACGCAGGTCGGCGAGTTGGGAGCTCGTCGCGGTGAAGGTGCCGCTGAACGACGTTGGCGTCAGCGCCAGGCCGAACACGACCCCGCCGTTCGCGCCCGCCGGGGCCACGTGGATGTGCGCAGCGGTCGGCGCCCCGAACAGGCCGCCGAACTTGCCCTGCACGGTGACCGTGTTGTTCGTCACCAGCACGCTGCCGCCGCCGAACGCCGTCGATGGCGTCGGTGGCACCTCCTGCACGCCGGTGAGACGCGCGCGCCAGTGGTCGCCGAGGTCCTTGATCAGCTGTGCGCGCAGTTCGCCGCCGGGGAACGCGGTCGTGTGCACGTTCACGTAGGTGTTGCTTGCGAGCACCGCAGCCACCTGCGCCGTGGTCAGCTGCGGGCTGACGCCGCAGTAGGTGCCACCGGCGCCGTTCAGGTTGACCATGACGCCGCCGTTCACGCCGACGGCGCCCTGGTGGATGTGCGCGGCCTGCACGTTCACGAGCCCGGCCGAGTCGATCATGTACACGAGGCGGTTCTCGGGTTGGTGGAGGTAGGCGATGGCCTTGCCGGTCGCGGCGCTGGCGTTGGGCGGCACTTCCTGCGCGCCCGACAACACGCCGGTGAAGCGCGTGCTGACGGCCGGCACGATCTGGCCACGGATCTCGCCCGCGCCGAACGCCACGGTGTGCACGTTGATGTACGTACTGTTCGAGGCGAGCTGGGCGGCCTGCGGCGCCGTCAACGTGCCGGTGCCCGTCCAGCTGTTCGGCCCGGCCGGCGCCAACGCGAGGATGATGCCGCCGTTCGCGCCGACGGCTCCTGCGTGCATGTGCGCACCGGTCAGCGGCGAGGCGATGCCCGTGTGCCAGACGAAGATGCGCACATCGTTGGTGGCGGTGTCGTGCCGCAGGACGCCGAAGCCGCGCGCCGTGCTGGCGTTCGGCGGCACTTCTTGCGCGCTGTCGAGGGCGATGGAGTAGTAGTTCTGGGCCGTCGCGAGAGTCGCCAAGAACAGGGTCGTGAGCAATCGAAGCATGGTTCCTCGAGAGTGGTGGGGATGGTGCGCTCCGTACGCGGACCAGGGAGCGGTCGGGCCGCGATACTAGCGAGCGATCAGGTCGACTACCGGGCGCGGTATGTCGCCCCGTACGGCGGAACGACAAACGTGCGCGATAGCGCGCAGTCGCGCGATCACGGTCGGATCGTGCGCGCCGGCCGGATGCCGATTGCAGCATCACGCGTCGCGGGCGGCCTGCCGTCGCGCGCCGTCGTGCGCGCGCGCACCGGTCCCTGGTGCCAGGCGCCGCCGCGCACCACGCGCCATTCGTCGGTGGGCGTGCCGCTGGCCAGGCGGCGCTGCCGCAGCCCGTCGCCGCGCCGCACCGTGCTGTCCTCGTACGGCAGCTTCTCGTCGGCGCACCACTCCGCGGCGTTGCCGTGCACGTCGTGCAGCCCGAACGCGTTGGGCCGGAGCAGGCCGACCGGCTGCAGCCCGCGCTCGAACCATCCTGAGGCGCCTACGCCCGCCGCGTCGGCGCCCGTGCTCCAGGGCGTGCGCGCGTTGGCGCGGCACGCGTACTCCCACTGCGCCTCGGTCGGCAACTGCATGCCGAAGCGATGCAGCGTGGCGACGGCGTCGTGCCAGTCGATGTCGGTGCACGGCAGCCGCGGTTCGTCGCCGCGCCGGGACTGGCCGGTGAGCCGGCTCCACTGCGCACCCGTCAGTTCGTGGCGCGCGATCAGGAACGCATCGAGTGCGATCGACGCGCCGGCCAACTCGTCGTCGCTCGCGAGGTCGTCGTTGCGATCGACACCGGGGCGGTTGCGGTGCGCGCCCTGATCGAGCCGGCCCGCGGGCAGCAGCACGAACACCACGCCGGTGCCGGCATCGCCGGCCAGAGCGCCGGCGGCATCGCGCGTCGGCAACGGATAGCCCGCGGCGTGGGTCGCGAGATCGAGGAACTCGTGCAGTCCGGTCCGTGGGTCGGCACCGAGCGGCACGAGGCCGGGCAGCGTGGGAACACGCAGGCCGCGGTAGTCGCGCGACGCGACCACCCCGTCGCTGCGGGCGATCGCCTCCGCGGCACCTTGCCAGCGGCTTGCGTGCGCGGCGGCGGCCGGCGCGATCACGTCGACGAGCAGCTCCCGGCGGCGCTGGACGTCGCGCAGCGGTCCGGCCTCGGCATGGAAGGCGTCGAACTGCCGCTCCAACCGCCCCAGTGCACTGGCGAGATGCCGGCGCGCTGGTTCGTCGCGGTCGCGGCGCTGCTCGGCCAACTGCGCGTCGAGTGCTTCGAGCTTGGCGCGCAGCTTGTCGCGCTCGGCCTGCAGCATCAGCCCGTGGTCTCGCAGCCAGCCGTCGTAGGCCGCCACGTGCTCGGGCCACGGCGGCCCGAGCTCACGCTCGGCGGCGATCGCGGTCGCGAGCCGTTCTTCGTTGGCGAGCAGCAGGAAGCCGGCGTCGGCCTTGTCGTCGCTGCGCTGGCGCAGCGTCTCCGCCTCGGCGGCGGCGTCGCGGGCCATGCGCAGCGACACGACCATCGACACCATCGCCGCCAGCACCAGCAGGCCTGCGATCGCGGCGCCCAGCGACTGCGCGCGGTTGCGGCGTACGAACTTGCGCAAGCGGTACCAGGTCGACGGCGACCCGACGGCCACCGGCTCGTCGGCGAGGTGGCGCCGCAGGTCGGCGGCGAACTCGCCCACGCTGCCGTAGCGCTCGTCGCGTTCCTTCGCGATCGCCTTGCCGATGATCGCGTCGAGGTCGCCGCGCAGTTCGCCGGCGCGCGACTTCGGCGCGGCGACGCTCGGCAGCGCGGGGCGGAACGCGCGCACGGTCTCGGCGATGCCGGCGATGCCGCGGGCGCGCAGCGTCACGGCCGGGATCGGCAGCGTGTCGGTGAGCAGTTCGTAGAGCTGCACGCCCAGGGCGTAGACATCGGCGCGCGTGTCGAGGTCCTCGATGGCGCCGGCCGCCTGTTCGGGACTCATGTACTCGGGCGTGCCCATCAGCGTGCCGCGCAGCGTCATCGCGCCGCCGTGCAGCAGCGGGTCGCTCAGCGACTTGGCGATGCCGAAGTCGATGATCTTCGGCTGCGCAGCGCCGTCGGGGTCGGCGACCAGCACGTTGTTGGCGCTGAGGTCGCGGTGCAGCATCGCCTTCTGGTGCGCGTGCTGCATCGCGTCGAGCACCATCAGGAACAGGTGCACGCGCTTCTTCACCGGCAGCGCGCGCTTGCGGCAGTGTGCGAGCAGCGTCGGTCCCGCGACCAGTTCCATGACGAAGAACGGCCGCCCGCTGCCGGTCGTGCCGGCATCGAGCAGCCGCGCGATGCCGGGATGGTCCATGCGGTTGAGCGCCTCGCGTTCGGCGGCGAAGCGCGCCAGCAGCTCGCGCGAGTCCATCCCCGCGTTCATGACCTTCACCGCGACCGGGCGCCGGATCGGCTGCTGCTGCTCACCGCGGAAGACCGTGCCGAAGCCGCCGCGCCCGAGTTGCTCGAGCAGCACGTACTGGCCGAGCGCCTGCGGCAGGGCGCCGTCGCCGTCGAAGTCCGGCGCGCCCGGCGCGGCGACGTCCGCGCGGTCGGGCGGCAGCGGGACGCCCGACGCCGCGAGCCAGCGCCGGATCGTCGCTGAATGCGCGGCGTGGCGCGCGAGCACCGCGCGCAGCGCGTCGTCGCGACCGTGCTCGTCGCCGTCGAGGATCGCGAGCACTTCCTCTTCGACCTCGGCGGGCAGGTCGGCGGGGTGCGGGACCGGTTCGGGCATCGCCGTCGATCATGAACGGCGCGGGCGGCGCCATCCATCGCCCGCCGTCAGCGCCGGGCCGCCACCACGATGCTGAGGTCGTCGTTGACCGCGGCAGCGCCGCGGAAGCGTTCGACGGCGGCGACGAGCCCGGCGAGCACCGCGTCGGCGCCGGCGGCGGCGTTCTGCCCGGCCACCGTGGCCAGCCGTTCGTCGCCGAACAGCTCGCGCGCGCCGTTCTCGCACTCGATCACGCCGTCGGTGTACATCACGAGCGCGTCACCCGGCCGCAGCGTCAACAGGGCGGCCTCGAACTGGAAGTCGGCGTCGAGGCCGAGCGCCATGCCGCCGGTCGTGATCGGCGAGACGTTGCCCCCGCGCAGGTGCAGGACCGGACAGTGGCCGGCGTTGACCAGCGCGACCTTGCCGTCCGGTTCGAGCACGGCGATCGCCATGGTGATGAACTTGCCCATGGGGGCCAGCCGGCAGTGCACACGGTTCACGTGCGCGATCGCCTCGCCGAGGTCGCGGCCCTGCACGATCTCCGCGGCGAGCGCGCCCTGCAGCGCGGCCGCGAGCAGCGATGCGGCGATGCCCTTGCCGCAGACGTCGGCGACGACCAGGGCCACGCGCCCGCCGCCGAGATCGAACTGGTCGACGTAGTCGCCGCCGAGCTCGTGGCATGGCACGCAGGTGCCGGCGATCGCGAAGGCCGGCGTGCTGCGGAACTGCTCGGGCATCAGGGCCGCCTGCACTTCGCGCGCCATGCGCAGTTCGTGCGCGACACGGCGCTGTTCCTCCGCCTCGCGCAGCAACCGCGCGTTCTCGATCACCGCCGATGCGTCGCGCGCGAGGCGTTCGAGGATGCCGAGGTCGAAGCCGTCGAAGCCGCGCCGTTGCCGTCGGCTGTCGAGGTAGACGAGCCCGAACACGACCGGCGTCGCGGTCTCGTGCTGGCCTTGCGCCTCGAAGCGGACCAACGGCAGCGTCACCGCCGAGCGCAACTCGAGCGACACGATGCTCGCGGCGATCGCGAGGTCGGCATCCTGGGCGACGTCCTCGAACACACCGGGCTTGCTGCTGGCGAGAGCCTTCTGCACCAGGGTCTCGCTGACGCGCAACCCCTCGGTCGGCAACGCGCGGCCGCCGGCGGCGCGGGCGATGCGGGTGTCGAGCGAGCCGTCGTCGCGGCGCAGGATCACGAAGCCGCGTTCGGCCTTGGTGATCTCGATCGCGAGGTCGACGACGTCGCGCAGCACTTCGTCGATGGCGAAGCCGCCGCCGAGCTTGTGGCTGAACTCGAAGAAGCGCGCAAGCCGCGCCATGCCGGCCTCGCCCTCGTCGGCGACGACGCCGAGCGTCGTCATGCCGATCTGCGCCTCGTCCTCGCGCCGGTAGGTCAGGCGCACCGGCGACGTCGCGCCGAGCTCGACCACGTCACCGTCGGCGAGCGTGTGGCGCATCACCTTGGCGCCGTTCACCAACACGCCCGCGAGGCTGCCGACGTCGACGACCACGTGCGCGCCGAACTCGGATCGGATCTCGGCGTGCAGCTTGCTGACGTGGCCGTCGGGAACCTGCAACTGGTTCTCCTTGGCGCGGCCGATGCGCAGCACGGCGTCGGTGAGCACCAGGCGCGACGGCGGGTGACCCGCTTGTTCGACGTCGAGGCGACCGCGAGCGGCGGACATGGCGGTGCGATGGTCGAACGACCGTGTCGTGGCGTCAAGGCAGCAAGCGGCTTGACCCCGCAGCGGATGCCCCGTGCAGTGCGGCGATGGCCGGCCCGCAGTTCGTTCCGTTCCCGGACCGCTTCGATCCCGGTGTGCCGCCGGACCAGGCCGCGGCGGGGTTCCACGACGTGCTGCGGCGGCGCCGCAGCGTGCGCATGTTCGACGACCGCCCGGTCGCGCGCTCGACGATCGAGTGGCTGGTGCGCTGCGCGCACACCGCACCGAGCGGCGCCAACAAGCAGCCGTGGCGATTCGTCTGCGTGCAGGATCCGGCGACCAAGGCGCGCATTCGCGCGGGTGCCGAGGCCGAGGAACGGGAGTTCTACGGTCGCCGCGCCAACGCCGAGTGGCTGGCCGACCTGGCCCCGCTGGGCACCGACGCGACGAAGGAGTTCCTGACGATCGCGCCGTGGCTCGTCGTGGTGTTCCAGCTCACGCACGCCGACGACGGCTCGCAGGTCTACTACCTGAAGGAGTCGGTCGGGATCGCCTGCGGCCTGTTCCTGGCCGCCGCCCAACTCGCCGGGCTGGCGACGTTGACGCACACGCCGAGTCCGATGGCGTTCCTCGGCGACATCCTCGGCCGGCCCGCGCACGAACGCCCGTTCCTGCTGATCCCGGTCGGCTACCCGGCGGCGGACTGCGTCGTGCCGGCGAAGGCGATCGAACGGCGCCCGCTCGAGCAGGTGATGGTCGTGGTCTGACGGATTCTCGGGCTGCGCGCGTGCGCAATCCCGGTCGTGGCTCTTCTCGGGCAACCACCTTCCCGAAACGACCATGACCCACCTTCACTCCGTGTCCCGTCTCCTGGCGCTCGCCGCCTTCACCACCACCCTCGCTGCCCAGGGCGGCGATCTGCTGCTGAGCTTCAGCCAGCCCGAGAAGACGCTGTCCGGCAGCGGCGGCACCGTGCTCCAGTTCCTGCAGCCCAACGAGGTCGCGCACATCGAGCGCACCATCACGCCGTGCACCGTCTCGGCCGAGAAGTGGATGACGCGCACCTGCGCGCACACGATGGCCGGCGACGAGAACGCCGACAGCGACTACTGGAACCCGGCGATCTTCGGCACGATCGACGCGCTGTGCGACAGCCTGCCGACGTCGCCGATCGCGTCGCTCGCCAACCAGCGCACCGTGTTCTGGTCGGTGTCGGCGCCGATGGGCAACGCGATCAGCGCGTCGCCGTTCCGGCCCGGTGACGTCGCCCGCATCGTGCGCTCGACCGGCGGCTTCGAGGGCCAGGTCGAGTACTTCATGAAGCGCGAGCACTTCAACCAGGTGATGGGGCTGCCGCTGGCGACGCCGATCGACGTCGACGCGATCGCCTGGTCCCCGAACTACGGCGTGTTCTTCTCGCTCGACGTCGATACGCCAGCGCTGCTGGCGTGCGGTCCGGCACTCGTGCGCGACGGCGACCTGCTGTGCGTGCCCGCTTGGGCGATCACCTGGACGCCCGACATGCGGGTCGGCGCCGTCCTCGCGAACACCGCGCAGGTGGTGATCACCGAGGCGCAGTTCGATGCGTTCGTGGTCGCCGCCAACGTCGCCAACCGCTTCGGCGGCTGCGTGCCGAACGCCGTCGACCTCGAGTCGGTCGAGATCGACTGGTCCTCGACCGGCTCGGCGATCGTCGGCTGCCCCGGCTCGCCGCTGACGGTGCCCGACTTCCTGTTCACGACCGAGACGATGACCGGCGCCTCGGTGCTGACCACGGCCGGCGGCGGCGCGATCTGGAGCGGCATGTGCATGCCGGCCGGACGCACCTGCGGCTTCGGCCCGACGATGGGCCCGCAGATGGGCATCCAGTCCGCCGGACTGATCGGCGCGCCGAGCTACGTCAACTCGCTGTGCACGACCTTCACGCGGACCAACGTGCTCGAGCCGCAGCAGCACGCGCAGAACCTGTTCCCCTTCGGCGCTCCGCTCGGCGCGACGGTGATCGACTACAACTCGCCGTTCAACTTCAACGTCGCGCTGATCGAGTTCATCACGCTGCCGATCCCCGGCTCGATCACGGTTGCGCCGACGTTCTCGCCGACGTGCTTCCCGGACCTCTACGCGCAGAGCCTGATCACCTGGTGGTGGCCCAACTTCGGCCAGTTCGGCAGCTTCCCGATGCCGCCGATCCCGGCCAACTACACCGGCGAACTGCTGTTCCAGCACGTCGGCTTCAGCTGGAACTTCGAACTCAGCACGCCGGCCATCGTCGACATCAACTGACGATCGGCTGCTGGATTCAGGAACGACCGCGCGGCGGGTGACAGGACCCCGCCGCGCGGTCGTTTCGTTCCGCCGCCTCGCGCGCGAACAGCAGCACGAGCATGCCGACGGCGACGACGAAGAGCTGCAGGTGCAGCCGACCCCAGCGGATGCCGGGCACCCAGTCCGGGTGATCGCTGCAGAGCGGCGGCGACCACCAGAAGGCATGACCCGCCTGCCACTGGCGCGGCGATTCGAGTCCGGCGGGCGAGTGCCAGAGCCACGGCGGACAGACGAGCATCACGCCGAGCGCTGCGAACGCGGTCCAGGCGATGCGCCGTTGCGCGCGCGAGAACGTCATGCGCGATCGACGGACCGGCCGCTGCGGTTCTTCCGCGTGGCGCGCGGTGCCCGGGGATCAGACGACGACCGTCTTCCACGTGCCGCGGCGGAACAGGATCACCGAGGCGACTGCGAACAACGACTCGGAGATCGGGATCGCCCAGATCACGCCGATCGCGCCGAGGTCGGTCCAGTACGCCGCTGCAGCGGCCAGCGGCACCTGGAACAGCCAGAAGAACCACACGTGCAGCCACGTCGGCGTCCTGGTGTCGCCAGCGCCGTTGAAGGCCTGCACGGCGACCATGCCCCACGCGTAGAACACGTAGCCGGCGGCGACGATGCGCAGCGTGGCGATGCCGTAGCGCGTCACTTCCGGGTCGGCGACGAACTGCGCGAGGATCGGCCCGGGCAGCAGTTCCATCACGACGGTCACCGCGGCGAGGAACAGCACGTCGTAGCGCGCAGTCAGCCACACCGCCGCCTCGGCGCGGTCGGGCAGCCGGGCGCCGAGGTTCTGGCCGACCAGAGTCGCGGCGGCGTTGCTCAGGCCCCAGGCCGGCAGCAGCGCGAACATGAGGATGCGGATCGCCGTCGTGTAGCCCGCACCCGCCGCGTCGCCCGACAGGTTCACCAGCTTGGTCAGGAACAGCCAGCTCGTGGTGCCGATCAGGAACTGGCCGATCGTGCCCGCCGACAGCCGGATCAGGCGCAGCATCGGCTCGAGGTCGAAGCGCACCAGGGCCGGCATCGGCACGCGGCACTTGCCGCGGACCAGCAGCCAGCACTGGAACAGCACCGCGGTCGTGCGGCCCACGCAGGTGGCGACCGCGGCGCCCTCGACGCCGAGTGCCGGGAACGGCCCGATGCCGAAGATGAACAGCGGGTCGAGCGCGAGGTTCAGCAGGTTCGACAGCGCCAGCACCTTCAGGGCGAGCATCGGGTCGCCCGCACCTCGGAAGATCGCGTTCTGCAGGAACAGCAGCGTGATGATCGGCGTGCTGGCGAAGATCCAACGCGCGTAGCCAGCACCCACCGTCGGCGCGTTCGAGCCCTCGGTGGACATCAGCGCGAGCAGTTCGGGCGCCCAGATCGCGCACGGCACGCCGATCAGCAGGCCGACCGCGATGCCGAGGCCGATCGCCTGTTGGGCCGCCGTCGTCGCGCCCGGCAGGTCCTTCTCGCCGACGCGTCGCGCGACCATCGCCGTCACCGCCATGCCCAGGCCGAACGCGATCGCGTAGACGATCGACAGCATGCCCTCGGTCATGCCGATCGCGGCGACGGCAGCGCCGCCGGTCGGGGTCGCGCCAAACCACCCCTCGTCGATCTTGTTGACCCACCAGATGTCGACGAGCGCGAACGTCGACTCGAGCGCCATCTCGAGCACCATCGGCACCGCGAGCAGCAGCACCGCGGTCGACAGCGGCCCCCTTGTGAAGTCGTGGTGCTCGCCGCGCAAGCTGCCGAGCACGTGTTGCCAGAACGAACGAGGCGCTGCTTCCGTCTGCATCGGGTGGCCGAGCCAGCCGGAGTCCGGCGGCGGGGCGCGGAGCATAGCGAGGCGCGCGGCAGCGCCGCGCGATCAGTCTGCGCAGGGCGCGGGTCGTATGCGATCGCGCTGCCAGAGCCAGAACAGGCCGAGTGCCGAGGCGGCGAGCCAGAACACGAGTCGCGTCGCCAGTGGCGCCACGGTCGGCACGGACTCCGCGTCGGTTGTCGGGCGAGGGTCGATCGCGCGCACGGCGAGCGTGTGGCTCTGGGCGATCGCCCTCCGGGTGCGTTCGCGGACCTCGTTCGACGCCGAGTCCCACAACGCGGGCACGGCGTCGACGGCGGCAAGCGTCGCCCACGGCGCGTCCGGCGTGGCGGCTGCGACGATCGCCGGCAGTTCGTCGGCGGCGCCGGTGCGCACCAGCGCGTCGATCGCCGCCGCCCGCGCGGCGTCGTCGGCGTGCAACATCGCGCGCAGGACCGTGCGCGCCGACACGGCATCGCTCGCGGCGAGTTGTCGCACCGCCTCGAGCTGGTCGCCGCTGTTGCTGCCGTGCGCTCGCACCGTGAGGCCGTTCCAGCCCTTGCCGTTGCCGCTCGCCAGCGCGAGCAGCGCCGCTGGCAACCACAAGCCGCCGTCCGAACGACCGCGCACTCGCAGATGGCCGTCGCCGGCCCAAGACGTCCACGTCACCTCTCCGCAGCGCATCGCGCCCAACTGCACGAGCGCCGCCAGCGGATCGCCGTCGGCGAGCGCTCCGGCGAGGTGGCCTGCGACCACGGCCAGGTCGAGCGTGCGCGGCGTGTGCAGCGCGCAAGCGTCGAGGCGCTGCAGCGCTTCGCGCCAAGGCCGTGGCACCACCACGTCCGCGGGCACGATCCAGTCCTCGACACCGTCGAGCGCGCACGCGAAGTGGATCGCCGGCCCGTCGCCGCAGGTCAACGTGCCATGGCAGGCGACGCCGTCGTCGGGCGGCTGCCCGAGCCTGGCGATGTGCGGCCGTCCGCCGGTCAGCGACAACCGCAACGCGCCGCGGGGGTCGACGTCGGCGGGCCACCATGGCTGATGCGGCATCCAGTGTTCGCAGGCCCAGGCCAGCGCCGGCAGGCGGCCGCGCGAACTGGCATCGGCGATCGCGACGTGCAGCGTCGGAACAGGTTCGTCTTGCGCCGGCAGGGTCGCCGGCAGTGCGAGCAGCGCCGCGGCGAAGGCGAGCTCAGCCGCGAGTGGTGACATCCTGCGACTCGTGCGGCTGCTCGGCGTCCTCCAGCGACTCGTGCGGCAGCTCGGTGTCCGCCAGCAGCAGGTCGTCGGCTGCGGGCTCGTCGGTCGGAGTATCGAGGGCTTGGGCTTGCGCCCAGGCATCGGAGGCGCCGTGCCGGTCGGTGAATTCCGCCGACGGCTGCACCAACGCGATCGTGGTGGTTGCTTCGGCTTCGGCTTCGGCGGTGTGCCGGCGTCGGCGCAGCAGCATCAGCATCACCAGCAGTGCCAACGGCGCGCTGCCGAACATCAGCTGCTCGTACGACGTCAGCCGGCGCCAGAACGCCACTGTCTCGGCCCACAGCGCGGTTGCGTTCTGCTTGGCGCGCTCGAGTTCGTCCGGCGGCTTCGCGAGGTCGTCCTTGCGGACCTGTGCGAGTGCGAGTTCGACCAGCGGGAGCAGTTCCTTGCCTTCGCTGCGGAGGCGGGCCTCGAGCGCACCTTGCGCCGTCGGCTCGCCGAGTTCGGCGGTCTGTCCGATCGCCCAGCGCCGGACCAGCAGTTCCCGGTGTCCGAGCAGCGCCAGCGCCAGCGTGACCTGCTGGTCGCGCGGCAGCTTCGGCGCCAGCGTCTGGCAGCACCAGGCCAGTGCTTCGCCGGTGCCTTCGGCACGGCTGTCGTGGATCGCGGTCGCGACCTGTAGCAGCCGGTCGGCGGCGCCGAGGTCGCAGAGGGACAGGAGCCCGGCTTGCAGGTCGGTGGCGGGACCGGCTTCATCGCGGCGGCGCGCGTCGTCGAACATCGCCAACAGCGGCAGCAGCGCTGCCGGGCGGGCCAGCTTGCCGAGCAACTGCGCGGCGAACGTGCGCACGGTGCGGTCGGCGTCGTGCAACCCCTCGATGGCGGTCGACGTCGACGTGACGTCCTGGAAGCGCAGCATCGCCTGCATCGCGTGCGCGCGGGCGGCGGCGTGCGGGCTCTTCAGCGCGACCTCGTGCAGCGGCGGCAGGACGAGAGCGTCCTTGCTGCTGCCCAACGTCCACGCCGCGCGTGCAGCGGCGTCGGCGTCCGGCCCGAGCGCGATCGCGGCGAGTTCGGCCGCCTGGTCGGTGGCGCTGGCGTGGCCTGCCGTCGGCGGGGCCTGTTCCGACGTGGCCGGCGCCTCGACCGCGGGCGGCGCGGGACGTGGCGACGGCGGAGCTTCCTGCGGAGCCAGGATCGACGCGAGGCAGAGTTCGAGCAGCCGCATGCGGGGCTCATCGGCTCGAGAGCCGCCGTCACTACAGCCTGCGAGTGCATCAAGGCGGGTATTGCGCCGGTCCGATAGCACGGGACATGCGCCGTCAGGGATCCACCGAGCAGGGCACCGAGCTGATGCCGCAGCTCCTGCTCGCGCGTTGGAGCTGGTGGTGGCGGGTGTTGTTGGTGTCGGCGCCGTTGACCGGACTGGCGTTGCTCTGTGGCGCGACGCTCCCGGTGACGATGCTGGTCCTGACGGTCGCGCTGATGTCGATGGTCGTCGAACGCACCGCCGTGCGCGCCGAAGCGAACCGGACGATGCAGCACGCGCTGCACGCAGCGCACGACGATGGCCAGCACCATGCCGCCGCCGCGACCGTGGCGCGGGAGACGTCGCTCGATCGCGTGCGCACGGTCCTGCAGGTCCTGCGCGAAGGCGTGCTCGTGATCGACCGTGAGGGACGCATCGTGATGGCGAACCCGGCGGCGATGCGCGCGATGGCCACGCCCGACCAGGACGTCGCCGGCCGACCGCTGTGGGAGGCGCTGGCGCCGCCGCTCGCGCAACGCGCCCGCGAAGCGTGGGAGAGCCTCCGCAACTCCCCGGCCGACGGTGCGCCGGGCCGGGTCATGTACTCCGGCATCCCGCTGCGCGACGTCGTCTACGACATGACCGCGCTCGAGGCGACTTCGGGGCGCACCGGACACGACTTCGGCGTGGTGATCGCGCTCGTCGACAGCACGCGGCAGTACGAGCTGCAGAGGCTCAAGGACCGCTTCCTTTCGAGCGTTTCGCACGAACTGCGCACGCCGTTGACCAACATCTGCGCCTACGCCGAACTGCTCGGTGAACTGCCTCCCGGCGGCGGCGCCGAGCTGACGGAGTTCGTCAACATCATCCACGACGAGGGACGCCAGCTCACCGCCCTCGTCGAGAGCATGCTCGACTACCTGCAGCTCGAGAGCGGCGAGGCGAAGTTCGCGAGCGACGTGCTCGACGGCGACGCCGTGATCCGCGCGTCCGCGAAGGCGTTCGCGGATGCGGCGTCACGGCGAGGGATCATGCTGACCACCGTGGTCGCGGATCACGTGCCGAAGCTGCTCGGTGACCACAAGCGCGTCGAGCAGGTGTTGCACAACTTGCTCGACAACGCGGTGAAGTTCACGCCGCCGGGCGGCACGGTGCGTCTCAGCCTGGCCGCGCATGCCGACGGTTGGCAGGTCCGCGTGGACGACTCGGGACCGGGCGTCCCCGAGGCGAGCCGGGAGAAGGTCTTCGAGAAGTTCCATCAGCTGCAGGACCACCTGACCGACAAGCCGTCGGGCGCGGGTCTCGGTCTGGCGACCAACCGCGCGATCGTCGCGGGCCTCGGGGGCCTGATCTGGTGCGAGGACTCGCCGCTGGGCGGCGCGGCGTTCGTCGTCGTGCTGCCGGGCGTCGGCGAGCCGAGCCTCGCGAGCGTCGGCAGCGGCGGCGGGTTCTGACCCTCGCGGCGGCGGCGCCCCCGCAGTCGGCCCGTTGACCGGACGGCCCCTGCCGCTAGCCTTCTCGCCCTTTCATCCCGGGCAACCGACGCCGCGGGTTGCTCCCGGGTGCGGCGGCAGCGCCGGGGTTTGGTTTTGCCTGCCGCGCCGTCCCGCGCTCCTGCGCGATTCCGCATGTCCACCCCTGCTTCCACTCCTGCCATGTCAGACCAGAAGGACTCGAAGGACGTCCAGACGATCCGCTCCTACCGCAACTTCGGCGTGATCGCGCACATCGACGCCGGCAAGACGACCTTCAGCGAGCGCATCCTCTACATCACCGGCAAGAGCCACAAGATCGGCGAGGTGCACGAGGGCGCGGCGACGATGGACTACCTCGAGGAAGAGCGGAAGCGCGGCATCACGATCACGTCGGCCGCGACGACGTGCTTCTGGCGCAACCACCGCATGAGCCTGATCGACACGCCCGGCCACGTCGACTTCACGGCCGAGGTCGAGCGCTCGCTGCGCGTGCTGGACGGCGCCGTCGGCGTGTTCTGCGCGGTCGCCGGAGTGCAGCCGCAGTCGGAGACGGTGTGGCGCCAGGCCAACCGCTACAAGGTCCCGCGCGTCGCGTTCGTCAACAAGATGGACCGCACCGGC
>DDSQ01000061.1:0-279 GCA_002343845.1 Planctomycetes bacterium UBA2386 | reverse complement strand
GTCGACCTGATCAAGATGAAGGCGTGCGTGTGGGCCGACGACGACGCGCGCGAGATGACGGTCGCCGAGATCCCGGCGGTGCTGCTCGAGGAGGCGAAGAAGCGCCGCGAGCAGATGGTCGAGGCGGTCGCCGAGTGCCACGACGTGGTGCTCGAGAAGTTCGTCGAGGGCGAGCCGATCACCAACGACGAGATCATGATGGCCGTGCGCAAGGGCACGCTCGACATGACCATCACGCCGGTGTTCTGCGGCGCCGCGTTCAAGGACAAGGGCGTGCAG
>DDSQ01000121.1 GCA_002343845.1 Planctomycetes bacterium UBA2386 | reverse complement strand
TGGCGCGGTCCTCGATCAGCGCCATCACCTGCACTGCGGTCATCGCCACGCCGAAGTCGCCGATCAGCTCGCGGTAGGCGGCGCCGATCTCGCGCGACTGCGCCAGGTACTCGCGCTTGTCGGTCACGTACCAGGTCATGCGCACGATGTGCCCGGGCTTCGCGCCGGCCTCGGCGAGCACCTCGACGATGTTGCGCAGCGCGAGCCGCGCCTGCGGGACGAGGCCGCCCTCCGGAAAGCGGCCTTGCGCGTCCCAGCCGATCATCCCGGCGACGAAGACGAGGCGGCCGCTCGCGGCGGCGACGCCGTTGGCGTAGCCCTTCGGGCGCGGCCAGCCGGCAGGAAGCAGGGCACGGTGGGTCATCGGGATGGGCTCCGGTCGGGTCAGGGGCGGGGCGGAACAGCGCGCCGGCGGCGGGCCGGCGCGCAGGGCGAGGCGGCCGGGTCGCGGCCGCGTGGACGGGGGATGCCGGACATCGTCTCGTGGACGGCGCGTGCGGGACGACGGGCCGCGGCGGGTTCAGCCGGTCGCCGCGTGCGTCTTGAGCAGTTCGCGCGCGATGATCAGCTGCTGGACCTCGGTGGCGCCTTCGTAGATGCGCAGCGCGCGGATCTCGCGGTACAGGCCCTCGACCGGCTGGCCGCGCGTGACGCCCAGGCCGCCCCACATCTGCAGCGCGGCGTCGATGACCTGCTGCGCACCTTCGGTGGCCGCCATCTTGGCCATCGCCGCCTCGCGCGTCACCGGCTGCCCCTGGTCGCGCATCCACGCGGCGCGGGCGACCAGCAGCGCGGCCGCGTCGATCGTCGTGGCCATCTGCGCGAGCTTGGCTTGGGTCAGCTGGAAGTCCGCGAGATGCTGGCCGAACATCCGGCGGCTCGTCGCACGGGCCAGCGCCTCGTCGAGCGCGCGCCGTGCGAAACCCAGCGCCGCCGCGGCCACGGAGGTGCGGAAGACGTCCAGCGTGCGCATCGCGATCTTGAAGCCTTCGCCGGCGGCGCCGAGCCGCTGCGACAGCGGCACGCGGCAGTGCGCGAAGCGCAGCCGCGCCAGCGGGTGCGGCGCGATGACCTCGATGCGCTCGGCGATCTCGAAGCCCGGCGTGTCCGCCTCGACGACGAAGGCGCTGATGCCGCGCGCGCCGGGCGCCTCGCCGGTGCGCGCGAAGACGACGTAGAAGTCGGCGATGCCGCCGTTGCTGATCCAGGTCTTCTCGCCGTCGAGCACCGCGTGGCCGCCGTCGACGTGCGCGGCGCAGTCCATCGCCGCGACGTCGCTGCCCGCCCCGGGCTCCGACAGCGCGAACGCCGCGATCGCCTCGCCGCGTGCCACGCGCGGCAGCCAGCGCGCCTTCTGCTCGGCCGTTCCGGCCAGCGAGATCGCGCCCGAGCCGAGCCCCTGCATCGCGAACGCGAAGTCGGCCAGGCCGCTGTGGCGCGCCAGCGTCTCGCGCACGAGGCAGATCGCGCGCGTGTCGATGAGCTCGGCGGCGCCGCCGAACTCGGTGCCAGCAACGGCATGGCGCAGCCAGCCCGCGGCGCCGAGCTCGCGCACCAGCGCGCGGCACTCGGCATCGACCTCCGATCCGTGCCGGTCGCGCACATGCCGGCGTGCCCAACGATCCAGTTCATCGGCCAGTCGGCGGTGGCGGTCCTCGAAGAACGGCCACTGCAGGTCACGCGTGTCGCTCACCGGTTCACCCTCCGTGCTGCGCGCCGCGGGCGTGGCGCTCGGCGGCGGCCCGGCGTCGTGTGGTGCGGCCTGCCGGTCGGCCGGGCGTCGGTCGCGTCATCTCAGTTGCCCTCGAAACGCGGCCGGCTCTTCGCGGCGAAGGCCCGGTAGGCACGGCCGAAGTCCTCGGTCAGCATGCACAGCGCCTGCGCCTGCGCCTCGGCCTCGATGGCCTCGTCGATGCCCATGGTCCATTCCTGGTGCAGCATCGTCTTGGTGATGCCGTTGGCGAAGTTCGGGCCCTCGGCGAGCTCGCGCGCCCAGGCGAGCGCCTCGTCGACGACCCGGGCGGGCTCGACGAGGCGGTTCAGGAAGCCCCAGGCGTGCGCCTCGTCGCCCGGCAGCGCGCGGCCGGTGTAGAGCAGCTCGCTCGCGCGCCCGTGGCCGACGATGCGCGGCAGCATGTTGCACGCGCCCATGTCGCAGCCGGCCAGCCCGACGCGGTTGAACAGGAACGCGGTCTTGCTGCGGGCCGTGCCCACGCGCAGGTCCGCGGCCATCGCGAGGATCGCGCCGGCGCCGGCGCACACGCCGTCGATGGCCGCGACGATGGGCTGCGGGCAGTGGCGCATCGCCTTGACGACGTCGCCGGTCATGCGCGTGAACATCAGCAGCTCGGGCGCGGGCAGGCCGATCAGCGGCCCGATGATCTCGTGGACGTCGCCGCCGGAGCAGAAGTTCTCGCCCGCGCCGTGCAGCACGAGCGCCTTGACGTCGGGGGCGTGGCGCAGCCGCTGGAACAGGTCGCGCAGCTCGGCATAGGAGTCGAAGGTCAGCGGGTTCTTGCGCTCCGGGCGGTTCAGCGTGACGACGCCGACGCGATCGTCGACGCGCCAGCCGAAGTGGCGCGCCTCGTGGCCCGCCAGGGGGCGCCGGTTGCCGGCGGCCAGCGCCGGGTCGAGGGTCTTGTCGGGGTCGATCATCGGGGGGTCTCCGAGGGGCGGTCGGGGGGGCTCCGTCGCGCGGGCGTGGAGCGGCGTTCGGCAGGCTGCGCCCTGCGGCGCGCCGCCGGCCGGCTGCCGGGGCGGGGCGCCTGGAGCGCGTCGCAGAGCTGCCCGCGCAGCCGCCCGAGCAGCTCGAGCAGCTGCGCGCGCTCGGCCCGCGTGAGGCCGCCGAGCAGCTCGACGACCCAGGCCTCGTGGATGCCGGCGGCGGCCTCGAAGGCCGCGCGGCCCTCGCCGGTCAGGCGCACGCGCTGCGACCGGCGGTCCTGCGGGTCGCCCTCGCGCACGACCTGCCCGTCCTTGACCAGCTCGTCGGTCAGGCCGGTCACGCTGCCACCGGTGACCATCAGCCGCTGCGACAGCTCGGACATGCGCAGGCCCCCGGGCGAGCGGTGCAGCTGCGCGAGGTAGTCGAAGCGCGACAGCGTCATGCCGAAGGTGGCGCGCAGCCGGCGGCGGATCTCGTTCTCGATCTCGGTGCTGCACGACAGCAGCCGCAACCACAGCCGAAGGGCCTGGTGGTCGTCGGGAGCGGCGCGGCTCTCGAGGCCGCTGCGCAGCGGGGCGTCCATCAGTGCAGGCGCTGCGCGCCAGGGACGGCGGGCGAGGGCGGTTGGGGCGCGCGCCGCATGTCAGCCGCCGTCGCCTCGCGTGCGCACCGGCGCGGCCGCGGCCTTCTCGCGCGCGAACAGCGCCTCCATCTGCGACTTGCCGGAAAGGTAGGGCCTCGGCCAGGCCAGGTCGGTGTAGCCGATCTTCGCCGCCTCGGCGAGCGTCCACGCGGGGTTCGCCAGGTGCGGCCGCGCGATCGCGCACAGGTCGGCACGGCCGGCGGCGACGATGCTGTTGACGTGGTCGGCCTCGGTGATCGCGCCGACGGCGATCGTCGCGATGCCCGCCTCGTTGCGGATGCGGTCGGCGAACGGCGTCTGGTACATGCGCCCGTAGGTCGGCTTCTGCTGCGCGCTGACCTGGCCCGACGAGCAGTCGATCATGTCGGCGCCCGCGTCCTTGAACGCGCGGGCGATCTGC
Organism: Planctomycetes bacterium UBA2386; assembly: GCA_002343845.1. Next base: position 688 of record DDSQ01000121.1, on the reverse strand, counting down.
ACCGCGTCGGCCGGCGTGATGCCGCCCTCGACCCAGTCGTGCGCCGAGATGCGCACCGACATCGGCCGGTCGGCCGGCCACACCGCGCGCAGCGCCTCGAAGACCTCCAAGGGGTAGCGCAGCCGGTTCTCCAGCGAGCCGCCCCAGGCGTCGCTGCGCCGGTTGGTCAGCGGCGAGATGAAGCTCGACAGCAGGTAGCCGTGCGCGCAATGCAGCTCGAGCCAGTCGAAGCCGATGGCCGCGGCGCGCTGCGCGGCGCGCACGAAGTCGTCGCGCACGCGGTCCATGTCGGCGCGGGTCATCGGGTTCGGCAGCGCGCCGTCGTCCAGGTAGGGGACGGCCGAGGCCGCGAGCAGCGGCCAGTTGCCCTCGGCCAGCGGCCGGTCGGCACCGGCTCCCTGCCAGGGCGCGCAGGTCGATCCCTTCGGGCCCGCGTGGCCGAGCTGCAGCGCGATCTTCGCGTCGGTCTCGCGGTGCACGAAGTCGACGATGCGCTGCCAGGCGGCCTGCTGCACATCGTTCCACAGCCCCGGGCAGCCGGGGGTGATGCGCGCGTCGGGCGACGGGCAGGTCATCTCCGCGACGACCATGCCGGCGCCGCCCAGCGCGCGGGCGCCCAGGTGCACGAGGTGGAACTCGCCGGGCACGCCGTCGACGCAGGAGTACTGCGCCATCGGCGAGACGACGA
>DDSQ01000071.1 GCA_002343845.1 Planctomycetes bacterium UBA2386 | reverse complement strand
CTTGGCCTTCTCCGCGTCGGTGAACAGGCCGGTTGCTTCGATCACGACCTGCACGCCCATCTTGGCCCACGGCAGTTCGGCGGGCGTCTTCGCCGACACCACGGCGATCTTCTTGCCGTTCACGACCAGCACGTCGTCCTCGGGCTTGTCGGGCGACGACTTCTCGGACGTCACGGTCCCCTGGAAGCGACCCTGGATCGAGTCGAACTTCAGCAGGTAGGCGAGATTGTCCGCCGGCACGATGTCACCGACGGCAACGACGTCGAGTTCCTTGCCGAGCAACCCCTGCTCGACGAGCGCGCGGAAGNNCGACCGAAACCGTTGATGGCGACCCGGATGGCCATGACGAGGTAAGCTCCTGAGTGAAGTTGGCTGCGCGGAAAATCGGCCGAGCAGTCTACCGACGGCAACGCCCCAGCCAATGGACAGTTTCTCGCGCCTCTGCGACGCCGCCGCCCGACGGCTCGCCCGCTTCGAGAACGTCGCGGCCGAGCGCATCGTGCTGGCCGCGGTGTCGGGCGGCGTCGACAGCACCGTGCTCTTGCACGTGCTCGCGCGACTGGCCGCGGACGGCCGGCTGCCAGGGCCGCTGCGCGCCTGCCACGTCGACCACGGCGTGCGCGCCGACAGCCGCCAGAACGCGCAGCACGTCGTCGACCTGTGCGACCGGCTGGCGGTACCGCTCGCCGTGCGCTCGCTCGAACGCACGCCGGGCCACCGCAGCGAGCAGGAACTGCGCGACGGCCGCTACGCCGCCCTGCAGGCCGAGGCGCGCGAGAGGGGTGCAGGCCTGCTGGTGACCGCGCACCACGCCGACGACAACCTCGAGACCGTGCTGTTCCGCATGCTGCGGGGCACCGGACCGCGCGGCCTCGCCGGCATCCCGGAAGCGCGGTGGCTCGGCCGCGGCGAACAGCGCCTGCTGCTGGTGCGACCGCTCCTGCGCACGCGCCGCAGCGCGCTCGAAGCGGTGCTGGCGGCACTCGGCGAACGCGCCTACGAAGACCACACGAACTCCGACCTGCGCTACGCCCGCAACGCACTGCGGCTCGAGACGATCCCGGCCCTGCGCGCATCGCTCGGCATCGGCCTCGACGTCGCGCTGATGACGGTCTGCAGCACCGCGCGCGCCGCGACCGAGATCGTCGAGGCGCAAGGCCTGCGGATCCTCAGCCAGCGCGCGCGACACAAGACCGCGTGGCGCTGCGAACTCGACCTGCGTGGGCTGGACGAGGACAGCGCCCCGTTCGTCGCCGAAGCGCTGCGCCAGATGCACATCGCGCTGCATCCGCTCGGCGAGGCGCCGTCGTCGGCGTGGCTCGCGCGCGCCGCCGCGCTCCAGCATCTCGCCGATGGCAAGCGCGTCGCCGGCCGCGGCGGGTTGCTCGCGGAACGCACGCGCGACGGGCTGCTGCTGCTCGATCCCGAACGTGCCCCGGCACCGCCGACACGGGACGACGGTGGGCAGGTGTTCTGCTGGGACGGCGGCCGACAGCGCTTCGGCGCGACCGAGTGGCGGCTGGAGGCGTTCGAGCATCCGCTGCCCCCGCTGATGCCAACCCCGCTGCAGGCGGGACGGCTGCGCGCGCTGCTCGATCCGCGGCTGCTGCCGCTGCCGTGGCGGCTGCGACCACGGCGTGCGGGCGATCGCTTCTGGCCGCTCGGCCAACCGCACGAACTCGAACTGCGCCGCTTCCTGCAGAGCCGCCACGTGCCGCGCTTCGACCGCGATCGCCTGCCGTTGCTCGTCGACGCGCAGGATCGCATCCTGTGGATCCCCGGCGTCGAGGTCGCCGAGCCGGCACGGCTGCACCTCAACACCCGCCGCTGCGTCGAGGTCGTCGCGCACTGCGGCTGAGTTCCCGCCCAGCGGAAACGGCCCTCGCCCGCGCCGACGACCGCTGCCATACTGCGCCGCCCCCCGGACCGTCAGGAACGACCCCAACGCCCGTGCGACTCACCGTCGAGACCGGCCCGCTCGCCGGCACCGTCATCACGCTCGACCGCGACCAACCGACCACGATCGGTAGCGCCGAGGGCACGGCACTCCGCATCCAGGAAGCCGGCGTGCCGCCGCAGCAGGCGGTGGTCAAGGCGCTCAAGGACCAGGGCTTCGGCATCAAGGCACTCGCCGCCGGCCTGCGGGTGAACGGCGCCCAGGTCGAAGCGAGCCCGCTCAAGGACGGCGACGTCATCGAGGTCGGCACCACGCGCATCGCCTTCGGTCAGGTGCAGAAGCGCGGCCTGCCGACGATCCCGGGCTACCGCGTGCTCGAAGAACTCGGCCGTGGCGGCATGGGCTTCGTCTACCGCGCCGAGCAGACGAGCTTGCACCGCGAGGTCGCGCTGAAGGTGCTGAATCGCGAGCTCACCAAGGACCCGACGTTCGTCGCCAGGTTCGTCGCCGAGGCGCGCGCCGCCGCCAAGCTGCAGCACCCGAACGTCGTGCAGGTGTTCGACGTCGACCACGACGGCGAGACGTACTTCTTCGCGATGGAGCTGATGCACGACGGCTCCCTCGAGGACTGGCTCAAGCAGCACGGTGCGATGCCGGCGGACCGCGCGCTGCGCGTCGTTGCCGACGCCGCCGCCGGTCTCGCCTACGCCGAGTCGCTCGACATCGTGCACCGCGACATCAAGCCCGACAACTTGATGCTCGACCAGCACGGCGCCGTGAAGATCGCCGACCTGGGCCTCGCCAGCACCGTCGAGGAGACCGAGGACAAGGCGATCGGCACGCCGCACTTCATGGCGCCGGAGCAGGTGCTGAAGAAGGAGATCGACCACCGCACCGATCTCTATGCGCTCGGCTGCACGTTCTATCGCCTGGTCACCGGCAAGACGCCGTTCCGCGGCGCGTCGGTGAAGGACATCCTGCGGGCGCAGGTCAAGGACGCTCCCGAGCCCGCGAACAAGGCGAATCCGGCGGTGCCCGCCGACGTCGCCGCGATCATCACCCGGTTGATGGCGAAGGAGCCGGCGGATCGTTACCAGACGGCGAACGACCTGCTCGAGGACCTCGGCGTGCTGCTGCAGCCGCCGGCCAAGAAGGGGCTGTGGATCGGGCTGGCGACGGTCGGTGCCCTGGTGGCCGGCGGAGCGATCTGGTGGGCGGCGACCCGCGACCCGGAGTACATCGAGGTCGAGAAGCGTTACGACGACCCGGAGAAGCAGCAGTTCGCCGACGAGAACAAGCAGCTCAAGAAGGACCGTCGCGAGGACAAGGCGACGATCGCCCTGCAGACGACGCGCCTCTCGGGGATACAGGGCCTCGAACTCGCCGACGCCCTCGATCGCGTCGCGGCGGAGCACGCGAACACCGCCGCCGCCGCCGAAGCTCGGCAACGCGCCGCCCTACTGCGGACCGAAGTCGAGGCCGAGGGCCGCCGCCAACAACAGCGGGCCACGCGCATCGCCGACCACGTCGCCGGCCTGAAGCAGGCGAACGCGGCGCCGCTGGCGGCGTTCGACTTCGCCACGGCATTGCGCGCCGTCGACGCTGCGCCCCCCGCGGAACTGAAGGACGACGCCGAACTCGCGCGGCAACTGCAGGCGCTGCGCGACGAAGTGCTCGTCGCGGCGCGCGCTCGGCTGCGCACGCTGACCGACGACGTGCAGCGGGCCACCGCGCAGAAGGACGAGGCGGCGATCACCGCGGCGCTCGAGGCGCTGGCGACCGCTGCCGGCGCCGACGCGCGCTGGCCCGCGGCGATGAAGGACGAACTCACCGCGGCCAAGAACCAGGTGGCGACGGCGCGCACCGCCGCCAACCAGCTCGCGAGCGCCCGCGGCGAAGCCGTGTGGGAACAATGGCGGTCGTTGCTCGCCGACGCCGCGGGCGTGCGCCAGATGCTCACGCACCACGACTACGCCGCGGCGGCGACCGCCATGACCACGTTCGCCACCACCGCCGGCGACACGCCGGCCAGCGCCACGGCCCGAGGGTTTGGCGCGGCGCTCGAGCACGCCGGCCGCTTCGCCGAGGCGCTGGATCGCGCGATCGCGGCGGGAAGCGTCACCGTGCCGGGCAACAACCTGACGCTGCAGGTGGCGCGCTGGGACCGCGCGGCGATGCAGGTGTTCGCGTTCGACCCGGCGAAGAAGCCACCGAAGGAGACCGCCGTATCGCTGCAGTCGTGGCCGCTCGAACAATGGACTGCGCTCGCCGAGCAGGTCGGCGCCGCCGAACCGGGTTCGCGCGAGTGCTTCCTCGGCTTCGTTGCGCTCGGCGCCCACGCCGAGGCAGCGCGCGCGTTCCTCGGCAAGCTCAACCGCAACGACGACGCGTCGGGCACCGGCGCTTCCGGCTACGCGTTGTCGGCCGGCATGTTCGAGACGCTGATGCGGCGATTGCCGGAACAGGACGAGACGCCGTGGGTGAAGTGCATGCGTGGCGAACTGCAGGCTGGACAACGGCTCGCCGCGGGCCTGCGCGCGTTCTCCGAGCGGCGCAACCTCGCGGCGGCGGGCCATCTCGAGAAGCTGCTCGCCGAGCACGCGCACGCGTTCGCGGTCGCCGCCCTGCCGTGACGCCGCCGCTCTCGCTGCGCGAGGTCGACGGCGCGGTGCAGTTCGCGGTGAAGGTGGTGCCCGGCGCTTCGCGCGATCGCATGGCCGGCGTGCTCGGCGACGCGCTCAAGGTGCAGGTCACAGCCCCGCCCGAGGGCGGCAAGGCGAACGCGGCCCTGTGCGAACTGCTGGCGCAGGCTCTCGGCGTGAACGCTCGCGATGTGCAGGTCGTCGCCGGCGCGGCGAGCCCACGCAAGACCGTCGTGGTGCGAGGGCTCGCCGCCGACGATGTCCGACGTCGGCTCGACGCCAACCGCTGACCCGTTCACTTCGTCAGCGACGGCGTGCGCAGGCGGAAGCCGTGCTTGCCCGCCGGCAACTGCCCGAGCAGCCCTGCTGCCCCACCGACCACCAGCGCGCCGAAGCCATGGCGGGCGCGCACTGCGTCGACCGCCGCGAACAGGCGCCGCCGTTCCTGCCCGTCGTCGCCGAACAACCGGCCCTGCGCAGGGCCTGGCGGCACCAGCGACGTCAGCGTCACGCCGACCAGCCGCACCAGCACGCGCCGCACCAGCAGTTCGTCGAGCAGTTCGCCGGCGAGTTGCATGCCGAGGTCGGTGCGGTCGGTCGGCTCGGGCAGCGTGCGCGCGCGTTCGCCGGTGACGCCGTCGACGTGGCGCAGCCGCACCTGCAGCGTGCGCGCCAGCAGGCGCTGCGCGCGCAGTTCGCTCGTGGCGCGGTCGAGCAGGTAGGCGAGCATCGCGCGCAGGAACGGACGCTGCTGGCTGCCGGCATCGGCGCGCGGCTCGAACGACGTCTCGCGCGAGATGCTGCGCAAGGTCGGCGTGGCGAGCACCGGCGTCTCGTCCAGTCCACGACAGCGCAGCCAGATCTCGTCGCCGCGCGCGCCGAAACTCTGGCGCAGCAGTTCGCGGTCGACCGCCCACAGTTCGCGCACGGTGCGCACGCCGACCTGCAACAGCAGCGCTTCGCTCTTCGGCCCGAGGCCCGGCACGGCCCCGACCGGGAAGTCGGCGAGGAACGCGAGCTCCCCACCGGGCGGCACCTCGCAGATGCCGCCGGGCTTGGCCTTGGTGGTCGCCAGCCGCGCGACCGTGCGCGAGCCGCCGACGCCCTGCGCGATCGACAACCCGGTCTCGGCGCGCACCGCGGCGCGGATCTCGCGACACAACGCCGCGAGCGAACGTTCGGCAGCGAGCGACGTGCCGCCGGCCAACTCCTGCTGCACGCAGAACGGCACGCCGGTGAGATCGACGTAGAAGTCGTCGAGCGAGCACACCTCCACCACCGGCGAGAAGCGGTGCAGGATCTCGGCGACGCACTGGCGGTAGCGCTCGACCAGGCGCGCGTCCCCTTCGCGCACGATCAACTCCGGGCAGCGCCGCAGCGCTTCGTGCAGCGGCATCGCCGTGGTCACGCCGCGGGCCTTGGCCTCGTACGACCGCGACGCGACGACGCCGGTGCCGACCGCGACCGGACGACCGAGCAGCACCGGGTCGCGCAGTTGCTCGACCGAGGCCAGGAAGGCATCGATGTCTACGTGCAGGATGCGGCGGTCCATCGGCTCGAACCTAACGAAACACGAACACTACGTCGATGGTCGAGGTCGCCAGCGGCGAACCACCCTTCCAGCCCGGCTCCCGGACCTTCCACATCGCTCTCCACAGCGGAGCTCGGTTTGCACATCGCATCCACACCCGAACCCCCGACGCCACCGGCGGCTGGAACGGCGGCCGTGAGCCTCCCCACAGCCTTGCAACCCCCATCGACGCCGCCACAGTGCGCGCCCCGATGGAAGGTCAGCTGCCGACTGCGAGCCAGATCGCGAGCCGTTCGTTCGCCGACGAACTGCGGCAGCTGCTGCGCCTTGGCCTGCCGATCGCCGGCGTGCAGTTCGGGCTGCACGCCCTGAACCTCGTCGACCTGGCGATGCTCGGCCGCCACGACGCCGGCTCGCTGCCGGCGATGGCGCTCGGCAACACGCTGGTCTGGATCGCCTCGATGTTCTGCCTCGGCACGCTGGCGGCGGTCGACCCGCTGCTGTCGCAGGCGATCGGCGCCCGCGACCACGCCGCGATTCCGCGCGTGTTCGGCCGCGGCCTCGTGCTCGCGGTCCTGCTGTCGCTGCCCGCCGCCGCCCTGCTGTTGCCGGCGGCGACGTGGCTTCGCTGGAGCGGACAGAGCGAGGAACTCATCCCCGCGGCGGCGGCCTACGCCCGCTGGCAGGCGCTGGCGATCCTGCCGTTCCTGTGGTTCACGCTGCTGCGCAGCCTGCTGTCGGCGCACGCGCGCGTCGGTCCGCAGGTCGCCGTGATCGTGCTCGGCAACGTCGCCAACGCGCTGCTCGACTGGCTGCTGATCTTCGGCAATCTCGGCCTGCCCGAACTCGGCGCCGACGGTGCGGCGATCGCCACCGTGCTGTGCCGCTGGCTGATGCTCGCCGGCCTGCTCGTTCTCGGTTGGCGCGACCTGGCGCCGCATCTGCGCGCGCTGCGCTCGGCCAGCGTGCGCGCGTCGGCGCTGGCCGTCGCCCCGCTGCGGGCCCTCGCGCGGCTCGGCGCGCCGATCGGCGCGCAGTTCGTGCTCGAGATGGGCGTGTTCGCGGCGACCGCGTTGGTGATCGGCGGCATGGACCGCGCCGCCGGCGCCGACTCCGCCGACGGCCCGCGCATCGGCGGCCACCAGGTCGCCCTGCTGCTCGCGTCGCTGAGCTTCATGGTGCCGCTCGGTCTCGGCCTCGCGGCGTCGGTGCGCGTCGGCTGGGCGGTCGGCCGGGGCGATCTGCTCGCCGCACGGCGCGCGACCGCGGCGGCGCTGGTCGCCGCCATCGTCGTGATGACGGGCTTCATGCTCTTGTTCCTGCTGGCGCCGGGAGCGCTGGCGCGCTGCATCACCGTCGATCCGGGGCAGCTCGCCTTCGCCGCAGCCCTGATCCCGATCGCCGGCGTGTTCCAGATCGGCGACGGCGTGCAGGTGGTGTCGATCGGCTGCTTGCGCGGGCTCGGCGACGTGCGCTCGCCGGTCTGGGCCAACGTGCTCGGCTTCTGGCTGCTCGGCCTGCCGCTCGGCTGCCTGTTCGCGTTCGCCGGCAACGGCGGCCCGACGGGCATGTGGTGGGGCCTCGTCGTCGGCCTGTTCGTCGTCGCCAGCATCCTGCTCGCAGTGCTGCGGCTCCGCCTCCGAGACCATCGCGAACGTCTCGCCGCGTGACGGTCGACGCCGGCCGCCATCACGCCTACGCTGCCGCGATGCGACGCGCTGGCGTGGCGGCCCTCCTGCTCGTGCTGCCAGGATGCAGCACCTGGTTCTTCTCCGGCGAGCACCACGTCGATCGCGATCGCCCGGTCGCGCTGGTCGAGACCACCGGCGGCATCGAGTTCGGCGCGACGACCGAGTTCGGCGTGCTGACGCGCGGTCGCACTGCGACCAGCGGACCCTGCCGCGTGCACTACTTCCTCGGACCCACGCCGCTGATCGAGACCGGCGAACTGGTCGCCGTCGGCGGCGGCTGGACGCGCGCCGAGATCGACCTGAAGACGCAGCACGCGCGCGTTCTCGATCGGCCGCCGACGCCCGACGACGAACTGCGCGTCGTGTGGACGCCGGACGGCCAGACCATGCAAGAAGTCACCGTCGTGCTCGCGCACGGCCCGGGCGTCGAGGGCGACGCGCTGCGCGATCCCGGCCAGGCCGTGCCGCCTGGCGCCACGGTCCTGTGCCGTACCACCGACGGCACCTGGGCGTTCGTCGGCCTCGTCACCGGGCACGCACGCGTGCAGGGCGGACCGGCAGCGGGCGACTACTTCGTGTTCGCCGGCCTCGACCGCCTGCGCGAACTGCTCGCCGTGCCGGGGCGCTACCCGATCGAGACGCGGCCGAAGTACCGCGGCGACGACATCACGGTCGACAAGCCGGTGACGCCACCGGCGGCCAAGTAGCGCGCGACGCGGGCGTCAGGAGTCGGGTTCACGCATGCGCGCGACCATCGCCTGCGCGACCGCCGACGGACCCGCGCAGAACGGCTGCAGGCCGAGTGCCACGGCGAAGTGGACCAGCATGCCGATCGCGCCGATGCCCTGCGGGCCGATGCCGAAGCACCATCGGCTCATCCCGAAGTAGACCGTGCCGATGATGTAGCCGCCGGTGAACAGGATCCCCGCGAGCATGCCGGCGATCGCCGGCACCGTGCCGATGCGCGCGCTGAAGATGCCGAGCACCAGCACCGGGAAGAACGACGACGCGGCGAGCCCGAACGCGAACGCCACGGTCTCGGCGACGAAGCCCGGCGGGAACACGCCGAACACGCCGGCGACGATCACCGCCCCGCCGATCGCCCACCGCGACACGCGCAGACGCTGCGCTTCGCTCGCGCTCGGCCGCAGGATCCGGAAGTAGAAGTCGTGGGCGATGCTGCTGCTGATCACCAGCAGCAGGCCCGACGCCGTCGACAACGCCGCCGCGAGCCCGCCGGCTGCGACCAGGGCGATGATCCACGCCGCGAGCTGCGCCATCTCGGGCGTCGCCAGCACCAGGATGTCGGCATCGGGACCGGACAGCTTCTTCGCCGTCAGCACCACACGCCCGTCGACGCCATCGCGTCCGCCGCTCGCCAGCCACGCGTCGTGCGCGCTGCGCACCCGCGCGAGTTCGTCGCTCGGCAGCCCGCCGATGCGGAACAGTTCGTTCGCCGCCTGCTGCTGCGGGCCGTGGTACTCGAGGCGGCCGTCGCCGTCGTCGAGCCAGACCAGCAGGTTGGTCTTCGCCCAGGTGTGGTACCAGCCCGGCAGTTCTTCGGCCGTCTTGCCGTGCAGGCCGTCGAACACGTAGTAGCGCGCGAACGCCGCCGTCGCCGGCGCAGTCAGGTAGAGCAGGGCGATGAACAACAGCGCCCAGAACCCCGACCAGCGCGCCGCCTGCACGTTCTTCACCGTGTAGAAGCGGACGATCACGTGCGGCAGTCCGGCGGTGCCGACCATCAACGCCAACGTCGTGCACAGCACGTTGACGCGATCCCACGACCCGGTGAACGGCTCGGTGTAGCTCGGGAAACCCAGGTCGCGATGGATCTGCTCGAGGGTCGCGAGCAGCGGGACCCCCGTGGCGGCGACGTTGCCGCCCATGCCGAGCTGCGGCAGCGCGTTCCCCGTGAGCTGCAGGCTGATCGCGACCACCGGCACGACGTAGGCCACGATCAGCACCCAGTACTGCGCGATCTGCGTCCAGGTGATCCCCTTCATGCCGCCGAGCGTGGCGTAGACGAAGACCAGCGCCATGCCGGCCGCGACGCCGACGTCGACGTCGACCTCGAGGAAGCGCGCGAACACGATGCCCACGCCGCGCATCTGGCCGGCGACGTAGGTGAAGCTGATGAAGAGCGCGCAGCAGAGGGCGACAATCCGCGCGCCGTTGCTCTCGAAGCGGTCGCCGACGAAGTCGGGCACGGTGAAGTGGCCGAACTTGCGCAGGTACGGGGCGAGCAGCAGCGCCAGCAGCACGAAGCCGCCCGTCCACCCCATCAGGTAGACGCCGCCGGCGTAACCGAGCAGCGAGATCGTGCCCGCCATCGACAGGAACGACGCCGCCGACATCCAGTCGGCGGCAGTCGCCATGCCGTTCAGCGGTGCGGGCACGCCGCGGTCGGCGACCCAGAAGCCCTCGGTGTCGCGCACGCGCGCGCGGAACGCCAGCCACAGGTAGAGGCTGAAGGTGAGCCCCACCATCACGAACGTCCACGCCTGGACGCTCATCGGCCGAGTTCGCGACGGTGGCGGCGGTCGAGGCGCTGCATCGCCAGCGCATACACCAGGATCAACACCACGAAGCCGACGATCGCGCCCTGCTGCGCGAACCAGAAGCCGAGCGGGAAGCCGCCGAGGGAGAAGCCGTTGAGCCAGTCGGCGAACCAGACGCCGCAGCCGAGCCCGAGCGCGGCCCAGACCACGAGGAGGGCGACGGTCAGGCGAACGGCGGCGCGCCAGTAGCGGGCGTCGGCCGCGCGCCGGAAGTCCGCGGCAGCGGGAACGTGCATGCGGGCCCGTTGGTTACGCATCCGTCCGGCGGGTGCAAGCACCGATCGGCGGCACGAAGCGGGTTTCGTTGAATAGCCTGTGCCGATCCATGGCATCAGACGGCATGCCGACGAGCGCTGCGACGCCGATCGAGACGCCTCCGCCGACCGCGGACGCGCTCGTGCGCGACCACGTGCCGGGGCTGCGCCGCTACCTGCGCATGCACGGCGTCGGACCGCACACGGCGGACGACCTGACGCAGGAGGCGTTCGTCATCGCCCTGCAGAAGGGCGTGCTGGCGCTGCCCGCTGCCGCGGTGGCGACGTTCCTGCGGCGCACGGCGCGCTTCCTGGTGTTGCGCCATCACCGCGACGATCGAGGTGCTGTCGCGCTGGCCGACGCGGTCGACGAACTCTGGCAACGGCAGTGCGGCGGTGACGACGGCGAGGCCTTGCTCGCGGCCTTGCGCCAGTGCCTGGACGCGCTGCCCGAACGCGCGCGGCAGGCGGTCGTGCGCAGCTACGGCCTCGCTGCCGACGCCCCCGCGGCGCGCGAGGCCGCGGCGGCAGCGTTGGGCCTGCAGCCCAACGGCCTGAAGACCCTGTTGCAGCGCGCCCGGCAGTCGTTGCGCGCGTGCATCGACAAGAGGCTCCCATGACCGACGAAGTGGACCCGCGGCAACGCGCCGCCGAACTGCAACTCGAGGCCGCCCTGCACGAACTGCACGGCGACGTTCACGATCCGGACCTGCCGCACCGCATCGCCGCATCTGCCGCACCACCGCGTCGCGCGGCCGCGAACTGGTGGATCGTCGGGCTGGCCGCCGCGGGCGTCGCTGTCGTCGCCGTGATCGCCCTGCAGGGCCAAGACCGCGACGCGAACGCACCCGCGACGCCGACGCCGGTGCCGACGCCGGCGCCGCCTGCCGTGCCCACCACGTGGATTGCCGACTACTCGGACAACCGCGTGCTGCAGATCGACGCGTCGGGCGACGTGCTGTGGGATCTCGACGAGGTGTTCGGTGTCTGGGACGTCGAGCCGCTCGCCAACGGCAACGTGCTGCTCACCGAGTTCTCGGTGAGCCGGGTGCGCGAGGTGTCGCCGAGCGGGCAGACCGTGTGGTCGTTCGAGGACCTGAAGAACCCCTACGACGCCGACCGGTTGCCGAACGGCAACACGCTGATCGCCGACGCCTTCGGCAGCCGCGTGATCGAGGTCGATGCCGCGGGCACGATCGTCTGGTCGTTCGCCGAGTCGATCCGGCCGTTCGACGTCGACCGGCTGGCCAACGGCCGGACCCTGATCGCCGACGTCAAGCACGACCGCGTGATCGAGGTCGATCCGCTCGGGCTGGTCGTGCGCGAGTTCACCGGGCTGCCCAATGCGCACGACGCTGACCGGCTGCCCAATGGCAACACGCTGGTCACGCTGCGCAACGAGGGTCGCGTCGTCGAGATCGACTCGGTCTACAATGTGGTCTGGGAACTTGCGGGGCTGCATTCGCCGAGCGATGCCGATCGCCTGCCGAACGGCAACACGCTGGTGGCGGAGAACCATGCGGTGCGCGAGTTCAATGCGGTGGGCACCGAGGTCTGGCGGCACGAGACGACGTGGGCGGTCGAGGTCGCGCGGCGGCCTTAGGCGCGCCGCAACCGCACGCCGACGAGCCGCTCCACCACCGCGAGCAGCACGAGCAGGGCGATCAGCCACGGCGCGAAGTCGGCCGCAGTCGCGGGTTCGCGCACCCAGACCGGGGTCGGTTCGGGCCACGCGCTCGGCGTGACCGGCGCAGCCCCCGCGAGCACCGCGAGCGCTTCGGCATCGCGCGGCGTCGGTGCCGGCGGCGTGACCAGGTGCTCGACGAGCAGCGGCACGGGCGCGCTCGTCAGCCGCGACGGCAAGAGGTGCTGGACCCAGCTCGCCAGGCGCGCCGGGAACGCCGTCTCGCGGCGGAACTCGGCGCCCGCTTCGCCGGCGAGATCCGCGGCGAACGCGCCGACGCGCCCGAGACCGCGGTTGCTGAACGCGAGCAACGGCCAGCCGTCGTCGCCCGCGATCAACAGCACTTGCGCGTCGAGCGGAGCGGTGGCGGGCACCGCGTCGCCGAGCGTCGGCCACGTTGCGGGCTCGGGTATGAGCAGTGCGGACTGCGCAACGGCGCGCACGACCAGCCGCGGCCGTTCCGTCGTCGGCGGCGACGGTGCTGGTGCAGGCGACGGATCCGGTGCGCCACGCGGTCCGTCCGCCCCGGGTCCACCACCGTCGCCCGACTTCGGGGCGCGCCCGGCGCGCGTCAACGAGCGCGTGACTTCGGCACTGACCAAGGCGGGTACCGCAGTCGCGTCGCGCACCTGGAAGAACTGGCCGCCGCCGTCCTGGGTCACCCGTTCCGCGACCACCAGGAACTGCGAGTCGGTGTTCTGGTCGACGATCGAGATCATCGACAGCGTCATCCCGTTGCTTCGCATCTGGTGCGCCTCAGCGCCCAGCGCCACGTCCTCTTCGATGCGGAACTCGCCGTCGGTGATCACGACGACGTGCTTCACCGCGGCCTTGCTCGGCTGCAGCAGTTCGTGCGCGCGCCGCAGGCCGCCGAGCAGGAACGTCTGTTCGGCGGAATGCGCGAGCCGCTCGATGCCCGCGCGCACCGTCGCCAGATCGGCGGCGTCGGTCATCGGCAGCACGGTGACCGGCTGGTTCTTGTTGCCGAAGGTGACGACCGCGACGGCATCGCCTTCGCCGAGTGCCTGCGCGGTACGCAGGGCACTGGTCTTGGCGAGGCTCATCTTCGTGACGCCGCCGCCGACGCGTTCGCCCATGCTGCCCGAACGGTCGACGACGAGGACCATCGCGATCGCGCGTTTGTCGACTACGATCGGCTCCGCACTCGGCGTGGTGCGGGCGCCAACGTCGCCGCGCGGCGGCCCGTCGGGCGGCTTCGAGCCCGCATCGCCACCCCCGACGCCGGGACCACCGGCCGTGGGCCGCCCGGTCCCGGTCGCCCGCGGCAACGGACGCACCGGCAGCAGTTCGGCGAGCGGTTCGCCCGGCGCGGGAAACGCGGGCCCGAGCACGAAGGCACCGCGCCCGTCGCGCACCGCGTTGGCGAGGATCAGCTGCTCGGCGGCGCCGAGTGGCCGGCTGACGACGATCGCCGCGAACGGCTCGAGCGACTCGGGCAACGTCTCGAGCGAAACGACGTCGACGCCCTGCACCTGCAGTGCGGCAGCCAGCGCCGCATCGCCGCCGACGACCAGCACCGGCGTCGCCGGCGCGATCGCCAGCGTTCCGACCGCGCGCAGTTCGTGCCCGGCGACGTTTGCAGCCCACTCGAGGCGATGGACGCCGGCGGTCTTCGGTACGAACTCGAGCGTGTGCGCGCCGTCGCCCGCGCCGATGGCGCCCCGGGCCACGACGACACCCTCGGCGAGCACGCGCAGTTCGCCCGCGATCGGCGTCGCCAAGGCCGGCGACACGAACTCGAGCAGCACGGGCCGCCCCTGGCTCGCGAGCCCGAGGCAGCGCACCTGGATGGCGTCCGGCTGCAGCGGCAGCGGTTCGGGCATCGCGACCAGCGCGCCGAGACCACGTTCGTCGGCGGGCACGGCCCCGCGTTGCCAGTACAGGCGCACGTCGCTGGCCCGCGGACCGGCAGCGGCACTCGCAGTCAAAGCACGCGTGCGCATCGCCGGCACCGTTCCGGCGAGTTCCGAGCCCGCCGGGGCCGCCGTCGCGGAGCGCCACGTCGACTCGGGCAGCAGCAGGCAGGCCGCCGCGAACGCGAGCGCCACGCTCCACGCCGTCCAGCGCGCGGGCGCCGCCAGCTGCCGGCGCAGCAACAGGCCGCCAGCGGCGACGACGAGCAGAACCAGAACGACGACGATCACGGCCGGCGCGAAGCGGCCGGCAGGAACACCGGCAGCAACCAGTTGATGCGATCGCCGAGATCGCGCCCGCGGCCCGGATCCACTTCGAGCGTCACCGTGCCGCCGCTCCGCACCGGCAGCGGACCGATGTCGAGCGGCACACCGCCCGCGGCGTAGTCGCGGCGCTCGAACACGACGCGGTCGTCGACGACGACGCGCAGATCGACGTGCGGCTCGAGGGGCAGGCGCAGGGCGCTGTCGTCGAAGCCGACGCGCGTCCAGAACCGCGCCACGCCTTCGGGGACCACGAAGGTCAGCCGGCTACGCGCATGCACCCCGAAGCCCTTGGCCGCCGTTCGCCCGGCCGTGACCAACGGAGCGCCGAGCACGCTGTGGTCACGACGGAACGGGTGCACGACCTCGCCGTCGTGGCCACTCTCCTCCACCTTCGTCGTCGGCAGGTCGGCCAGGAAGACGACATCGTGCGCGAAGGCGGCGGCCGCCAGATCGGAGGCACGCAACACCGTCTCGACGCCCCCTTCTAGCCGGCAGCGCACGCCGTCGCGGGTCCACTGCAGCGCATCGACGAGCACTCGGTCGCCAGCGCGCGTCAGCAGGCGCGTGCCCGGCCCGGCGTCGCGCGCGGCGCCATCGCGCAAGCGCAGCGCCGCGAATTCGTCGAGACGGTACCACCGCGCCGCGTCCGCGCCCGTGGGTTGGAAGCGCACGCCCTGCTCACCGAACTGGTGCAAGGTGCCGGCCACCACGTCGAACCCGGTGCGCGCACGAACGAACAGCGCCTCGTCGACCCCGGCGGGCAGCGGCACGTTGGCCGCTGCCGCAGCACCGGAGGGAACGAGCGCCGCCAGCCGATCCGTGGTGATCACGACCGGACCGAGCACCGGCGAAAGCAGTTCGAGTCGGTTGCCCGTCGGATCGCCACCGACCAGCGCGCCGAACACGACGTCGCCACCCGCGAGATGCACCGCAGGCAGCGCCGACGCCGCGGCCGGCACCCCGAGCACGGCGATCACTTCGCCCGCTGCCAGGCGTCGCGTGGTGGTGTCGGTGGTGATCTCGAAGCCCGCGTCGGCGGTGCCGACCATCGACGTGGCGCGCACCACCGCGCCGTCGCGCAGCAGCAGTTCGCAGTCGTGCGTCTGCGCGGCGGCCGGCGCAACCATCGCCGCGACCACCACGAGCGGGGCCATGCCAGAATGACGCGAGCGGCGAACCGGGCCGAAAGCACTGCTGCCAGATTGTCGCGGACGTCGCCGCGCCGAGGCCCCGGAGGACGCGCGCTGACAGGTCTCAACCATTGATTCTGTAGTCACTTGTGCCTGTCCTGATCGGTGGGGTCGCTGGCGAGGTCCGTGTCGGCACCGCAGTTGCTTTGCGGCGCGCCCATTCGGCAGCCGCCCTGCTACGGGGCAGCTCGCTTCCTGGCAGCGCCGCCTTCCAAGGGCGGCATCGCTGCCGCCCTCTTCACGTCAGTATCCAGATTCCCCCCTGAGGTTGTGATGGTCAAACAACTGGTGTTCGAAAACGACGCCCGCGAAGCCGTGCTGCGCGGCGTCGCCAAGCTGGCGAAAGCCGTCGTCTCCACCCTCGGCCCCCGTGGCCGCAACGCCGTTCTCGACAAGGGCTGGGGCGGCCCGACGGTGACCAAGGACGGTGTCACGGTCGCCGAGGAGATCGAGCTCACCGACAAGTACGAGAACATGGGCGCCAAGCTGGTGCGCGAAGCGGCCAGCAAGACGTCCGACGCGGCCGGCGACGGCACGACGACGGCGACGCTGCTGGCGCACGCGATCTGCGAAGAGGGGATGAAGTACCTGACCGCCGGCGCCAACCACGCCGAGTTGATCAAGGGCATCCGCGCGGCGACGCAGACGCTCGTCGACGAACTGAAGGCGATGAAGAAGGCTGTTCCGGCCAACGAGTACAAGGCGATCAAGCAGGTCGCGACGATCTCGGGCAACAACGACCCCGAGGTCGGCGAGAAGCTCGCCGACGCGATGAAGAAGGTCGGCGGCGAGAACGGCGTGATCACGGTCGAGGAGGGCAAGAGCCTGACGACCGAGGTTGACCTGCTCGAGGGCATGCAGTTCGACAAGGG
>DDSQ01000003.1 GCA_002343845.1 Planctomycetes bacterium UBA2386 | reverse complement strand
GCCTGGCCGTCGGCCGAGATCGCGGTGATGGGGGCCGAGGGTGCGGCGAAGATCGTGTTCCGGCGCGAGATCGCGGCGGCCAAGGACCCGAAGGCCGAGGAGAAGCGGCTGGTCGCCGACTACAAGGCGAAGTTCGCGAACCCGTACCAGGCGGCGGCGCGCGGCTACGTCGACGACGTGATCGAACCGCGGCGCACGCGACCGATGCTGATCCAGGCGCTCGAACTGCTGCGCAGCAAGCGCGACAGCAACCCGCCGAAGAAGCACGGCAACATCCCGCTGTAGGGCGGGGCTGTGACCGCAGGGCAGGGCGTGCATACTGGGGCGATGCACCCGTTCCGAGTGGTCGTCGTGGGGACCCTGCTCGTCGCGCTCGGGACCGGCCAGGACAACGTCGCGGCGTTGGTGCGCGATCTCGGCTCTCCCACGGCCGCAAGTCGCTCGAGCGCCTGCGTGGCTCTCGCGGCGCTCGGGCCCAAGGCGGCGCCGGCGATTCCGGCGCTGTCGCAGGCGCTGGCCGACGAGCTGCCAGAGGTGCGACGGGCCGCGGGCAGGGCGCTCGGCAAGGTCGGCAAGGCGGCAATCCCGCGCATCAAGGCGGCGCTCGGCGACACGTCGCGGGCCTCGGGCGCCGCCCTGGCAGTGGGCGAGCTCGGCGCCGAAGGTGCTTCGCTGGTCCCCGAGATGCTCGCGATCTTCCAGCGCGGCGAGGGCGGCTCCGAACTCTCCGACAACGTGACCGCCGCGTGCGTGGCGATCGGTGCTCCCGCCTTGCCGCATCTGCAGAAGGGCATGAAGCGACGCGGCATCTCGGGCCGCTGCGCCGAGATCCTGCGTTCGATGGGCGAGGCCGCCGCGCCGGCCGCGCCGGCGCTGCTCGAGCTCGCGCTCGACAACACCGAGTTGCCCGGAGCGCGCATCCCGGCGTTCGAAGCGCTGCACGCGATCGGCAAGGCGGCGCGAGCCCAGGCGCCGAAGCTGCTGGCGTTCGTGTGCGATGGCAAGCAAGGCGTCGACATGCGCGGCCAGGCGGCGTCGGCGCTCGCGCGGATCGGCCACGACGATCCGGCGGCTGCGAGCAAGGCGCTGCAGCCGTTCGCGAACGATCCCGACGAGGGATTCCGCAAGCGCGTGCGCGCGGCGATCGACGCCCTGAAGTGACGAGGCTGGTCAGCCCAGCTCGATCGTGCGCCCCTCGCGCGCGGCCTGATCAGCGGCGAGCACGATGCGCAGGCTGTTGACCGCGTCGGCGAGGTGGTCGCCGAGGTCGACGTCGTCGCGGATCGCGCGCAGCAGGAACTGCTGTTCGCGCAGGCAGAGCCCGTCGTGGTCGGGTTCGTCGTTCGTGTCGATCCACTCGTCCTTCTTCACGAACTGGTCCTGCGCGTCGCGGTCCTGCCAGTGCACGCGCAGCGAGTTGGTCTTGGTGTGTGAGTCGACGTCGGCGCTGCCGGCGGCGCGTTCGCCCGCGCGATCGACGATCGACACGCAGCCCTTCGGCCCGACCACGTCCTTCACGAAGTAGGCGACCTCGCTCATCATCGGCCCCCAGCCCGCCTCGTACCAGCCGACCGAGCCGTCGGCGAACGTCACCTGCAGCTGGCCATAGTTGTACATGCCGGGCTTCAGTTCGTCGGACAAGCGCGCCTGGATCGCCGACACGCGAACGGGCTTGCTGCGCGTCATCTGGCACATCACGTCGACGTAGTGCACGCCGCAGTCGACGATCGGCGACATCGAGTCCATCAGCGCCTTGTGCGTGCGCCAGTCCTTGCCGCGGCTCTGCTGGTTGAGGTTCATGCGCATCACCAGCGGCTTGCCGAGCGTGCGCGCCACCTCGACGAACCGTTGCCACGCCGGGTGCACGCGCAGGATGTAGCCGACCACGACCTTGCGGCGGTGCTGGCGCGCCAGATCGACGATCGACTGCGCTTCGGCGACGGTCTCGGCGAGCGGCTTCTCGACGAACACGTGCGAGCCGGAGCGCAGCGCCGTGCGCGCGATCGCGGCGTGGGTGTCGGGATACGTGTTGATCGACACCACGTCGGGCTTCGTCGCCGCGTAGGCCTGCTCGAAGTCCGCGAACGTCGGCACGCCGCCGAGTTCCGCCGCCAGCTTCTCGCGCGATTCGCGCCCGCGCGCGACGAGGCCGACCAGCCGGAAGTCCTTGGCCAGTCGCCGGTAGGCCCGCGCGTGCGAGCTGCCCATGTTGCCGCAGCCGACGACGAGCACGCTGAGAGGGTTCATGCTCGCGTCGTTCTAGCGTTTCGCCGCGGGCGCGCCACGCAGCACGAGGAAGCCGATGGTGCCGGCGACGCCCGACGCCGCCAGGATCGCCACCTTGCTGGCTTCGAACGCCGCCGGCATGCCAGCGAACGCGAGGCTGTCGATGAACAGCGACATCGTGAAGCCGATGCCGGCGAGCCAGGCGACGCCGTGCAGATGGCGCCAGGTCGTTCCTTCCGGCAGCGGGCAGCGCAGCAGGCGCCACGCGAGCCAGGTCGCGACCAGGACGCCGAGCGGCTTGCCGAGCAGCAGGCCAGCCGCCACGCCGTGCGCGGCCGGGTGCTCGATGGCATCGGCGAGGCCTACCCGCACGTCGACGCCGGCGTTGGCCAGCGCGAACACCGGCACGATGAAGTACGCGATCAGGCCATGCAGCGCGTGCTCCATGCGCTGCAGCGGCGCCTGCACGGCGCAGGCGTGCTGCTGCAGTTCGTGCACGACTTCGAGCTGCTGGGCGTTGGTCAGCGGATCCGGGTCGCCGACGCGGTCGAACTCGTCGAGCAGCGCGCGCCCACGCGCGGTGAACTCGACTTCGTCGAGTTTGCGGCGCGCCGGGATCGTCAGTGCCAGGGCCACGCCGGCGATCGTCGCGTGCACGCCGGACTGCAGGAACAGGGCCCAAAGCAACAGGCCCAGGACCACGTACGGCCAGGTCTTGCGCACACCGAGCTTGTTCGCGGTGAACGACGCCGCCAGGACCGCGGCTCCGATCCCGAGGTACTGCCACGCGATCTCGTCGGTGTAGAAGATCGCGATCACCATCACCGCGCCGAGGTCGTCGGCGATCGCCAGCGACGCGAGGAACACCTTCAGGCTCGGCGGCACGCGCTTGCCCAACAAAGCCAGCACGCCGAGTGCGAACGCGATGTCGGTCGCCATCGGGATTCCCCAGCCGCGCATTGCCGCTGGATCGCCGTGGAGCCCCACGACGGCCGCGTAGATGGCCGCCGGCACGGCCATGCCGCCGATCGCCGCCGCGACGGGCAGGGCCGCTCGGCGGAACGTGCGCAGTTCGCCGTCGAGGACCTCGTGTTTGATCTCGAGGCCGACGAAGAAGAAGAACAGCACCATCAGGCCGTCGTTGATCCAGTGCGCGACGCTCTTCTGGATGGCAGCGTCGCCGAGGCGGATCGCGAAGTCGGCGTGCCAGAGGTGGCTCCACCCTTCGGACCAGGGACTGTTCGCGACCGCGATCGCGAACAGGGCGGACGCTACGAGCAGGATGCCGGGGAAGGCCTCGGAGCGGACGAGGCGTGCGAGCGGTGAGATCGGCGGGAGGTTGCCGGCCATGCGGTCACCGTAGGCGTGGCGCGTCGAGGCGCCATCGAAACCTCACGGGGTGGGAGCGGTGGCGCCGAGTGCTGGGCGCTACTTCGGAGCGGGCTGCGGGCGCCGAGGTGCGGGCAAGTAGTGCACGCCGTTCTCGCTGCGTGTGCTGTCGAGGGCGAGGGCTTCGCGGTTGTTCAAGAAGTCGATCACGTACTTCGCCGGGATCGCGAAGTTGAGGCCCTGGAAGCAGCGGTAGTCGGCGCTGTTCACGCCGACCACCTCGCCGCGCAGATGGAACAACGGACCACCCGAGTTGCCGGGGTTGATCGGCGTCGTGACTGCGAAGGCCATGGAGTTCCTCCGACCGCAACCGAAGGAACGCCACCTTGACGACGGCGAGTTCGAGCGACAGGATCGCGCGAGTTCTGTGGTCCGGGGCCGCCGCTTGTTCTTGCTACACCCGCGACTCCCCGCCCCCAGCACGAAAGGAGAACCACCAAGATGCGCCTCGCTCTCACCGCCCTGGCAGTCGGATTCGTTGGTTTCGCGGTGCCCGCCCAGAGCTGCTTCAGCAATCCGCCGACGGGCATCCTGCTCGGCAACACGCCGGACACGATCTACCCGGTGCAGCCGATCGGGTTCATGTTCCCGTTCCTGGGCTCGCTGATGACGCACATCTACGTCAGCGACCAGGGCGTCGTGTTCCCCGTCCCCTGGATCGGGTTCCCGCCGCCTCCAGCGGGCACCCCGCCATCGGTGGGCACTCTGCAGACGTATCCGGCGATCGCTCCGTTGTGGACCGACGTCGTTGCCGGAGGCACGGATGCCGGCGTCTGGCTGGACAACACCACCGGGCTTTTCTGCGTGGTGACGTGGCGCAACATGCACGAGTACGGCAACCCGGCGAACAAGTTCAGCATGCGACTCACGCTCGCCATCACTGGCGAGGTACTGTTCGAGTGGAGCGCAGGCGCCACCAACGTGGCCACGAGTCGCTACTTCGGTGAGGGCATCACCGGGCTCACTCCTTTTGGTGGCACGGCGTGGTCCTCGAACCTGTCGGCCGGTGGCTTGATTGGCAGCAACGCGACGTTCGAGCAGTGGAGCGTGTTCGGGTGGACGCCGAACGCCTTCGACCTGGCCAGCAGCACTCTGGTGTTGTCGCCCGTGTCCTTCGCGCAATGGTCGGTCTCGCCCTGGTTCCCGCCGTCCCAAGGCCCGTGTGCCGCGACGACGTCGTACGGCGCCGGGTGCTTCGGCTTGTCGCTCGCCTCGAACAACGCGCCGTTCATCGGCAATGCGAACTACTCGTTGCAGACGACCGGCGTGCCCTCGCTGCAGCCCGTCGCCTTTCTCGCCTTCGGTGACGCCGCGGTCGTGCCCGGCCAGGACCTGGGCCCGATTGGCATGGCGGGCTGTTTCGCGCACACCAACGCCACCTTCGGCGCCTTCAGTTTCGCGGTTGCGGGTGGTACGGGTGTGTTCACGTTGCCGATTCCGGCGACCCTGAGTCCCAACCTGTTGTTGACCGCGCAGGCTGTGGCGTTCTCGAACAGCACGTCGATCGGATACATCGCCTCGAACGGCCACCAGATCCTGATTGCGTACTGAGCGGGGCCGCGACGACATCGGCAAGGCTCGGTCCAGGCCGGGCGGGCGCCGTGAGCACAGCTACGCGAGGCGTTCTGAGTGCGGGTGCTCGGGGACGGCGCCGCCTGCGTGACGGCGAACTCGCGCGTCGGGCGCACGCCGCGTTGCGGGCATCTTCGCCCCTGACCGGGAGCGCGCCTCGAATGTTGGCGACGCCTGCTGGCCGCCGCGCCTGCCGGCTGAGCGACGCCGAGCAGTAGGGAAGTCCTCGCCCTCGACGCCCGCCGCACCACCGCCTACCCTGCGCGGCCGACCATGCCGCCGTTCCGACGCATCCTCGTGGCCAACCGCGGCGAGATCGCGCTGCGCGTGATCCGCACCGCCCAGGAGATGGGCATCGAGACCGTCGCGGTCTACAGCGACGCCGACCGCACCGCGCTCCACGTCCGCCGCGCCACGCAGGCCGTGCACCTCGGCGGCAGCAAGCCGAGCGAGAGTTACCTCGACATCGGCAAGGTGATCGCCGCCGCGAAGTCGACCGGCTGCGACGCGCTGCACCCCGGCTACGGGTTCTTGAGCGAGAACGAGGATGCGGCGCAGGCGTGCAAGGACGCGGGCATCGAGTTCCTCGGCCCGCCACCGGCGGCGATCCTGGCGATGGGCGACAAGGTCGAAGCGCGCAAGATCGCCATGAAGGCCGGCGTGCCGCTGGTGCCCGGGCTGCAGGAAGACGTCGACGAGCCGCGGCTGGCGGCGGCGGCGAAGCAGGTCGGCTACCCGGTGATGCTGAAGGCCGCGGCCGGCGGCGGCGGCAAGGGCATCCGCATCGTGCGCGACGAGAAGGGCCTGCTCGAGGCGTTCCACATGGCGCGCGCCGAGGCGAAGGGCGCGTTCGGCGACGACCGCGTCTACCTCGAGAAGTTCGTCACGCGCCCGCGGCACGTCGAGATCCAGGTGATGGCCGACAAGCACGGCAACGTCGTGCACTACGGCGAACGCGAGTGCAGTGTGCAGCGGCGGCATCAGAAGCTCGTCGAGGAGTCGCCATGCGTGGCGCTCACGCCGGAGCTGCGCGCGGCGATGGGCAAGGCTGCGTGCGACCTTGCGCGCGCCGTCGGCTACGTCGGTGCTGGCACCGTCGAGTTCCTCTACAGCGAGGGCAAGTTCTACTTCCTCGAGATGAACACGCGCCTGCAGGTCGAACACCCGGTCACCGAGATGCGGTTCGGGGTCGACCTGGTGCGTGAGCAGATCCGCGTCGGGGCCGGCGAGAAGTTGGCGCCCGTGCCCGAGCCGCGTGGGCACTCGATCGAGGTGCGCGTCAACGCCGAGGACCCGAACAACTACTTCCCGTCGCTCGGCCGCATCTCGCGCGTGAACCTGCCGGGTGGGCCGGGCGTGCGCCTCGACAGCGCGTTGTTCCGCGGCATGGAAGTGACGCCGTTCTACGACAGCATGCTGGCCAAGCTGGTCGTGCACGGCGCCGACCGCGAGCAGGCGATCGCTCGCTGCATCCGCGCGCTGCGCGAACTGCGCATCGTCGGCGTCTCGACGTCGTTGCCGACGGCCCTGGCGACGCTGCGCAGCGACGAATTCGTGCGCGGCGACTACGACACCGGCATCCTCGAGCGCATCGACAAGAAGCCGACCGCAGCCCAGTCCGAACTCGCGGCGTTGGCCGCGGCCGCGGCGCGCTTCCTGACGGCGGAGCGCGCGGGCGCGTCGATGGAGGGCGGCCCGGCGTCCGACCGCCGCAACACCACGCCGCGCTGGGCCATGCTGGGGCGCACCGAACGGCTGCGCCGGGGGGCACCGTGAAGTACCTGACGAAACTCGACGGCGTCGAACGCGAGACCACGATCGAACGCATCGGCGGCAAGCTGGTCGCGCGCAGCGGCGATCACAGCCGGCAACTCGACCTGGCGCTCGTCGGCGACGGCGAGACGTTCTCGCTGCTCGTCGACGGCCGCAGCTACGACGTGGTCGCCGACGTCGATCGCGAGACCGTGACGATCCAGATGCTCGGCCAGCGCTTCGTCGTTCACGTCGAGGACGAACGCGAGCGCGCCGCGCACGCGGTCGCCGGCAACAAGGCGTCGGGCAAGCAGGAACTGCGCGCGGCGATGCCGGGCATCGTGATCGACGTCAAGGCCGCCGTCGGCGACGTCGTCGAGCCGGGCCAGACGCTGGTCGTGCTCGAGGCGATGAAGATGCAGAACCCGCTCGCCGCCGAAGCTGCGGGCAAGGTGACGCGCGTGCTGTGCAAGAAGGGCGAAGCCGTGGCGGCGGGGGCGCTGCTGCTCGAACTCGAGTAGCGCCGTTCAGGCGTTCCGGCACGTCAGCGCGAGCGCCAGCGTGTGGCGTGCGCCCGGCGCCACCGCGAGCGCGTTCGCCTTGACGTTCGCGGTCTCGACGCAGCAGAAGCGCTGCCAGTCGTCGGGCGCCATGCCGGACAGCCGCGCGGTCTTGGCAGGCCACGGGTTCCAGACGATCGCCGAGCGCGCGTTCCGTGCGTCGAGTGCCACGACGCGGCGCAGGGCCGGCGCGCGCAGCTCGAGACGGTCCGGCGCACCTTGGAACACGCGGTCGGTCTCGGCGCGGAAGTGGATCGGCGTTCGCGGATCCCAGTCGACCTCGGGCTCCTTCGCCGTCTCGATGCAGGGCACGCCCTGCAGCCCGTGCACCGATGCGGTGTGCACGTCGCCGAGCGCGAAGTAGGTGTGCAGGGCCTCTTCGCAGCGGAACGGCGCGTGGCCCCGGTTGTGGATCGTCAGCGAGATCCGCAGCGCGTCGGTCAGCGCGATCGTGAGCTCGAGTGCGAACGCGTGGGGCCAGAGCCCGAGCGTCGTCGCGTCGTCGGTGGCCGCCAACGTCACTTCGGGCCCGGGACGCGCGGCGGCGAGCTGCCAGGTCAACGCACGGGCGAAGCCATGGGCCGGCAGCTTGTTGTCGGTCGGGTGGTCGCCGAACCACGGAAACACCAGCGGGATGCCACCGCGCACCGGCTTGCCGGGCGAGTACTCGGCGCGTGAGCCCCACCAGAGCACTTCGCCGAGGGGCGACTTCCACGACAGCACCTGCGCGCCGAGCATGGCGACCAGCACGCTGCCGCCGGGGCCGTCGAGGCGCAGCGCGTCGCGGCCGCCGGGATCCTGGGTGCGCGTGACGCCGGGCGGGAGAGCGTTCATCGCCGCATTGGAGCGGCCTGCTGCGGCGGCGCCACCGTGGCGCCGCGCGCGCAGTCGGCGCACAGGCACGCGCGGTCCTTCGCGGCCGCCGGGACGCGCGCCAGCGCGTCCTGGCAGACGGTGACCTTCGCGCACCAGCACGTCCCGCACGAGCCGCTGCCTGCCGCCATCGCGCAGGCGTTGCTCTTGCCGCACAGCGGGCACCGGCTCGGGTCGACGTCGGCCACGCGCGAACGCTACCGCACGGCGACCGCAGCGAACGTCAGCCCTTCAGCTTCTTCAGCTTGGCGATCGCGCCGAGCACGTTGGCGCTGCCGGTCGTGCGGGCCCCGGTCTGGTAGCCGGTGGCGTCGCCGCCTGCCGGTGCTGGTGCGGGCGTCGGCGCCATCGTCGCCGTCGCCGACGGCGCTGGGCCCGCCGTCGAAGACTCCGCACTCGTCGGAGCCGGCGTCGACGAACCTGCGCCCGGGTTCGCGGGCGGCGGGCTGGTCGCGGCCACGCGGCTGCCGTTCTTCATCACGGCGTTGATCTGCGCGATCGTCGTCGCCACGCCCGACACCTCGCGTTGGATGTCGCGCACCGTGCTCTCGAGCCGTCCGAGGTTGCCGTCGCGCATCTGGCCGAGGCCGTCGGCGAGTCCCTTGGTCGCCGCGTCGACGCAGTGCTGCAGTTGGCTCGTCGCCTTCTGGACACTGTCGCCCTTCAGCAACTCCTGCATCGCCTCGCGACCCTTCTGGCTGGCCTCCTCGAGGCGCAGCAGGCTCTTCTGCACATCGCTGCTGTCGAGACGCTGCGCCACCGCGGCGAGCCCGACCTCGAGCCGGGACAGGTGCTGTTGCAGCGGTTCGAGCGAGAGCGTCGGGGACTTGCCGCCGGCCGCTTCGACCTGCTTGGCGACCTGTGCGAACTGGTCGTGCGTCGCGAGCTTGCCGAACGCCTGCTCCGCTGCCGCGGCGCGCTGCGCCGACGTCTGCTCGAGTCGCCCGACGGCGCCGACCAGCTCGGTGCTCTGCCCGGCGATGTCCATCAAGGGCTTGCCGTACATCTTGATGGCCTTCGTGAGGTTGTTGATCTTCTCGTCCTGCCGCTGGAGCGACATCAACAGGTGCTGCAGTTCGTCGCCGGCCGCCGGCATCGCCGGTGCGGGCTCCGCACGCAGTCGCTGCAGTGACTCGTGGTTCGCGGCGAGCTGCTGCTGCAGGTTCGCTTGTTGGCGTTGACCGCGGGAGGCCACGAACAGCACCGCGGCGAGCACGCCGCAGGCACCGCTGGTCATGCCGATCGTGGCCATCGCCGGCACGAAGGGCGCGGCCAGGGCGGCTGCCGCGGCGAGCCCCGCGAGCCCCGCGGCCAGCCCGCCTGCCCGAGGCGAAGCTGCGGCTGCCGTGACGCTCGTGGCGTCCGCGGGCAACGCGGCGTTGCCGGCGTCGTCGGACGCTGCGGCGTGGGCCAGGGCATCGAGTTCCGAGGGATCGATGGTGGCGGGGTCGATCGGCTCCGGCGTCCCGTCGGTCGACGAGGTCGGCGCCACTGCGTCCATCGGCTCGTCGCTGGTCGTCGTCGTGGATGCCGTGTCGACGAACTCGGCGGTTTCCTCCGCGGCCGCTTGCGTGTCGCGGTTGCGCGTCGACTTCTTCTTGTTCTTCATGGTGCGTGCGGGCGTTTTCCGGGGCATCGATCGGCTCCCGCTCGCGCGCGGATGAAGCGCGCATGTTGCAAAGTGCCGCAGCGTCGCCGAAAACGCGCTGCCAACGATGTCCCGCAGGCTCAAAGGCATCGCCGCCGCGCGTGGCGTCGCGATCGCGCCGATCGTGCACTTCCACGCGACGCTCGACCACATCCCGACGTGGAAGGTGGCCGACGCCGACCTGGACGGCGAGCGAGCGCGTCTGTCGGGTGCGATCGCCGGCGTGGCGACGAACCTGCTCGACCTGCAGCGCGAGCTCGCGTCATCGCTCGAGAAGCACGACGTGCGCATCTACGACGCGCAGCTGGCGATCCTGCACGACCAGACGTTCCGGCGTGATGTCGAGGGCGAGATCGTGCAGCACCACGTCAACCTCGAGGTGGCGCTGCAGCGCGTGATCGCGCGGTACGAGGCCGTGTTCGCGGCGATGGAGAACCCGGCGATGCGCGAGCGCGCCGCGGATCTGCGCGACATCGGCCGCCAGCTCGTCGGCGCGTTGCTGGCGAGCGAGCGCCACAAGTACACCGCGAACGGCGCCGACTACCTGTTCGGCGCCGACGAGTTCCTGCCGAGCGACGCCGGCATCCTCGACCGCGCGCACTTGCGCGGCATCGTCACCGCGCACGGCGGCAAGTACTCGCACGGCGCGATCCTCGCGCGTTCGCTCGGCATCCCGTCGGTGGTCGGCATCGAGCCGATCCTGCGCGAGTCGACGACGGGCACCATGGCGATCGTCGACGGCGACGCTGGGCTGGTGATCCTGGAGCCGTCGCCGGAGGAGTTGGCCGAGTACCGCCAGCGCCAACGGGAGCAGCGGGCCATCGACCGGCGCATCGCCGAAGTGCTCTTCCAGCCGTCGGTCACGCCCGACGGCGTGCTGGTGCAACTGCTCGCCAACGTCGAAGGCGTGCGCGACCTCGACGCGCTCGAGGTCGACGCGATCGCCGGCATCGGCCTGTTCCGCACCGAGTTCGCGTTCATGGAGCGGCGCCAGTTCCCGAGCGAGAACGAGCAGGTGGGCATGTATCGCCGGGCGATGGAGGGAGCCGGGGGCAAGCCGGTGACGTTCCGCACGCTCGACGTCGGCGGCGACAAGCCGCTCGGCTACTTCCGGATGCCGGAAGAACGCAACCCGGTTCTCGGCTGGCGCGGCATCCGGCTGTGCCTCGACTGGCCGGACATCCTCTACACCCAGATGCGGGCGATCCTGCGCGCCAGCGCGCTCGGCCACGCGCGCATCCTGCTGCCGATGATCAGCACGCGGTCGGAAGTGGTGCGGTGTCGCGAGGTGCTCGACCAGCTCGCCGCCGACCTGCGCGCGACCGGCGTGCCGTTCGATCCGCACATCGAACTCGGCGTGATGGTCGAGGTGCCCGTGCTGGTGCCGGTGCTGCCCGACGTGCTGCCGGTCGCGGACTTCGTCTCGGTCGGGACCAACGACCTCGTGCAGTACCTGCTCGCCGTCGACCGCGACAACCAGCGGGTCGCGAAGATGTACGACCCGTTCCATCCGGGCGTGCTGCGCGTGCTGCAGCAGATCGCTGCCGCGGCCGGCGCGGCCGGCAAGCCGGCGTCGATCTGCGGTGAGATCGCCGGCGACCTGGTGTTCACGCCGATCCTGGTCGGGCTCGGGTATCGCGAGTTGTCGATGGCGCCGGTGTTCGTGCCGCGCGTGAAGCTGATGCTGCGCAGCTTCACGCTCGCGGAGTGCCAGGACCTCGCGGCGAAAGCGCTCGCCATGCACTCGACGTCGGCCGTGCGCAAGCTCGTCCAGGATCGCATCCAGCCGCGCTGGCAGCAGCAGCTCGCGTCCAGCGAGGAAGGCGCGCGATGACCAGGGCGATGCGCGCCGGCAACTGGTCGGTGCAGGAGTTCGAACGCCTGCGCCAGTTGCTGCCGCGTCGTGGCGTCGCCGTGACGGCGACGCTGTTGCGGCGGTCGGCGGAGAGCGTGCGGCGCAAGGCGTTCCTGTTGCTGCGCGTGCCGCCCCGCCGTGGCGACTGGACCGCGAGCGACGATGCGATGTTGCGCGAATCGTGGGGGGCGGTCGAACCACGATTGCTCGCGGCGATGACGGGCCGCGCCCCGGCGGACGTTCGCCGGCGGGCCGACGAGCTGCGCGCGCGGGTCCGCACCGGGCCGTGGGCGCGCGCCGAGCAGCTCAGCCTGAAGGACCTCTACGGCACGCGGTCGGACGACGACCTCGAGGTCTGCCTGTCGCGACCGGTGGGCGAGATCACCGCGATGGCGGCCCGCCTGTGCCTCGCCAAGGACAAGCGGTTCGCCGCGGGTGCTGCGGCGGCGAACGACGGTGGCATGGCGCGCACGGGCCGCGTCGCGATGCCGCGGTGGTCCGCGGCCGACGTGACCCGCCTGCGCGAGATCTACGCCGATCGCGACAACCTCACGGTTGCACGGGAGTTGCGTCGCAGTGTCGTCAGCGTCGCCAACAAGGCGAACCAGCTGGGCCTCAAGAAGAGCCACGCGCTGCTGGCCGACCTCGGGCGCAGCAACATCGCCCTGCGTTATGGGGGCGCCATGGGGCAGGCAGCCGAGGGCGGCGCTGGCTGACGGTCCGCCGGTCGGTCCGGGTTTCTGGCGCGGTGCTCAACCCGCGGCGACCGGCCGGCCGATGCACGGGGAGCGCCATCCCGGGTTGACCGGGCGTGCGCCCCGAGGAACGCCATGGAAATCGTCGGCAAGAAGAGCCAGGGCCTGTCGGTCACGACGCTCAAGGATGACAAGACCGTCATCATCACGTTCAACGATCGCAGCCTGAACTTCTACGTCACGGACTCCCTGAAGGAGTCCTTGAAGGAGACGGTCAACGGCAAGATCGAGGAAGGGTACCAGCACTTCGTGCTGAACCTCGACAACGTCAAGATCATCGACTCCTGCGGCGTCGGCTTGATCATCGTCGCCAACAACGTGACGTCGTCGCGCAACTGCAAGCTCTACCTGAGCAACATCAAGCCGTTCATCGTCAAGATCTTCGAGATCATGCGCATCAGCAAGCACCTCGCGATCTTCGAACGCGAGGACGACGCGCTGCAGGCGATCAAGAACCCGAAGTGACTCCAGGGTGATGCGGCCCGCGGGCCGCGATCACCGGAGCAGACGGTGGGCGGAGGCTGCAGGTCGCGATGGGCCAGATCACGGACATCATGGATGGCGTCGTGTTCGTCGATCGCGGCGGCGCGATCGCGATGCTCAACGCCGCGGCCGAGGACCTGCTCGGCGCCAAGGCGTTCTGCTCGATCGGCCAGCCGTTGTCGGCGCTGCCGGGGCGAGCCGATCTCCTGGCCGCGATCGTGGCGGACCACGCCCGCATGGCGCAGGAACGCGAAGCGTCACGCACCGTCGAGGTGCACGCCGACGCGCACGATCTGCTCTACATCCGCTGCGACACGCGGGTCGTCAACGACCACCTCGGCCAGCCAGCCGGCGTGTTGACCGTGTTGCGCGACGTCACGGCGTCGTTCAAGTCCGACCAGCTCCGCAACCAGTACCTGTCGATCGTCGCCCACGAACTGCGCACGCCGCTGACCGGCATCAAGACGTTCGCGACGATGATGACGAAGGGGCGGCTCGGTCCCCTTGGCGAACGCCAGCAGGCGGCCTGCGAGTCGATCCGTGAACAGGCGATCCGCCTCGAGCACCAGATCGACAAGCTGATCAACCTGGGCAACCTCGAATCCGCCGACTACGGCCAGGATCGCGAAGTCTGCACGGTCGCATCGCTGGCGAACGGGCTGCTCGAACCGTTCGAGCAACCGGCGCGTGGGCGCCACATCGAGCTGACGCTCGCGGTCGAGGGCGGTGACGAGAAACTCGACGCCGATCGGTCCGGCCTGCGCCGCGCCTGCCAGGCGCTGGTCGAGAACGCGGTCAAGTTCGCCCGCGACGGTGGCCGGGTGGCCGTTGCCATCGAGCGCTCGGGTGACGACCTGCGGTTCCGGGTTCGCGACGACGGCATCGGCGTCGATCCGCGCTACCACCGACGCATCTTCGAGAAGTTCTTCCAGGTCGAGGACCCGCTGACGCGCCACCACGGTGGCGCCGGCCTCGGTCTGTTCGTCGCCCAGGGCATCGTCGAGGCGCACGGAAGTCGCATCGAAGTCTCCAGCCAACTGGGCCACGGAGCCGATTTCTCCTTCAACCTGCCGCTGCAACGGCAGGGCCGAGCGGCTGCGGCCGCGTCCGCAGCCACGGAGCAGAGAGCATGACCACGCAACGAACCGTCCTGATCATCGAAGACGAGAAGCTGATCATCGTGTCCACGCAGATGGTCCTCGAGGCGGCAGGGTTCCGCGTCGAGTCGGCCACCAACGGTGAAGACGGCATCGCCAAGGCCAAGACCCAGAGTCCCGACCTCGTCCTGCTCGACATCATGATGCCGGGCATCGACGGGTGGGAGACGCTGACGCGCCTGAAGAAGGAGACCGCGACGGCCAACATCCCCGTGGTCATCTTCACCGCCCGCGAGCACAGCCGCGGCCATCAGAAGAGCGCCGAGATGGGTGCGGTCGACTACTTCCGCAAGCCGTTCGAACCGGACGAGCTGATCGACCTCGTCGAGAAGCACGCGGCCGTCAAGGCGTAGTCACGCAGCCGCTGCGTCACTCGTGGCGCAGGGCTTCGACCGGGTCCATGTTGGCGGCCCGCCACGCCGGGTAGAGCCCGAAGACGACGCCGACCGCGGCCGAGATGCCGAACGCGAGCAGCACGTGCGGCGGCTGCACGTCCGTCTGCTGCTCGAACCAGCGCTCGATGCCGTAGGGCACCAGCACGCCGAGGCCGACGCCGACCAGTCCGCCGAGCGCCGACAGCACGCCGGCCTCGACCAGGAACTGCTGCACGATGTGCTTCTTCTTGGCGCCGAGTGCTCTGCGGATGCCGATCTCGCGCGTGCGCTCGGTCACCGTCGCGAGCATCACGTTCATGATGCCGATGCCGCCGACCAGCAGGCTGATCGACGCGATCACCGCCAGCACGAGGTTGAACATGCGCTCGGTCGCCTCGGCCTTGCGCAGCAGCTCGAGTGGCACGGTGATCTCGATGTCCTTCTTGGCGCTGTGCACCGGGTCGCTCATCAACATGCGATCGAGCACCGCGGCCGCCATCTCGACGTCGTCCGTCGACGGCATCTTGACCTTGACCTCCTGCAGCTCGACGTTCTCGAAGCGGTTCGTCGACGGGTTGCGCACGGTGTCGCCGAAGCGCCTTCTCGAGCTGGTCAGCGGGATGAACGCGCATTCGTCGAGCGTCGTGCCGTTGGGCGACGCGGCGCGGCCCTGGCCTTCGAGCACGCCGACGACTTCGAAGCGATCCTCGATGCCGACCAGGATCGTCTTGCCGACCGGGTCCTCGAGCGGGAACAGGTTGCGTGCCAGCTTGTGGCCGATCACGCAGATGTTGGCCTGGTGTTGTTGGTCGAGTTCGGACAGCCAGCGGCCCTCGTCGACCTTCATGTTGGTGACGTCGAGGAAGTCGACTTCGGTGCCGACGATGATCGTGCTGGTCCAGTTCTCGCCACGGATCACGCCGCGCTGGAACTCGCGAACGCGCACGACCGTGGCCGTCGGCAGCAGGTTCTGGATGCGGTCGGCGTCGTGGTAGACCAGCCCGTAGCCGAGAATGCTCATCGTGCTCGACGTCGACGACTGCTGGGTCTCTTCGGGCTTCTTGCTGCGGATGAGCACGTTGGTGACGCCCATCTCGCGGTACTGCCGCAGCGTCTCGGCCGAGGCGCCCTCGCCGACCGCCAGCATCGCGATCACCGAAGCGACGCCGAACAGGATGCCGGCGGTCGTCAGCGTGCTGCGCAGCTTGTGCAGCATCAGGCTCTTCAGCCCGAGCCGAACCATGCGCATGGTGTCGCGGATCACGTGGTACCCCTGCCGGCCGCGGCGCGGTTGTCGATCAACTGCTCGACCTGCCCGTCCTTCAGCCACAGCGTGTGGTCGGCGCGTTCGGCGACCTTCGGGTTGTGGGTGACCACGACGATGGTGACGCCGTCCGGCCGCAAGTCGTCGAACAGGTCCAGGATCTCCTTCTCGGTGTTGCTGTCGAGGTTGCCGGTCGCCTCGTCGGCGAGCAGGAAGAGCGGGTCGTTCATCAAGGCCCTGGCGATCGCGACGCGCTGCTGCTGGCCGCCCGACAGCTCCATCGGCTTGTGCTCGAGCCGGCCGCCGAGGCCGACGCGTCCGGCGAGGTGCTCGGCCTTGCGGCGCGACTCGGGGCCGACACGCCCCTGGTAGAACAGCGGGACCTCGAGGTTCTCGAGCACGGTCAGCTGCGGGATCAGGTTGAACGACTGGAAGATGAACCCGATTTCGCGGCCGCGCACGTCGGAGAGGTCGTCGTCGCTGAGGCGACTCACGTCGCGGCCGCCGACGCGGTACTCGCCCGACGTCGGGCGGTCGAGCCCGCCGAGGATGTTCAGCATCGTGCTCTTGCCGGATCCCGAGCGGCCCATGATCGCGAGGTAGTCGCCCTTGCGGACCTGCATCGACACGCCGTTCAGGGCCTTCACGACGTTCTTGCCCATCACGTAGTGACGGTGGACGTCGACGAACTCGGCGATGATCGGACGATCGGCTGCCGTCACGGCGTTCCCCTCAGTTGCCGCGGCGACCACCGCCGTCCTCGCCACCATTGCCGCCGCGGCGCGGGCGCTCGCCGCCTTCGCCGCGCGCTCCGCCCATGCGCCGCATCAATGCGCTGAGCTTGTCTCTCTGCACCTGGCCGGCGACGAGGTCGTTCTTGTCGAGCGCGGCCCGCAGGGCGGCGAGCGTCGTCTCGATCTCGTTGGCGGCTTCGCCGTTGCCGGCCTGGCGCGCCCCATCGATCATGCGGCTCATGCCGTCGAGCCGGTCCCGGTAGGCGGCGAGTTCGTCCGGCGTCATTTCGGCGAGCGGCTTGTTCATCGCGCCCATGCCAGTCCCACGGCGTGGCCCGTCGCCGCCGTTGGTCGGACCGTTGCCGTTGCCGTTGCCGTCTTCCTTTCCGTTGCCGGGCTGCGGTTTCAGAGGGGCCGGTTCGGGGGCCACCGGTTGCTCGAACTTCGGTTCGGGCACGCCCGCGGGCGCCAGCAGCAGCAGCACGTCGCCGCCAGCGACTCCATCGAGGAGCGCGACGCGCTCGGTGTTTTGGCGGCCGACCCGGACCGGCGTCGCCACCGGGCCAGCCGGCGACTTCTTCCAGACGTAGTTGACCGAGCGGTCGCGGAACACCGCCTGCAGCGGCACCGGCAGCGTGTCCTTCACCGTTTCCACGGAGATCGTCACGTTCGCCGCCATGCGGGAACGCAGGCGGCCGTCAGGGTTGTCCGAGTCGAGCTCGACCAACGTCGTGTAGACCTTGCGGTCGCTGGTCATCCAGCCGCTGTTGCTGTCGGCGACCGGTGCCACGCTGGTGACGCGCCCGGTGAACGTCTCGCCCTGGAACGCCTCGACCGTGACGTGGGCCGGCTGTCCGCGCATCACCTTGTCGACCTGCGCTTCCTGCACCTTGATGACGCAACGCATCTTGGTGGTGTCGGGCAGGATGATCATCTCCTGCCGTTCGCGCACCTGGACGCCTTCGCGCACCGCTTCGCCGCCGCCGCGGTTGCGGTCGATGCGTGCGTAGACCACGGTGCCCGGCGTCGGCGCCAGCATCACCGCGCTGTCGATCTGGCGCTTGAGGTTGTCGAGGCGCTCCTTGGCGAGCGTGAACTCCTTGGTCTTCGCGTCGATGTCGAACGCGGCCTTCTTGCGTTCGGCGTCGTTGCTCGCTTCGACGCGGTCGAGCTCGAGCGTCGCGTTCTCGAAGTCCTGCGTCGCCTTGATGCGCTCGGTGTGCAGCGTGTAGTTGATCAGCAGTTCGAGGTCGTTCCACGCGATCGTGACCTTCGACTGCTGGCTCTGCCAGGCGAGCTCGTCGCGCTCGAGCTCGTTGCGCGTGATGAACTTCTTCGCGGCGAGCCGGCGGCTGTGCAGCAGCGTGTCCTCCTTGACCTTGAGGTCCGCCATCGCGAGGCGGATCTGGTCGGCCTGCTGCAGGATCTTGTTGGCCATCTCGCCCATGTCGCGCGCGAGGCTCTCCGCCGCCGTCTCGCCCTTGCCGGTCAGCAGCTTCGTCGCGCGGTCCACGAGTCCGGCGTAGTTCGCCGGATTCACGCGCGCGGCGAGTCCGCTCGGCGCGGGCTCGGCGTCGTTTGCATCGGGCGGCGGCGTCACGAGCTCGCGCAGGCGCGTCACCATGTCCGCGTTCTTGCCCTCGGAACCGTTGCCGTCGCGTGCGCCGAGCAGCTTCTCGCGGTTCATGCGCGCGATCTCGAGCTGCGACGTCGCGGTGTTGCGCTTCGTGGTCAGCTCCTTCTCGAGGATGTTCTGCTGCGTCCGCGCCTGCTCGAGCGAGCTCCGTGCCTTCTCGACCGCGATCTCCTGGTTCGAAGACTTCTCGACCAGCTCGCTGACGTCGAGCTCGACCAGCTTGTCGCCCTGCTTCACGACCGTGCCCTCGGGCACGATGAAGATGATCGTCGACTGACCCTCGACTTCGGACCGCACGATCGTCTCCCGCAGCGCCTGCAGTTCGGCGTTCTCGCGCACCGTGATCGGCAGGTCGGCGACCTGCACCACGAACTGGTTGGGGTCCGGCGTGTTCGGCGCCGAGTCGCTGCACGCGGCCAGCAGCGCGGCCACGACCAGCAGGCGGCGATTCGATCGGGTTCTCACGTGGCTCATGGGTCTATTCCGCGGGCTTCGACTGTGGCATCGGCAGGGTCGGGTCGAACCGCAGTCCGGTCGGTTCGAGAGCGATGGCCTCCAAGTTGTTCATCAGCTGCAGGCGCGCGATCGCGTAGTCGACGGTCGCCGCGGTCAGGTCGAGCCGCGCCTGCAACAGGTCGTCCTTGGCGTCGAGCAGCTCCCGCGCCTCGACGCGGCCGGCGGTGTAGAGGTCGGTCTGGGCTTCGACGCGCTGGTTCGCCAGTTCGACGGCGAGCGTCTGGATGCGGTGGGTGTCGAGCGCGCTCTGGATGTCGCGCAGCGACGCGCGGACATCGGCCGCCACCTGGTCCTCGCTCGCCTCGCGCGAACGCAGCGAACGGTCCATCGTGATCAGTGCGCTGCGCAGCGCGTTGCGTTCGACGAGCTTGTCGAGCGCGAGGTCGAGTTCGAAACCGGCCGACCAGTTCACGCGCGACCAATCGAGGTTGAGGCCCTTGCCCGACTCGGCGGGGACGTTCAACGCCGCGGTGAAGTCGAGCGCCATGCCGAGCGCGTCCTCGGCGACCAGGATGCGGCGGCCCGCGTCCTCGACCTCGTCGACGGTCGTGCGATGGTCGAGACGCCGGGACAGCGCCAGCGCCAGCGCGTCCGCCTCGGCGATGTCGATCGCCTGCACGCCGGTCGCGACGAGCTTGTCGAGCTCGGCCGGGTCCAGATCGACCTGCGCGGCCACTGGCAGGCCGAGCGTCAACTTGAAGCGGTCCAAAGCCGATTGCAGCCGGTTCTTGGCGGCGACCCGCTGGGCATCGCCTGCGTACTGACTCTGCCGCGCGCGGCCGAGGTCGGTGATCGTCGCGCGGTCGGCGACGAACAGCTCCTGGATGCGTTCGCTGTCGGTCAGGATGCTCGCGTAGTTCGCCTCGACGTTGGCGAGGTCGGCGGCCTGGCGCACGACGTTCCAGTAGTCGCTGACGACGCCTGCCGCGAAGTCCGAACGGAAGCGCTCGAACGCCCGCATCGCGTAGACCACGTCGCGTTCGGACTGGGTCAGCGGCTCGCGCACGATGCGCCGGCCTGCGCCGCGCAGCAGCGGCTGCGTCAGCGTCAGGTTCAGGATCGAGCCGCCGTCGAAGCTGCCGCCCGAGACGACCGAGCGCAGGAAGGTGTTGACGAAGCTGGCGACGACGCGCGTGCCGTAGACGCTGTTCGCCGCCGCCGACAGATCGGTGCCGAGGTTGACGTCGGCGGTCTCGTCGCTCTCGCCGCTGACCTCCGCCGAGCCGCCGCCGCCGAATCGCCACGCGAAGTCGTGCAGGCTCCGCGTCAGGTTCAACGCCGCCAGGTAGAGCTGTTCCTTCTGCGACTGGAAGTCGCGGCTGTTCTCGGCGGCGACGTCGAGGGCCTCGGCCAGCGACAGCCGCACCGGTTCCTTGCCGGCGACCAGCCGCTGCCGCAGCGTGTCGACGGGCCGCTCGACGGTGAACGGACGCGTGGCGCCCGTGACCTGCTGCGAGGCCGAGGCGAGGATCGCGTAGACCTGCTCGTCGGCGGACTCCTTGCTGGCGCCGGGCGACCAGCAGGAGGCGGCAACGAAGTACAGGGGAAGGGCGAGTCGACTCGGGTTCACAGGGCAGGCTCGATCGCGACCGCGGTCGCGTTCGTCGAGCCGGCCTATGTAGATGCGCCCCGCTGTTTTTTCTCCCCCGCGCGGCGACTGTTACTACGATAGGACGGCTGGCGGTTTTGCGGCGTTCCTCGGCCGCTTCGACGGGGGCATGGTCTCCATCCTGATCACGGCGGGTCCGACTCGCGAGTATCTCGACGACGTGCGGTTCCTGAGCAATGGCAGCTCGGGGCGCATGGGGTGCGCCCTTGCCAAGGCGGCGCTGGCCGCGGGTCATCGTGTGACGCTGGTGCTCGGTCCCGTCGAGGTCGCGCCGCCGTCGGGCGTCGCCGTCGTGCCGGTGACGTCGGCGCTGGAGATGCAAGCCGCCGCCGAACGCGCGTTCGCTACCGCCGACATCGCGATCGCCGTGGCCGCGGTCGCCGACTGGCGGCCGGCGGTGCGCGTCGCCGGCAAGCC
>DDSQ01000017.1 GCA_002343845.1 Planctomycetes bacterium UBA2386 | reverse complement strand
CGAGGTGCTGCTGTCGTCGGTGTCCCCCGGCCAGTTGATGGCCGGCAAGATCTGGGGCATCGGCGCCACCGGCATGACCCTGACGTTGTCATGGGTGCTATGCGGGCTCGGCGGCCTGTGGCTCGCCTCCGTGCTGATCCCCGATGCCGACCTCAGCGTCTTCGCGTCGGTCAAGGACCCGCTCTACCTGGCGAGCTTCGTCGTCTACTTCCTGCTGGGCTACCTGCTGTTCGCGGCGATCCTGGTCGGGCTGGGGTCGGTGACGAACAGCCTCAAGGAAGCGCAGAACCTGCTGCAGCCGGTGTTCATCCTGCTGATCGTGCCGCTGGTCTCGATGATGTTCATCGTCCAGGAACCCAACGGCGTCGTCGCCAAGGTGCTCAGCTACGTCCCGCTGTTCACGCCGTTCACGATGATGAACCGCGCCGGCGGGCCGCCCGAGGTCTACGAGTACGTGATCACCACGATCCTGCTGGTGGCGAGCGTTTGGATCGCGTTCCGGCTCGCCGGCAAGATCTTCCGCGTCGGCGTGCTGATGACCGGCAACCCGCCCAAGCTGAAGGAGATCTTCGGCTGGCTGCGGCACGGCTGAGCGAACGTGCGCGACCCGATCCTCGTCGTCGGCGGCGGCCAGGGCATCGGCAAGGCGATCGCCNNCACTTGGACCCGCCACACCGGCGTCGACGCGACCGACCCCGCGGCGCTGCGGGCGGCGTTCGCCGGCTACCAGAGCAAGCACGGCGCGCCGTTCGCCCTGATCCACACCGTCGGTGACTTCGCCGAGCAGCCGTTGCTCTCCACCGACCGGCCGACCTTCGACCACCTGTTCGCCAGCAACGTCGCGAGCGCGTTCCACACCGTGCAGGCGATCGTGCCGGCGATGGTCGCCGCCCGACGCGGCCGCGTCGTGCTGTTCGCCGCCGCCGGCGCCGACAAGGACCGCGGCATGCTGCGCGCGCCGGTCTACTTCGCCGCCAAGGCCGCCGTGATCCAGCTCGCGCGCAGTCTCGCGCTCGAGGTCGCGCCGGCCGGCGTGACGGTGAACGTCGTGGCGCCGGGCCTGATCGCGCACGAGCACAGCCACCGCGAAAGCCAGCAACGGCTCGCAGCCCGCGTGCCGCTCGGGCGGCTCGGCACGCCCAGCGACGTGCTCGGGCTGGTGGCGTTCCTGCTCGGCGACGGCAGCACCTACCTGACCGGCCAGGTCCTGACCGTCGACGGCGGCCTGCAGGCCTGATCCCGCGCGGGTCCGCGGGCGGCCGCAATGCCGCACGGAGAAACTGGTTGCCGGTCGCCGGGGTCGCCCGGTAAACCGTCCGCGCACTTTCGCGAACCTGGACGCACGACGATCGAACCGACGATCCTTTCCCCGACGGGCGTGGACCTGTCGCAACTCGACGGCGACGCGGTGCGCGCCACGCAGCGCCTGCAGAAGTTCGGTCACGAGGCCTACCTGGTCGGT
Source organism: Planctomycetes bacterium UBA2386 (assembly GCA_002343845.1). Next base: position 16,517 of record DDSQ01000017.1, on the reverse strand, counting down.
GGCTGCGTTCGCGACCTGCTGCTCGGCCGCACGCCGAAGGACTACGACATCGCGACCGCCGCGCGACCCCAGCAGGTCAAGCGCGTCTTCCCGCGCAACAGCCGCATCATCGGCCGCCGCTTCAAGCTCGCGCACCTGCACTTCCACGGCAACACCAAGATCCTGGAGTGCTCGACGTTCCGCCAGTCGCCGCAGGCGAGCGAGAACGGCGACGACGTCCTGATCACGCGCGACAACGAGTTCGGCACGGCCGAGGAAGACGCGCTCCGCCGCGACTTCACGGTCAACGCGCTGTTCCTCGACCCGACGCGCGACACGATCCTCGACTACACCAACGGCCTGCAGGACGTCCGCGACCGCGTGATCCGCACGATCGGCGACCCGCACGTCCGCTTCCGCGAGGACCCGGTGCGCATCCTGCGCGCCGCGAAGTTCGCCGGGCGGCTCGGCTTCACCGTCGAGCCCGGCACGTTCCAGGCCATGTGCGACACGTCGGCTGACCTCGTGCGCAGCGCCCCCCCGCGCCTGTTCGAGGAGATCCTGCGCCTGCTGCGCAGCGGCCATTCGCTCGACAGCTTCCAGTTGCTGCGCGATGTCGGCGCCGTGCGCAGCCTCGTGCCGGTGCTCGCCGACCACCTCGCCGATGCGGCGCACGAGGAGCGCGTCGACTTCTGGCGTCTGCTGCAGGCCCTCGACCACCGCATCCAGGACGGTCACATGCCGCCGAGCGGAGTGCTGCTCGGCACGCTGCTCGTCGACACGGTGCTGGCCAAGTCCGCGCGCAACCCCGGCCGCAGCCCGTCGTCGATCGCCGAAGAACTGCTCGGCCCGTTCTGCGCCGAACTGCGGCTGCCGCGGCGCGACGCCGGCTGCCTGAAGCGCATCTGCGGCGTGCAGCACCGGTTCGCCCAGGACGACGGCGAGAAGCGCTTCCGCACCGAAGGCTTCGTGCACGGTCCGTACTTCCTCGAAGCGCTCGACCTGTTCGAATTGCGCACGATGGCTGCCGGCGGCGACCTGTCGGTCGTCGACCGTTGGCGCGATCTCGCCGACGCCGCGTTCCACGGCGGCGAACGCTTCGATGAGCGGCGCGAGTACGACGACGAGCACGGCGGCGAAGCAGCGAACGCACCGCGCGACCAGGCCGCGGACGAACCACGGTCGGCGGACGACGAGAACGCCGCGCCCGACGACGCCGAAGCGCCACCCGCGACGGACGAAGGCCGGGGCAACGACGAAGCACCGGCGAATCCGTGGGCGCAGCCGGGCGAGCCGGGTCGTCGTCGCCGACGCCGCCGTCGCCGCGGCCGCCGCCGCGGTGGACAGGAGGGCGACGCATTCCCCGCAGACGCGCCGGCCGAAGGCATGGCGGCGCCCGCGCCCGAGACTTCGCCGGGCGACGACGACGACGCGCCGCCGTCGGTCCGGACCCCACACGTCGTGCACGACTTCGTGCATCCCGAGGGCGCCGACGACTCCGACCTCGACGCTGCCGACGACAACGTGCTGGCCAGCGACGGCCCAGTTCCAGAGGACACGGCACGCCCCGCCACCGCCGACGCCGGCCAGCCCGAAGGCGAAGGCGGCCGCCGACGCCGCCGTCGCCGACGCCGGCGTGGTCGCGGCGGTGACGCCTTCCGCGAGAGCCCCCCTCCGGCACCGCACGGCGAAGCCGTCGATGCCGAGCACGCGCAGCACGAACCGCTGCGCCCGGTGCGCGAGCAGCGCGACCCCGATGCCCCGGCCGAGGACGACGTCGACGGCCCGCACCGCGCCGACGAGACCGGCGAGGCAGCGAGCGATGCCGGCGGCGAGCCCATCGACGAAGGGGCTCCCCCCACGCCGGCGGGCGACGCCGAGCCGGGCGACCGTTCGGGCCGACGGCGCCGCCGTCGCCGCCGTGGTCGCCGTCGCTCCGAGGGCGACGACCAGCCTGGCGGCCACTCGGGCGACCGCCCGCAGCAACCGCAGCAACCGCAACGGCAGCAGCACCCGCCGCGGCAACACCAGCACCAGCACCAGCACCAGCAGCGCTCGGGGCACCGCGACCGCCGTCGTTCCCACCAGGACCGGCCGCGCGACGACCGGCCGCACGACGTCGACGTCGTGCCGCGCTTCCGCGATCGACGCGGCAAGGTCGACGTGATCGAACCGGCGGCCCTCGATCTGTCCGCGTTCGACGTCGAGTTGGATCCCAAGCGCGTGCCGACGTTTGGCAGCATCGTCGAGGGCAAGGGCCGGCCCAAGCGCCGCGGCCCGCGCGTTCCTGGCGACGGTGTCGACGACTACAAGCCGCCGCCGCCGCCGGGCCAGTCCGGCGGGCCCGCCCCGCCCCCGCCGCCGCCGGAAAGCGACACGCCCGACACGTTCGGCGACTGGTGAGTTCGTGGCCGCCCACGGGACCAGCATGACGGCCGGCAAGGTGACGACGGCGACGCTGCGCACGATGAAGGCGCAGCGGCAGCGCATCACCGCGCTCACCGCCTACGACCACCTGTTCGCCTCGCTGCTCGACGAAGCCGGCGTCGACATCGTGCTGGTCGGCGACTCGGTCGCGACCGTCGTGCAGGGCCGCGACACGACGGTGCCCGTGACGATGGACCAGATGGTGTACCACACCGAACTGGTCGCTCGCGGCTGCAAGCGCGCGCTCGTGGTCGGCGACCTGCCGTTCCTGAGCTACCAGATCAGCGTCGAGGACGCCCTGCGCTCTGCCGGCCGCCTGCTCAAGGAAGGACTCGCCGAAGCGGTCAAGCTCGAAGGCGGCGTGGCGTTCGCGCCGACCGTGCAACGGCTCGTCGACGCCGGCATCCCGGTGATGGGCCACGTCGGGCTCACGCCGCAGAGCATCCACCAGTTCGGCTCCTACCGGGCGCGCGGCCAGGACGCGGAGGAGCAGCAACGCATCGTCGAGGACGCCAAGTGCCTCGAACAGGCCGGCGCGTTCGCGCTCGTGCTCGAGAAGGTGCCCGCGGAACTCGGCAAGCGCGTCGCCGAAGCGGTGGCGATCCCGGTGATCGGCATCGGCGCCGGGCCGCACGTCGACGGGCAGATCCTGGTCACGCACGACCTGCTCGGGCTGTTCACGAAGTTCCGGCCGCGGTTCGTGCGGCGCTATCGGGAGCTGGGCAAGGAGATCGGCGACGCGGTGCGCGCCTACTGCCAGGACGTGCAGAAGGGCGCGTTCCCGGGCGAACGCGAGAGCTACTAGCCCCGGCAGCCGGCCCTCGCGGCGCCCGCCCGGAAGCCCGCCACTCCGCAGCAACCGTGCGCTTGCGCCTCCGAGCACTCCCCTGCATCGTGGCCCGCCAGCACCATGAAAGCCTGGCGCATCGACGTTCTGGCCCGACCTGAACAGCCCGATCCGATGGGCCTGTCCGCGCTGCGCGCCCTGCGTTCGGCCGGACTCGACGGGGTGCAGGACGTGCGCAGCCGCCGCGGCTACCTGCTCGGCGCCGACCTGCCCGAGGCGCAGGTGCGAACGTTCGCCCGCGCCGTGTTGTGCGATCCGGTGATCGACACCTTCGTCGTGCACGCGCCCGACGCCGCCGCCCAGGTGCCGCCGCGCGGTACGCGCATGGTCGCGGTGGTGCCGCGGCCCGGCGTCACCGACCCGGTCGCGCACTCGCTGCAGAAGGCGCTCGCCGACCTCGGCCTGCCGGTCACGGCGGCCGGCACCTACCGCGCCTTCGACGTGCGCTTCGCCGGCGACGGTGACGCGCTGCGCAGCGCCGCTCGCAAGGCGCTCGCCAACGACGTCGTGCAGGACGTGCTGCTCGACGCGCTGCCCGCGGGACTGCCGGGTGCTGCCGGCGTCGCCGACCTCGCCGTGCATCCGATCCCGCTCGCGCACCTCGACACCGCCGGCCTCGAGAAGCTGTCGAAGGACGGTGGCCTCGCGCTGGATGGCGCCGAGATGACGGCGATCCAACAGCACTTCGGCAAGCTCGGCCGCGCCCCCACGCGCCTCGAACTCGAGACCCTGGCGCAGACCTGGAGCGAGCACTGCAAGCACAAGACCCTCACCGGCAACGTGCGGTTCGAGGGCCGCCTGATCGAGAACCTGCTGAAGAGCACGATCGCCAAGGTGACGCACGATCTCGCGCGCGACTTCTGCGTCAGCGTGTTCGTCGACAACGCCGGCATCGTCAAGTTCGACGACGAACACTCGGTGTGCATCAAGGTCGAGACCCACAACCGGCCGTCGGCGATCGAGCCGTTCGGCGGTGCGGGCACCGGCGTCGGCGGCGTGATCCGCGACGTGCTCGGCACCGGCCTGGGCGCGCGCCCGGTCGCCAGCACCGACGTGTTCTGCTTCGCCCCGCCCGACCTGGCGGCGAAGGACCTGCCGCAGGGCTGCATGCACCCGCTGTCGTTGCTGAAGGGCGTCGTCGCCGGCGTGCGCGACTACGGCAACCCGATGGGCATCCCGACGGTGAACGGCAGCGTGCACTTCGACGAGAACTTCGTCGGCAACCCGCTGGTCTACGTCGGCAACGTCGGCATCCTGCCGACCGCCCGCGCCAAGAAGCAGGCGCGCGCCGGCGACGTGATCGTGGCACTCGGCGGCCGCACCGGCCGCGATGGCATCCACGGCGCCACGTTCAGTTCGCTCGAACTGCACACCGAGAGCGAGAAGCTGAGTTCGGGCGCGGTGCAGATCGGCGACCCGATCACCGAACGCAAGGCGATGGACGCCGTGCTGCGCGCCGCCGACGAGGACCTGTTCACCGCGATCACCGACTGTGGTGCCGGTGGCTTCAGTTCGGCGGTCGGCGAGATGGCCGAGGGACTCGGCGCGGTCGTCGAGCTCGGCAACGCCCCGCTCAAGTACCAGGGACTGGCGCCGTGGGAAGTCTGGATCAGCGAAGCGCAGGAACGCATGGTGCTGGCGGTGCCGCCGGCCAAGCTCGAGCGCCTGCTCGCGGTCTGCGCCGCCGAGGCGTGCGAAGCGGTGGTGCTCGGCCGCTTCACCTCCGACCAGCGGCTGCGCGTCGAGTTCCAGGGCACCGTGCACGCCGACCTCGACCTGCACTTCCTGCACAAGGGCCTGCCGGTCCGCGTGCGTGACGCGGTGTGGCGCGCGCCGAAACTCGCGCCGCTGTCGCTGCCGCGTGAGACCGACCTCGGCCGCGCCTGGCTCGCGGTGATGGGTGACTTCGGCGTCTGCAGCAAGGAGTGGATCGTGCGCCAGTACGACCACGAAGTGCAGGCCGCGTCGGCCGGCAAGCCGCTGTGCGGCGTCAAGGAAGACGGGCCGAGCGACGCGGCGGTGCTCGCCCCCAAGCTCGGCTCCCGGCGCGGCGTCGTGCTCGCCAACGGACTCAACCCGCGCTACAGCCGCATCGATCCCGCGGCGATGGCCGAGTGCGCGCTCGACGAAGCGATGCGCAACGTCGTCGCTGCCGGCGGCGACCCCGACTACACGGTCGTGCTCGACAACTACTGTTGGGGAAACACGCGCGACGCCGAGTGCCTCGGCGAACTGGTGCGCGCGACCGAGGCGCTGTGCGCGCTGGCGATGCGCTACCGCACGCCGTTCGTGTCCGGCAAGGACTCGCTGCACAACGAGTTCCGCGCCGGCGACCGCACCATCCGCATCCCCGGCTGCATCCTGGTCACCGCGATGTCGGTGATCCCCGACGTCGCGCGCACGCTGACCACCGACTGCAAGCGCGCCGGTTCGCTCGTGGTGCTGGTCGGCACCACCAAGGACGAACTCGGCGGCAGCGTCTACGCCAAGTCGAAGGGCCAGCTCGGCGACCGCGCCCCGCGCGTCGACCACGAGGTGGCGCACGCGACGCTGCGCGGCGTCGCGCGCGCGCTCGCGGCGCGCTGCGCGCTGGCCGCGCACGACCTGAGCGAGGGCGGCCTGGCCGCAGCGCTCGCCGAGATGTGCCTCGGCGGACGGCTCGGTGCCGCGATCGACCTCGACCGCGTCGTCGTGCAGAGCACGCTGCGCGCCGAGCAGATCCTGTTCAGCGAGTCGCAGAGCCGGTTCCTGCTCGAAGTGCCGCCCGATCGGCTCGACGACCTGCGCGCCAACCTGGGCCCGGTGCCGTTCGCGGTGCTCGGCGAAGTGACCAAGGAGGCGACGATCGTCGTGCGCCACGGCGGGGCCGACGCGGCGCGCGTGGCCGTCGCCGACCTCGAGGCGGCCTGGAAGCGCCCGCTCGACCTCGACGCCACGCTGCTCTCCGGAGGTGCCAAGTGAACTCGCCCAAGGTCCTCGTGCTGCGGGCGCCCGGCATCAACTGCGAGCGCGAGACGCACTTCGCGTTCGAACGCGCTGGCGCTGCGCCGAGCTACGTGCACATCCGCGAACTGCTCGCCGACCCGACGCGCCTCGACAGCTTCGCGATGCTCGCGGTGCCCGGCGGCTTCTCGTACGGCGACGACATCAGCTCGGGACGCGTGCTGGCGCTCGAGATGAAGAGCTCGCTCGGCCCGCGCATCCTGCAGTTCGTCGCTCGCGGCGGGCTCGTGATCGGCATCTGCAACGGCTTCCAGGTGCTGGTGCGCCTCGGCCTCCTGCCGTGCACCCGCGGCACGCTCGACGAAGAGGTCACGCTGACCCACAACCTCAGCAACCACTACGAGTGCCGCTGGGTCACGCTGCGCACGCAGAAATCGCGCTGCGTGTTCCTGCCGGCGGGGCTGACGTTGCGCTGGCCGGCCGCGCACGGCGAAGGACGGCTGGTCGCCCGCGACCCGGCCCTGCAGCGCATGTTGCTCGACGAAGGCTACGCCGCCGCGCTCTACGTCGACGACAAGGGCGAGGCGACCGAGCGTTACCCGCACAACCCCAACGGCGCGCCGCTCGGCTTCGCCGCCCTGACCAACGGCAACGGTCGCGTGCTCGGCGTGATGCCGCACCCCGACCGCAGCTTCCTGCCCACCCACATGCCGAACTGGCGCCGCACCATGCTCGAACGCGGTGCGCTGCCCGAGGATGGCGACGGCATGGTGGTGTTCCGCGAGATGGTGAAGGTCGCCAAGGCCGAAGGCTGATGCGACGCCCGCGACTCGCGGTGTTGCTGCTGCCACTGCTCGCGAGCTGCGGCACGAACCTGCTGGTCGTCACACGACCCGGCGAGCTCCGGCTCCCGGGCGGCGCGCTGGTGCCGATCGCCGTCGCCTACCGCGAACCCTGCGGCTTCCTGCAGTCCGACGATCCGCCGTTGCACGCGCCCCTGGTCGGCCTGCTGATGGAGCCGATCGACTGGGTGCTGAGCACCGGGATCGCTGCCGGCGCCGTCGTGCGCAGCGACTGGTCGGTCGCTGGCGGGCCGTTCGGGTGGCTCGCCGCGCTGACGCCGTTCGCGACGCTGGTCCCGCAGCTGCACCTCCCGCCGGCCGTCACCGCCGACGCCGACGACGCCGCGGTCACCTGCCTGCGCGCCGGCGACGATGGTCCGGCCCGCGACGCGCTCGGCGATGCGCGGATCGTGCGCGTCTGGTTGCGGGGCCAGCCGTGACCACCGAACTGCCGCGCCGCGACTGGGGCAAGACTTCGGCCGACCGCGGCGAGCGGCAGTTCCTCGCGGGACCACGCAGCCGCTTCGCCGAACTGGTGCGCGCGGTCCGCATCTTCGGCGAGTTCGTGAAGGGCTTCCGCGCGCTGCACTTCCTCGGCCCGTGCGTGACGGTGTTCGGTTCGGCGCGTTTCCCCGCCGACCATCGTTGGTATCGCCTGGGGCGTGAACTCGGCGGCGCGCTCGCGCGCGAGCGCTTCGCGGTGATGACCGGCGGCGGGCCCGGCATCATGGAGGCCGCCAACCGCGGCGCGCGCGAGGCCGGCGGCCTGTCGATCGGCTGCAACATCACCCTGCCGCACGAGCAGCAGCCCAACCCGTACCTCGATCGCTTCGTCGAGTTCCGCTGGTTCTTCGTCCGCAAGGTGATGCTGGTGAAGTACAGCCTCGCCTTCGTCGTGCTGCCCGGCGGTTTCGGCACGATGGACGAGCTGTTCGAAGCCGCGACGCTGATCCAGACGGCGACGATCGAGGACTTCCCGCTGGTGCTGATGGGCACCGAGTACTGGGCGCCGCTGCTCACGTTCCTGCGCGGGTCGATGCTCGCCGAGGGAACGATCGCCGCCGAGGACCTGGATCGCCTGATCGTCACCGACGACGTCGACGAGGCGGTGCGCCACGTCGCCGCCGGCGCCGAACGCCACTTCGCCCGGCACGGCCGCGGCAAGCAGCTGCCCCGCCGCTGGCTCGGCGAGCGGCGCTGACGGAGCGTCCAGCCGCGCCACGCGGCGGCCCCCCCCGGGCCCGAGCCCGATCCGCGAAATCGTGGCGGTCGAGGCCCTGCCCGCGCGCCTTGGCGGTGCCATGAACAAGATCCTCCTCGTCCCCACCCTGCTCCTTCTCGCCCTGCCGACCGCCTGCAGCGGTGGCGGCGGCGGCGGCTCGACCACGTTCAACGCCGCGACCTACCTCGGCACCTGGGCCGGCACCTGGACCAACACCACGTTCTCGAGCACCGGGGCACTCAGCGCCACGGTCAGCCAGGCCGGCGACACGTTCACCGTGCAGTTCGACATGGACGGCAACGTGTTCGGCGGCGCCAACCCGCCGCTCGAGTCGTTCACCGCGACGGTGTCGGCGGTCAACGCCTCGCTGGTGAGCATCACCTCGGCGGTCTACGGCACGCTGACGGGCACGCTCGCCGCCGACGGCACCCTGAACGCCAGCGGCACGGCGATCCCGGGCGGCGTCGACACCTTCACGCTGACCGGCACGTGGACGGCGACGCAGATCAACGCGAACGTCACCATCACGTTCGACGGCGGCGGCAGCGCGGCCGCGAACGCGACGCTGACCAAGCAGTGAGACCGGGCCCGTGGGCGACGTCACCGCGTTCGTGTTCCCCGGGCTCGACGGGGCCGGCCAGCCCGCCGAACACGCCTGGGCGCTCACGCTGCCGGGCTTCGACGAGCGGTGGGCCCACGTGGCGGCGTGGTGCGGCGGCGAGGCCGGGTTCCGCGACTTCGAGCGCGCCCTGCGCGAAGGCCGCGCGCTGCCGGCGGCGCCCGCGGCGTGGCGCTGGCGCGCGCTGGCCGTGATGGCGATGCAACTCGCCGCCGCCGACGAACTCGAACGCCGCGGCGAACGCGCGCAGTGGCTCTGCGGCTACTCGCTCGGCGACCTCGCGCGCAGCTGCCACGCCGGCGTCGCCACCTTCGCGCAGTTCGTGCAGTTCGCCGCCTCGCTGCCGCCGCTGCCGTGCGTGCGCGGCAGCACGATCGCCGCGGTCCTCGGCAACGGCCGGGCCACGACCGCCCTGCGCGCGACCCTGCGCGCCGCCGGCATCGCCGCGTGCCGCCTGTCGCCGCGCTTCCTGCTGGTCGCCGGCGACGACGCGACCCGGGAACGCGCGCACGCGCTGGCGACGGCAGCCGGTGCGCGCGTGCGCGCTGTCGGCGACTGCCCGCTGCATGCGCCGGTGCTGCGTGGGCTCGCCGGGATCCTGGAGCAAGCCGCGCGGACTGCACGCGTGCTGCCGGCCGCCCGCGCCATGTTCTCGACGTTGTGGGGCCGTGCCGTCGTGGCCGCCGACGACCTGCTCGGCGAGTTCACGACCAACGTCGCCGCCCCGATCGACTTCTCGCGCGCCGTGCAGCGGCTGCGCGTCCGCCACGGCGTCACGCGCTTCGTCGACCTCGGTCCGGGCCGCCACGCGAGCGCGTTCGTTCGCCACCACGAAGCCGACGTGCAGGCCGTGCACTGCCGCGAACTGCTCGCGGGCTGATCGCGCTCACGGCGACACCAGCGTCACGGTTGTCGGCGCCCCGGCGCGAACCCGGCACGCGACGCGCGCCAGCTCCGTTTCCCCGAGCACCAACCGCACGTCGTACTCGCCCGGCGGCAGTTCACCGCACGCGAATGCCCCCTGCGCATCGACCGCAAGTCGACGGCGGCGCGCGCCAACGAACGGCACCGACTCGACCTCGACGGCGCACGTCGCGGCGGGAACTCCCGCGCGATGCGCGTGGCCGGCGATCGCGCCAACGCCCGGCTGCGGCGACGGCAGGTCCACGTCGAGCCGTTCGCCGGCTCGCACGGTGAGCGATCGCGCGTGGTCGCTGCGACCGTGCAACAGCCACTCCTGCACCAGCCCGTGCAGCGACGACGACGCGCCGGTCGCCCCCAGGAGATAGTCGCCAGGAGGCACGGGCGGGAACGCGAATGCGCCGTGCGCGGCGGTTCGCACGACGTGCGTGTAGCGGGGTCCGCCGTAGAGGAAGACCTCGACGCCGCTGCCACTGGCGACCGTGCCAGCAACCAGGGCGGGTGCGGCGGCCGCCAGGTCGACGCGAAGGCTGGCGCCGGCCACGAGCACGCACGCGACGGCCGCGCCCGCGTCCGGCCAGACGACCCACGCCGGACCGGACGGCAGATCGTCGACCGCATAGGCATCGCCGTGCAGCGAGGCCTGCGCGAGCCACTGTCCGTCGGGCGGAGGCCCAAGCGGACCCAAGCGAGGACGAGCAGCATCGGGCGCACCGCTCCACACCTCGATCGGGCCGTCACCACGCGGCACCGCTCCGGCAACGGTGCCGTGCACGCGCGCGGACACGGACATCAGAACGACCTGTTCGCCGCCGCAGGCCGCCGCGGTCAGCGCGGGGACCACGGCACCGCCCGTTCCCCGCGCACGCACCACGAGGTCGTGGCTCGCATCGAGGGGCCAGGGCAGTTCGAAGCGCCCCGACGCATCGCTCCGGCCGACGCACGCCCCTGGCGGCAGGACCGAGGGGAACGCACGCCGGCCGGCGATCGCCGGCAGCAAGGCGGCCTCGGCAGCGGCAAGCGGCCTGCCGTCGGGCGCGAACACGCGGCCGACCAACCGCGGCGCGCGCGGCAGGCGCAACACGGCGTCGCCATCGCCGACGAGCGCCAGCGTCGCCGGCCAGTGGCCGACGGCGCTGCCACGAACGTGCTGGGCGGGTGCCGGCAGCACGGCCCGGCCCTTCTCGTCGCTGCGCGCGGTCGCGAAGTCGCGTTCGCCGTCGATCACGACGACCGTCGCCATCTCGATCGGAGCGCCGCTGTCGTCGACGACGAGCACGACGCGGCCCGCCACTGGCTCCCCCACGACACTGGGCGCAGGTGCGTCGGCCTCGGCGGGGACCGCCATCGGCAGCTCAGCCGCGGGCGCGTCGCTCGGCAGCGGCATCGCTGCAATGGACGCCACGGGTTCTTCGACGCCCGCCGCGGCTCCGACGACCGGCGACGCGGGCAACGAAGGTTCCTCGCCACGCCCAACCACCAGCAGCACGGCGGCAGCGACGGCGCCGCAGACGAGCGCCGTGACCACGAACGCCCGCCCGGCCACCTCAGCCTCCCCCGCGCGCGGCCGCCAGTTCGTCGGCGAGCGTGCGCACCCGTTGCAGCACCGCGTGGTCGGCTGGCAGCGCCGGCTGCAGCAGCTCGACGGCACGCGCGACCGCTTCGCCGGCCGCCGCTGCACGACCGTTGCCGGACAAGGCTCGGGCGTGCAGGAAGTGCGTGTAGCCGGCGCGCACCGTGGGCACGTCCTTGGCGTCGGGCAGCGCGTCGACGAGTTGCTGCGTCGTGGCCAGGGCCGCGTCGAAGACGCCGGCGTCGAGTTGCGCCTCGGCCAGGTTGTTGCCGGCGACGAACGCGTCGGGATGCATGGCGCCGAGGCTCTGCACCTTGGTGCGGTGCGCGCGCTCCATGTCGGCGAGCGCACCCATCCGATCGCCCGCCTGCATCTTCGCCAACGCGACCGCGGCCAGCACGTCCATCGTGCGGCGGTCCGCAGCGCCGAACGTTCGTTCGCAGCGCGGCAGCAGGTCGAACGCGACGTCGCGCATGCCGTCGCGGTCGCCGGCGCGGTGCAGGGTCTTCAGCAGGTGGAACGCGCAGCCGAGCGTCAACGCGTGGTCCGGGCCGAGCAGCTCGGCGTAGCCGTCCCGCGACTGCCGGTGGATCGCGGCAGCGGCCGCGAACTCACCGAGTTCGGCCATCGCCGAAGCCAGGCTGTCGGCGATCTGCCACGTCGACGTGCGCGCTTCGCCCGCGGCTTTCGATCGTTCGAGGCAGTCGGCCAGCAGCTCCCGCGCGGCCGCCGCCTCGCCGCGCGCGAGCACCAGGCTGCCGAGGTTGTGCAGCGTCACGATCGTCGGCGCCGCGGTCCGCCCCAACACCCGTTCCCGCCCCGCGAGCACCTCGCGATAGAGCGTCTCCGCTTCCTCGAGCCGGCCGGCGGCGCGGCTGACGAAGGCACGCTCGTGCAGCGCTCGCCACCGCACCGGCTCCTCGGCCGGCAGCCGCTGCGCGCGTGGCACCAGTTCCGTCATCGCGGCATCGGCGCCGTCGATGTCGCCGCCGTCACACCGCGCACTGGCCGCCGACAGCAGCGCCTCGAGCGTGCGCGGCGCGTCCGGGCCGAGCCCCTGCGCGAACCGTTCCGCCGCGCGCGTGAGCTGGGCGATCGCCGCCGTCGACTGCGACAGGCCGCGCAACGCGTCGCCGATCAGCAGCCGCAGCTCCGCCTCGACCACCGGGTCGGAGAACGCCTCGCCGTCGAGTGCTGCCGCCGCCCGTTCCAGTGCCTCGCGCACCGTGTAGTCGGCCGGCCGATCCTGGCGTTCGTCGGCCTGCAGCAGGAAGTCGCGGGCGAAGGCCGCGACGCGCTGCGACAGCCGCTGCTCGCGCCGCAGTTCCGCGTTCTGCCAGACCAGCAGGGTGACCGCCGCCACCACCACGCCGGTGATCGCCGCCAGCGCAGTCACGACGCCACGCCGTCGACGCGCGAACAGGTGCACGTGGTACCAGGTGCTCGCCGGCCGCGCACTGACCGGCCGTTCCGCGAGCACGGCGCGCAGGTCGGCTGCGAACGCAGCCGCGGACTCGTAACGCTCCGCGGCCGGCACGCGCAGCGCCTTGCCGAGCACGGCGTCGAGATCGGCCGGCAGGCCGCGCGCGAACGCCGAGGCACGCGGTGCTGGCTCGTTGCGGATCTGCTCGGCGGCTCGCCATGGCGCCGACGACGGTGCGAACGGTCGGCGCCCGGTCAGCAGCTCGAAGGCGATCACGCCGAGCGCCCACACGTCGCTGCGCAGGTCGACGACGCCGTTGGCGACCTGTTCCGGACTCATGTACGCGAGCGTGCCGTAGACGACGCCGGGTTCGGTCGCGGGCGCGTCGTCGCCGCCAGTGCTGCGGGCGACGCCGAAGTCGATGACCTTGATGCGCCCATCGGCGCCGACGAGCACGTTCGCCGGCTTCAGGTCGCGGTGCACGACGCCGTGCAGGTGCGCGTGGTGCACGGCATCGCATGCCTGCAGCAGCAACTCGATCCGCTCCCGGACCGACAACGCCCGGGCTTGCGCGTACTGGGCGAGATCCTGCGCGTCGGGCACCAGTTCGAGCGCGAACCACGGCAGTTCGACCTCGCCTTGCCGGTGCACGCCGGCAGCGTGCACCTGCGCGATCCCCGGATGGCGCAACCGCGCCAGCAGTTCGGCCTCGTAGCGGAAGCGCGCGACGGCGGCAGAGCTGCGCAGGCCGAGCGACAGCACCTTCAACGCCACCTGCCGTCGTGGCGTCTCCTGCTCCGCCGCGTAGACCGTGCCCATGCCGCCGCTGCCGAGCACCCGTTGCACGCGGAAGCCGCCGATCGTCGCGTCGACCAGGGGCTCGGCGCCGCCGACCATCGCGACGGCCGGGCCGTCGAGCGCGCGCGCGAACGGCGTCGTGCTCGCATCGCTGCGCAGCAGCGCGTCGACCTCCCGGCGCAGCGCGTCGTCCCCTTCGCACCGTTGCTGCAGGAACGGACCGCGCGCCGCCGCCGGCAGCTCGACAGCGGCTTCGAACACCTCCCGCACGCGTGCGAAGTCAGCTGCCACGACTCACCCGTGCGCGCCGTCTTGGGGATCGAGGTCGCGCAGCAGGAACGCGCGCGCCATGCGCCAGCCACGCTCGACGCTGCGCAGCGAGATGCCGAGCGCTTCGGCGACCGACGGATTGTCGAGGCCGCCGAAGAAGCGCAGCTCGACGAGCTGCCCGAGCTGAGGGTCGAGCGCGTGCAGCCGAGCCAGTGTCTCGTCGACGGCCAGCACGCTCTCGGCGTCGCCGGCCACCGCCAGGCCGTCGACGTCGACCCGCGCGCCGCCGCGACGCTTGTGGGCGAGGCGCGCCCGCGCGTGGTCGACCAGCACGTTGCGCATCGCGCGAGCGGCGACGCGCAGGAAGTGCGCGCGGCCGGCGTAGTCGGCGCCGGGCTCGCACAGCCGCAGCCACGCTTCGTGCAGCAGCGCGGTCGGCTGGAGCGTGTGGTCGGCCCGTTCCCCGCTCATCAGGCGCTGCGCCAGCCGGTGCAGTTCGGCGTGCACCAACGGCAGCAGCTGGCCCGCGGCGTCCTGGTCGCCCGCCGCCATCGCGCGCAGCAGGCGCGTCGTCGCGGCCGGGTCGGATGCGGGCGGGCCCATGGTCGGCATTCTGCCGCAGACGGGGCGACGCGTCGCCCCGGCACGGGTCGGCGACGCCCCCGGCGGCGGCAACGAACGGACGATGGCGGCAGCGGGCGGCACGCCGGCAAGGCGGCAGCAGGCGCCGCGGACCGCCACGATTCCGCGACGGGGCTACTCGCGGAAGCCGCTGCTGCGGATGCCGTGCTTCTGCATGAGCTTCTGGAAGGCGCTGCGCGCCATGCCGGCCTCCTCGCTGCACTGCGTGACGTTGCCCTTGTGCTTCTTCAGCAGGCCCTCGACGTAGCTGCACTCGAGCGCGCGGATGCGCCGCGCCTTCATCTCCTGGAACGTCCCGGCGTCGGCGTCGGCAGCGCCCAACGGCAGCAGCTCGGGCTCCGCGCGCAGGTCCGGCGGCAGGTCCTCGAGACGCAGTTCGCCGTGCTGGCCGAGCGCGCACGCACGCTCGATCGCGTTGCGCAGTTGCCGCACGTTGCCCGGCCAGTGGAACCCACGTAGCACCGCCAGCGCCTCGGCGGACACGCCGCGTACGCCGGTGCCCTCGCCGAAGCGCTGCACGAAGTGCGCCACCAGCACGTCGATGTCCTCGGGCCGGTCGCGCAGCGGCGGCACCGCGACGCGCACCACGTCGAGCCGGTAGAACAGGTCGGCGCGGAACGTGCCCTCGTCGACCTCCTTCTGCAGGTTGCGGTTGGTCGCCGCGACGATGCGCACGTCGACGGGCGTCTCGACGGCGGCGCCGACGGCGCGCACCGAGCGTTCCTGGATCGCGCGCAGCAGCTTGCTCTGGAACGCCAGCGGCAGCTCGCCGAGTTCGTCGAAGAACAACGTGCCGCCGTCGGCGACCTGGAACAGGCCGGGCTTGTCCTGCGAAGCACCCGTGAAGGCGCCCTTCGCATGCCCGAACAGCTCGCTCTCGAACAGCTCCTGCGGGATCGCCGCACAATCGACCGGCACGAAGGGCTTGTCGGCGCGCGCACTGCTGTCGTGCAGGTGGTGCGCGAGCAGTTCCTTGCCGGTGCCGCTCTCGCCGAGCAGCAGCACCGACGCGTCCGTGCGCGCCGCACGCTCGATCAGCGCGATGGTCTCGGCGAACGCCGGCGAGGCGTGGATCAGCCGCCGGCCGGCTTTGCCCGAGCGCAGGCGTTCGCGCAGGCCGGCGTTGCCGTCCTTGACGCGCCGGTGCGCCGCGGCCTTGGCGACGCGGTCGACGAGGTCCTTCTCGGCGAACGGCTTGGCGAGGTAGTCGAAGGCGCCCTGCTTGATCGCGCGCACCGCCATCTGCAGGTCCGGATACCCGGTCAGCAGCAGCACCTCGACGTCGGGATCCGAGCGGCGGATCGCCGCGAGCAGCTCCATGCCGGACATCTGCGGCATGCGCACGTCGCTGACGACGACCCGAAACGGCTGCTGCTGCATCATCGCCAGCGCCTGCGGCGCCGACAGCGCGAAGTCTGCGGCGTAGCCGGCCCGCTTCAGCAGGTACGCAGTCGACTCGGCGAGATCGGGCTCGTCGTCGACGACCAGCACGCGGGTTTCGCTCATGACGCGCCCGGCGCCTTCTTCTGGCAGTCCCGGCAGCGGCCATGCAGGCGCAGGCTGTGCCGTTCGATCCGGAAGCCGATGCGCCGCGCCGCGACCAGTTGCCGCCGTTCGAGTTCGTCGTCGTGGAACTCGAAGATCGCGCCGCAGCCGACGCAGACCATGTGGTCGTGGTGCTCGTGGTTGAGCGTGTGCTCGAACCGGCGCCCGCCGTCGCCGGTGTCGAGCCCCTCGACGAAGCCCTCGCGTTCGAGCACTGCGAGCGTGCGGTAGACGGTGGCGCGCGAGACCTTGGGGTCGGCCTTGCGGCAGAGGTCGAGCAACTGCTCGGCCGTGAAGTGCTCGTGCGACGCGAGCGCCTCGCGCACGATCAGCGCCCGCTGGGTCGTCCAGCGGAACCCGACCTTCTGCAGGTGCGCCTGCACGATGCGCTGTTCCTGTTCGAGCCGCACGGGACGAACACCATACCGGGCAGGCTGGCCGGGAACTGATCCCTTGGCTGTGCTCG
>DDSQ01000159.1 GCA_002343845.1 Planctomycetes bacterium UBA2386 | reverse complement strand
AACCTGCTGGGCAAGCGCGTCGACTACTCGGCGCGGTCGGTCATCGTCGTCGGCCCCGATCTGAAGCTGCACCAGTGCGGCTTGCCGAAGATCATCGCGCTCGAGCTGTTCCAGCCGTTCATCATCCGCCGCCTCAAGGAGCTCGGTCACGCCGACACCATCAAGTCGGCGAAGAAGATGCTCGAGCGCAAGGACGAGGAGGTCTGGGACATCCTCGAAGAGGTGATCCAGAACCACCCGGTGCTGCTGAACCGCGCACCGACGCTGCACCGCGTCGGCATCCAGGCGTTCGAGCCGGTGCTCGTCGAGGGCAACGCCATCCGCCTGCACCCGCTGGTCTGCACCGNNCTTCGACGGCGACCAGATGGCAGTGCACCTGCCGCTGTCGTTCGAGGCGCAGATCGAGGCGTCGACGCTGATGCTGTCGACGAACAACATCTTCTCGCCGGCACACGGCGGTCCGATCATCGCGCCGAACCAGGACATCGTGCTCGGCTGCTACTGGCAGAGCCTGTCGCGCCAGGGCGAACTCGGCGAGGGCAAGACCTTCGCGAGCCGCGATGAAGTGTGGATGGCCTACTCGATGGGCAAGATCCACATCCACGCCCGCATCAAGGTGCAGTTCGCCGCGGGCGTCGAGATCCGCAACCAGGGCAACACCACGCGCACCGACGGCAAGGCGCCGCTCGAGACGACCGCCGGGCGCATCATGTTCAACGAGATCCTCGAGCCGGGGATGCCGTTCTACAACCTGGACCTCGACAAGAAGGGGTTGGCGAACATCATCGCCGACTGCCACCTGCTGCTCGGTCGCGACGCGACGCTGCGGCTGCTGGACAACCTGAAGGAGACCGGGTTCAAGGCGGCGACGCGCGCCGGCTTGTCGTTCGGCAAGGACGACATGGTCGTGCCGCCGACCAAGGACAAGATCATCGCCCAGACCCAGAAGGACGTGGAGAAGATCCACGTCGCCCACGGTCGCGGCATCATCACCGAGGGCGAGCGCTACCTGAAGGTCATCGACGCGTGGACGCACGCGCGCGAGCGGATCGGCGAGGACATGCTGCACGAACTGCGCAACGACACGCGCGACGGGCGGCTCTACGTCAACCCGATCTTCTGCATGGTGATGAGCAAGGCGCGTGGCTCGGTCGAGCAGATCCGTCAGCTCGCCGGCATGCGCGGCCTGATGGCCAAGCCTTCGGGCAAGATCATCGAGCAGCCGATCAAGGCCAACTTCCGCGAGGGCCTGCGGGTGCTCGAGTACTTCTCGTCGACGCACGGCGCGCGCAAGGGCCTCGCCGACACGGCGCTGAAGACCGCCGACTCGGGCTACTTGACGCGCAAGCTCGCCGACGTCGCCCAGAACGTCGTGATCAGCATCGACGACTGCGGCACCGAGAACGGGGCCGAGAAGGGCACCGTCTACCAGGGCGACAAGGTCGCCGTGAGCTTCGTCGATGCGGTTCGTGGCCGCGTCGCGCTGCACTCGATCGTCGACCCGATGACCGAGGAGGTCATCGTCGAGAAGAACGGCCTCATCACCGTCGACATCGCCAAGAAGATCGAACGCGTCGCCGCGAGCGAGAGCATCCGCGTGCGCTCGCCGTTGACCTGCGAAGCGTCGATCGGCGTCTGCGCGAAGTGCTACGGCATGGACCTGTCCCGCAGCCAGGTCGCCGAACCCGGCCTCGCGGTCGGGATCATCAGCGCCCAGTCGATCGGTGAGCCGGGCACGCAGCTGACGATGCGCACGTTCCACATCGGCGGCACGGCCTCGAAGAAGGTCGAAGAGTCGGAGATCAAGAACAAGCGTGCGGGTCGCGTCCAGTTCGCCAACCTGACCACCGTCGGAGTCGCGGCGGACGACCAGAAGGGCAAGGCGGCGACGCAGAACATCGCACTGAAGCGCAAGGGCGAGTTGCTGATCGTCGATGCCAAGGACCGCGAACTCGAGCGCCACGCCGTGCCGCTCGGTGCGGCGGTGCACGTCGTCGACGGTCAGGAGGTCAAGGAGCAGTCCGTGTTGTGCTCCTGGGATCCTCACCACAATCCGATCCTCGCCGAGGTCAGCGGCGTCATCCGCTACGAGGACATCCTCGAGGGCAAGACGTTCCGCACCGAGCGCGACGCCGAGACGAAGGTCCAGCGCAAGGTCCTGATCGAGCACAAGGGCGACCTGCACCCGCAGCTCATCATCGAGGACGAGAACGGCAATCGCCTCGCGATCAACCCGGTGCCGGAGAAGGCCTACATCGAGGTCGAGAACGGGCAGCGCGTCGCCGCCGGCACGCTGCTGGCCAAGACGCCGCGCGAGATCCAGGGCACGCAGGACATCACCGGCGGTCTGCCTCGCGTCACCGAACTGTTCGAGGCGCGGCGCCCGAAGGATCCGTCCGTGCTCTCCGAGATCGACGGCATCGTCGAACTCGGCGACAAGCGGCGCGGCAAGCGCACGATCATCGTCAAGGGCGAGGGTGGCCTCGAGCGCGAGCACCTCGTGCCCCAGGGCAAGAACCTGCGCGTGCACCGCGGCGACCACGTCAAGGCGGGCGAAGCCCTCGTCGACGGTCCGCTGGTGCCGCACGACATCCTCGCGATCCAGGGCGAGAAGTCGGTGCAGAACTATCTGCTGCGCGAAGTGCAGACCGTCTATCGCGCGCAGGGTGTGTCGATCGACGACAAGCACATCGAGATCATCCTTGGCCAGATGATGCGCAAGGTGCAGGTCGAGGATCCGGGCGACAGCGACTTCCTGCCGGGCGCGGTGGTGGACAAGTTCCGCTTCCGCGAGTCGAACGCAGCGATGCG
The DNA here is from genome assembly GCA_002343845.1 of Planctomycetes bacterium UBA2386. Next base: position 345 of record DDSQ01000159.1, on the reverse strand, counting down.
CAAGGAGCGCAAGAAGCCGGCGACGGCGTCACCGCTGTTGCTCGGCATCACCAAGGCCTCGCTGCAAACGCGCTCGTTCATCTCGGCGGCGTCGTTCCAGGANNGGAGACGACCAAGGTGCTGACCGAAGCCGCGCTTGCCGGCAAGCGTGACGAACTGGTGGGTCTGAAGGAGAACGTGATCCTCGGCCACCTGGTGCCCACGGGCACCGGCTTCCGCAACTACCAGAAGACGCGCGTTCTCAAGAACGTCGACCTGCATGCCGCTGCCGAGGAAATCGGTCGCCTGAGCAAGCAGGGTTTCGTCGATGGCGGGGGGCCGGTCATCCGGCTCGAGGGCATCGAC
>DDSQ01000064.1 GCA_002343845.1 Planctomycetes bacterium UBA2386 | reverse complement strand
ACGAGCACAGCCAAGGGATCAGTTTGCGGCGTAGGCTCTGCGCCGCTCGTGGCATTCCGCATCCTCGTCCTCGACTGGCTGGTCGCGATCGCCGTCGCCGCGCTGCTGCTGCCCGCGACCGACCTGCTCGCGCCAGCGGCGACGATCCCGATGCCGGGGCATGGGGATCACTTCGTGGCGATGGCGCGCGATCCGTGGGCGTTCGACGGCGCCTTCCCGCACCGCGTGCTGTGGCCGGCCCTCGCGCAGCTCGCCGGCGTGTTCGGCATCGGGCCGGTCGCGTTCTCGCACGGCTGCAACGGGGCCCTGCTCGCGGTGGTGTTCTGGTTCTGCCGGCGTCGTGGTGCTGGCTGGCTCGGCTCGCTGCTGGTCGCCGCCGCGATCGCGGCCACCGGCGCGGTGCTGGTCTACCGGCTGCTGCCGTGCATCTCCGACTCGCTGAACCTGATGCTGCTGCTGTTCGCGGCGCACGCCGTGCGACGCCCGGCGATCTACTGGGGACTGGTGCTGCTGGCGGCGCTCAGTCACGAGATGGCGATGCTGTTCCTGCCGTTCTTCTGGTGGCTGCGTTACCGGAGCGGCGGCACGCCATGGCGCGACGGCGTCTGGTTGGCCGGGGTCGTCGTCTGCTACGCCAGCCTGCGCGCGCTGTTCGTCGCGCTCGGCCCCGAGGTCGTCGCCGGCTCGACGACCGGCAGCTACGACCTCTCGTACTACTTCCGCGAGAACTTCTGGGTGCCGTGGGGGCTGCCGGCGATGTGGGTGTTGTGGTGGATGGTCACGCTCGCCGAGTTCGGCCCGCTGCTGGCGGTCGTCGTCGCCGCTGCGCGTCGCCGAGAATTGGGCCTCGGCGGCCCGTACGGCGGCCTGATCTACCTGCTGTGCGTGCTGTCGCTGATGGCGCTGGCCTACGACATGATGCGCTTCGCGAGCTACGCGATGTTGCCGGTCGTGCTCGGCGGCGTGGCGCTCGTGCGGACGAATGCGGGGCGCTTGTGCCTGGCGGCGCTGGTCGTCGCGGCGGGGTTCTCGCATCGGCTGACGCATCCGGATCCGACGCAGTTCGGCGGTCGTGGCTACCACGAAGCCGCGGTGCACATCGGTGCTCTGCAGCAGCAGGGGTTCTCGCTCGCCACGCCGGGCGATGCGTTCGCGTTCGGCCGCGAGCTGTTCGCCCGCCTGGGCGCGCACGTGTGGCAGGCGGCCGTCGCCACGATCGTGGTCGTCCTGCTGGGCGTGTTCCTCGCGCGCTACGTCGGCACGGCGAGCGCTGCCGGCAGCACGCCGCGCACGCGTCGGAACGCTTCGCCGTAGCCGCGGCCGTGCAAGTGGTGCTGTGAGCGGAACGCGGCGAGACCACTGATGCAGTGGTCGTACTGCGTGTAGGCGATCTGGCTCTGGTGGGCGAGCATCGCGGCGCGCTTCTTCGCGAACGCGGCGCTGACGTCGACGACGACGTCGGGGATCATCGCGTTCCAGACCTCGTAGCCGAGGGCCAGGCCGCCGAAGCCGTGGCGGTCGAGCGCGCGCGTGACCACGAGGTGGGCCGCGTGGTGGTCGGCGTGGCCGTCGTGCTCCCACGGCAGGTAGACGATGTCGGGGCGGAACGCGGCGATGGCCGCGGTGGCGAGCTGCACGCCGAGTTCGAGATCCGCCTCGGCGAGCACGTGGCCGTCGGGGAAACCCCAGAACTGCACGTCGTCGACGCCGAGCAACCGCAGGCCCGCGCGCGACTCGCCGCGCCGCAGTTCGCCGTAGGTCCCCGCCGCGTACCGGCGATCCGGATCGCCCGAGGTGCCGTCGGTGGTGACGACGACGCGCACCGGGTCGCCCTGCTCGCGGTGCATCGCCAGCACGCCGCCCGGGCCGGCGACTTCGTCGTCGGGGTGCGGCGCGAACACCAGCACGCGGCCGCGCGGCACGGCGCGCCAGAGCACGGGGGCGGGAGGCAGTCGCGGCTCGACCATGGTCGGATCTTGCTCTCGACCTCGCCCGAATGGAATCCGCGGCTCACGCCGGCGTGGGCGCCGCCGGTCCACCCGTGAGGCCATGCCCGCCGAGGCAGGCGTGCTGCATCGCGGCCGGCTCGGCAACCGGATCGAACTCGGGGACTTCGACGCGGCGCTCGTGGGTCTCGACGCCGACCACGCGCAGCGGTCGACCTTCGAACTCGGCGCCGATCGCGAACCGGTCCGGCTCGTCCGGCAGCAGCGGCACGTCGTCGAAACCGCTGAGCAACTGGACGACCGGGCGTTCGGGGCAGCCGGTCTGTTCGCGCACGATCGCCGAGGCGCCGCCGGCCAGCTGCAGCCGGGTGCCGTTCGGGAACAGGCCGAGCGTGCGAACGAACCGCCGCAGCCACACCGGATCGAAGTCCTGCTCGTTGCGGAACATGACCGCGTAGGCCTCGATCGGCGTCAGTGCCCGCTTGTACGGCCGTACGGACGTCAGCGCCTCGAACACGTCGCAGACTCGCACCAGCCGACTGGTGCCGCTCGGCGTGATCGGCAGCGACGCCTGCGGATAACCGCGGCCGTTCGGCGCCATGTGGTGGCAGAACGCGGCGCCGATCGTGCGCGGATCGATGCGGTCGTGTTGTTCGAGCAGGATCTCGGCGCCCAGCCGCGGATGCTGCGCCATCCAGTGCCATTCCTCGGCGGTCAGTCGCCCCTGCTTGAACAGCACGTCCTGGGGCACCTTCGACTTGCCGATGTCGTGCAGCAGCGCGGCCGATCCGACGTGCACAAGCTGCGAGCGTGAGGCGCCGAGACTGCGGGCCACCTGCAGCGCGAGCAATGCCACGCGCACCGAGTGACCGACGGTGAAGCGGTCGACGTCGTCCTGCGTCGCCAGGGCCAGCAGGTGGCTTGGCTCGTCCATCGACGCGAGCGTGTGCTCGACGGCGTCGGCGGTCGCCGTCATCTCCAGCTCCAGGTCGCGGTGCGCCAACGCGTGGTTGTGTTGCAGCGCGTCGGCGAGCTCCTGGTAGTGGTGCATCGCGGGCGAGGCGACGTCGAGGGCGACGCGCCGGTCGCCGGGGTCGGCGAGCGTGCGCAGGGAGACCCGCACGTTGCGGATCCCGAACGCGGACATCGAGGCGTCGCGGTAGTCGCGCGAGAGTGCGTCGATGTTGTGCCGCAGCAGCAGCAGGTCGAACAGGCGGTTCGCCTCGGCGACGTCGAGTCCTGGCCAGAACGAGAGCACCGCGATGCGGCGTTCGGCGAGTTGCCGCAGCAGCGATCGTGCTTGCAGGCTCGGCCCGTCGAGCGGCACGCCGTCGTGGTGCAGGCGATCGTCGCTGCACTGCACGCGGAGCGGCATCTCGACGCCGAGACGCTCGGTGTGCTTCAGCGCGGCGACCAGGTCCTCGAGGGCGTCGCTCACCCAACGGCTGTCGCGCTCGTGCAGTTGCCGGTTCAAGGCCGCGACGACGAGCGCGTTGGCGAACGCGAGCACGGCGTCCGCGCGCAGTTCCGTGTGCGTCCGGGACCTCACGAGTCACCTCCGGGTGCCGGCGCTGCGCGGGTCTGCAGGACGAGGATGGCGGCGATGCGCTGGCAAAGCGCCTCGACGGCACCGACGTCGGCACCGGCTTCGCGCAGCGTCTCCGTCAACTGGCCGGCGACTGCCAGGGGGTCGTCGTCGGGGCGGGCGCCGAAGTGCCGCTGCAGGGCGGCTGCCGCGGCGCGTGCCGCTTCCTCGGGGTCGCTGCAGCACACGTCGGTGAGCACGGCGAGGGTCTCGGCGCGCAGGCGGTCGTCGAGATCGGCGGCGCCCGGACCGTCCGCTCCGGCCAGTCGCGCGGGCAGCGAACGCAGTTCGTCGGTCGCGACCGACTCGATGCGCCGCTCGCCGTCCGGGTGCACCTGCACGACCTCGGGCGGTGGCTCGAGCAGGCGCGCGAGCATGCCTTCGGTGCTCTCGGCCAGCTGGGCCTCGAGCGTCGCATCGCAGGCGTGGAACACGGCCGAAGGCAACGAGCTCGTGCTCTTGACCGCGGTCCGCAGCGACAGCTGCCACTGCGCGATCGCCTCCCAGAACGATGGCGCGTCGGCGGGCTGGTCTTGGGGGTGCCGGGACGGCATCGGGCCACGTATCGGCGGACGACGGGACGCCAATGGAGGCGACCGCGCCGTTGCGGTGGCACCGGCCGCGCTCGACACTGCGCCCGATGGAACGCATCGCAATCGTCGGCGGGCTGCGCACGCCGATCGGCAAGTTCATGGGCGGCCTGTCGGCCTTGTCCGCGGTCGAACTCGGCGCTCATGCCGTCGCTGCAACGCTCGCTCGCATCGGCGTCGCGCCGACGGATGTCGAGGAGTGCATCATGGGGCAGGCGCGGCAGCTCGGTTCGGGACCCAACCCTGCGCGCCAGGTCGCGATCAAGGCCGGCTGCGGCGAGGGGTGCGTTGCGACGACGATCAACAAGGCGTGCGGCAGCAGCCTGAAGGCGCTCGACCTGGCGCGGGCCGCGATCCTGCTCGACGGGCGCAAGGTCGTGGTCGCCGGCGGCATGGAGAGCATGACCAACATCCCGTTCCTGCTGCCGGGCTTTCGCAGCGGCTACCGGCTCGGGCACGTCGAGGTGAAGGACGGCAACTACCAGGACGGTTTCACCTGCGGCATCCTCGGCGAGCCGATGGGCATGACCGCGGAGTACCTCGCCGACGACTACAAGATCGGTCGCCAGGAGCAGGACGAGTACGCGCTGCAATCGCACCAGCGCGGCGAGCAGGCGCAGAAGGAAGGACGTTTCGCGGCCGAGATCGCGCCGGTCACGATCGCCGGCAAGAAGGGGCCGACGGTGGTCGGCACCGACGAACATGTGCGGCCGGGCGTGACGCTCGAAGACCTGCAGAAGTTGCCGCCGGTGTTCCGGCCGAAGGTCGGCACCGTGCATGCGGGCAACAGTTCGGGCATCACCGACGGTGCGGCGGCCCTGGTGCTGATGCCGGCGAGCGAAGCGAAGCGCCGAGGACTTGTGCCGCTGGCCTGGCTCGGGGCGTCGGCGACGGCCGGCGTGAGCCCGCGCATCATGGGCATCGGGCCGGTGCCGGCGGTGAAGAACCTGCTGGCGAAGACCGGTCGGCAACTCGCCGACTTCGACCTCGTCGAGCTCAACGAAGCGTTCGCGGCGCAGATGCTGGCGTGCCTGCGCGACCTGCCGATCGCGCGCGACCGGCTGAACCGGAACGGCGGCGCGATCGCGCTCGGCCATCCGATCGGCGCCACCGGTGCTCGCATCGTCGTCACGCTGCTGCACGAACTCGTGCGCAGCGGCGGCAAGCGCGGGCTCGCGACCTTGTGCATGAGCGGCGGCATGGGCATGGCCGTCGAGTTCGAGCGGCCGTGACCCCGACCTGCCGCGGTGCCATTCTTCCGCTCCTCCGCCATCGCATGACGAACCGACGTTCCACCCTCCTCTGCCTGCTCCTGGTGCTGCCCGCCTGCGCGTTCGCGCGGCAGGACGCCAACGAACCGATCGACGTCGCGGCGGTGCGGGCGCTGCAGCCCGGCCGCACGACCGCGCGCGAGGTCGTCGAAGCGCTCGGCGCGCCGACCGACGTGGTGCAACTCGGCAAGCGCAGCGCCTACCGCTACGACGGCTCGACCACGAAGAGCACGGTGTTGTTCCTGCTGCTGGTGAACTTCGGCAACCAGGACGGCCGCAGCGACCGCGTCTGGGTGTTCTTCGACGAACGCGACGTGCTGAGCCACGTCGGCGCCACGTTCGCGACGCACCGCACGCAGTACGCGTTGCCGTGGGAAGACGTGCACGAGGCCAGCGATCACGCTGCACGGGACGCCGCTCGCCCGGGGCTCGCGAAGTGAGACCGCCGCTCTGGCTCGCCGCCGCGCTGCTGGCCAGCTGCGTCACCGGGTCGTTCGACCGCGGCGTCGAGGACGAGCCGATCCTCCCGCAACGGCTCGCGGCGTTGCGCCCGGGCGTCGATTCGCTGGGCAGCTGCCTCGACGCGCTCGGCGCGCCGCACGAGGTGTTCGAGCACGAAGTCGCTCCGGATGGCAGTGCGGGCGTCGGCCTGGTCTGGCGCTGGCGCGACGAGGTCGGCTGGGGCCTCGTCGTCTCGAGCGGCGACGATTCGATTCCGGGCAGCGTGTCGATCGATCGCGACCACGCGACGCACCCGGGCTGCGTGCTCTGGTTTTCCGCCGACCTGGTGCTGCAGCGCTGGCGCGCGGGCGCCGTCGGCGACCCTGCCGCGGGACGCCGGCGGCCGGCAGCCGCCGAAACGCCCGGCGATTGACCGACTATTCGCGCCCGGCACTCCGCGCCACGCCTCACGTCATCCCACTGCAATGCTCCGATTCGTCGCCAGCCTGCTCGTCACCGCACTCACGCCGGCCGTCGTGGCCCAGGAGATCCCTGGCCTGCGCGCCAGCCTGTTCGGCCGGTCCCTCGTCCCCGCGACCGCGAACGTCGAACTGCGGCTCGTGCTGCAGGCCGACGCCGACCTCGAACTGCCCGCGGCGCTGCTGTCCGGCGTCGACCTCGCCGTGAAGTGCGACGACGCCACCGTTCCGTTCCCGGCTCAGCCGGGCAAACCGGGCATGGTCGCGCTGGCGGGGGGCACGATCATCGAACGCACGCTGCGCTTCCCGGCCAGCGCGTTCGTGGTCGGCGTCCCGACCGACCGCATCGCCAACGTGTCCGTCACGGTCGTCGGCCTGCCCGCGGCGGCGTGCGCGTTCAAGATCGCTCCCGACGTGTCGAAGCTCGACGTGTCGACGCTCGATCTCGCGAAGACCGAGGTCGTTCTGGTGACGAACTTCGGCGACATGCGCGTGTCGTTCCGTCCCGACAAGGCGCCGAAGACCGTCGCCGCCTTCATCGATCTCTGCCGACAAGGCTTCTACGACGGCACCAAGTTCTACCGCGTGGTGCGCGACTTCATGATCCAGGGCGGGTGCCCGCTGTCGAAGGACGACACCCAGCAGCAGGCGTGGGGCGGCGGCACCAACGGGGTGCGGCTGAAGGCGGAGTGGAGCGACCTGCGGCACCTGCGCGGCACGCTGGCGATGGCGCGCGGCGATCATCCCGACTCGGCGGACTGCCACTTCTTCCTCGTGCACAAGGACTCGCCGCACCTCGACGGTCGCTACACCGCGTTCGGCAACCTCGAGGCCGGCGCCGACGTGCTCGACCGCATCGCCGAGACGCCGGTCGGCGGGCCCAAGCGCGAGACCCCGCTGCGGCACGTGATCCTGCACGCGGCGATCGTGCTGCCCGTGAAGAAGTAGGCGCCTCGCAGCCCTCTGCGCGGTGGCGCGCGGGTGCTCGATGCGGCAGGATCCTGCCCTGCCATGGACCTCGAACAGACCGACCCCGCCACCGTCGAAGCCGCGATCGTCACCGACCGCGGCGCGCTCGTGGTCACGTTCTTCCCCGAGCAGGCGCCCAAGCACGTGCGCGCCTTCCTCACGCTCGCACAGAAGGGTTTCTACGACGGCGTCGCGTTCCACCGCGTGATCCGCAACTTCATGGTGCAGACGGGCTGTCCGCACACCAAGCCCGGGGCAACCGGCTCGCCGGGCACCGGCGGACCGGGCTACACGCTGCCGGCGGAGTTCAACGACATCCCGCACACGCGCGGCATCGTGTCGATGGCGCGCGCCCGCGATCCGAACTCGGCGGGCTCGCAGTTCTTCATCGTGCACGGCGCGCACGCGAGCTTCCTCGACGGCCAGTACACGGTGTTCGGCAAGGTCGAGGAAGGGCTCGACGTGCTCGACGCGATCGCCAGCGTCGATTGCGACTTCGGCAGTGCCGGCGAGCGCAGCAAGCCCAAGGAGCGCGTCGCGATCCAACGCATCGAATTGCGGCCGCGGCAGGCGCGCACGCCCGTCGCGGAGCAGGCGGCGGAGGGGCCGTGATGGCGCTCGACCCGGCGACGCTGCAGAACGTGCGTCTGCTGCGCGAGGGGTTCCTCGCCATCGTGACCGTCGATCGGCCGAGCAAGCTCAACGCGCTCGACGGCGCGACGATCGCCGAACTCGACGCGGTGTTCACGAGCCTCGATCGCGACCCGGGTGTCGGGGCGGCGATCCTGACCGGCGGCGGCGAGAAGGCGTTCGTCGCCGGCGCCGACATCTCGGTGCTGGCGAAGCAGGGCGTGTTCGACGGCGCGGCCAACGCGCGTGCCGGCCAGGCGATGATGGCGCGCATCGAGGCCTGCACCAAGCCGGTGATCGCCGCGGTCAACGGCTTCGCGCTCGGCGGCGGGCTCGAACTCGCGCTCGCTTGCGACGTGCGGTTCGCGAGCAAGAACGCCAAGCTCGGTCTGCCCGAAGTGTCGCTCGGCATCATCCCGGGCTACGGCGGCACGCAGCGGCTGCCGCGGTTGATCGGCCAGGGCCCGGCCCTGCAGATGATCCTGACCGGCGATCCGGTGACCGCCGACGAAGCGTTGCGGCTGGGTCTGGTGAACGGCGTCGTCGAGCCGACCGAACTGCTCGCGCACTGCAAGGGCGTGGCGATGCGCATGGTGTCGCGTGGCCCGCAGGCGCTGGCGGCGGCGAAGCAGGCGGTGCGGCGCGGTGCGCACCTGCCGCTCACGGATGCCCTCGACCTCGAGGCCGACCTGTTCGGCATGATGAGCAGCACCGCCGAGATGAAGGAAGGCATGGCGGCGTTCCTCGAGAAGCGCAAGCCGTCCTGGCTGCGAGCGTGACGACAGGCGCCGCGGCCTCGCCGTTTCCGGCCCTGCTCGCGGCGCGCCGTTCCGGACCCGTGGCCCTGCTGCACGGTGGTGGCGATGGGTCATCGTACCTGTTCACCGATCCGGTCGCCGCCCTCACCGTGCCGGCCGGTGCCGCCGCCGGCGCGTTGGCGCGGCTCGATGCGTTCCTGCGCGAGCACCCAGCACGCGTCGTGGGCTGGCTCGGATACGACCTCGGCCTCGACGTCGAGGCGTGGCCATTGCGCATCGTCGACGACTTCCCGGTGCCGGTGCTACACGTCGCGGCCTACGGCACGATGCGCGAGTTCGGGCCACACGCGCAACCGCCTGCACCCGAGGTGCCCGCGGCGACGTCGCTGCGCGCGCACCTCGGTCGTGCCGACTACGAACGCCGCGTCGCTGCCGTGATCGAGGCGATCCGCGCTGGCGAGCTGTTCCAGGCCAACCTGACGCAGCCGTTCACGGGCGCCTGGCACGGCGACCCGCGCGCACTGTTCTGGCGGCTGTGCGAACAGAGCCCGGCGCCATTCGCGGCCTATGTCGAGGACGGGGACGGCACCGCGGTGCTCAGCAGTTCGCCCGAGGAGTTCCTCTGCCGCGACGGCTCGCGGGTATTCACCTCGCCGATCAAGGGCACGCGCCCGCGCGGTGCTTCGTCGCACGACGACGACCGGTTGCTCTGCGAGCTGCTGCACAGCGAGAAGGACCAAGCCGAACTGGCGATGATCGTCGACCTGCTGCGCAACGATCTCGGCAAGGTGGCGCAGACTGGCTCGGTGCAGGTCGGACCGTTCCCGGAGTATCGTTCGTTCGCGCAGGTGCACCATCTGTTGGCGACGGTGACGGCGTCGCTGCGGCCGGACGTCTCGGCGGTCGACCTGCTGCGCGCCACGTTCCCCGGCGGCTCGATCACCGGTTGCCCGAAGCTGCGCTGCCTCGAACTGCTCGAGGAACTCGAGGTCGCCCGCCGCGGCGTCTACACCGGCGCGATCGGCTGGTTCGGGCCGGGCAACGCGCTGCACCTCAACATCGCGATCCGCACGCTCGTGCATCGCGCGGGCCGCGTGCGCGCCAACGCCGGCGGCGGCGTCACTGCGCGAAGCGAGCCGGCCGCGGAATGGCGCGAGACGCTCTCGAAGATGGCGGGTCTCGAACGGGCGCTGCAGTGCCGGGTGCAGATCCCCGAGGCGAAGCCATGAACGCGTGGTGTGATGGCGTCTCGGTGCCGTCGTCGTCGCTGCCGGCGCGTACGGGAGTCGCGCCGTTCGAGACGATGGGGGCAGTTCGGGGCGACGTGCGGCTCTGGGATCGCCACCTCGAGCGGCTGCGCCTCGCGGCGGCGCGGCTCGGGGTCGTATGGCGCGAACCCGCGGGCCTGCGCGCGGCCGCCGCCGATCTGCTGCGCGGCAACGGCCACGCCGACGACGTGCTGCGTCTCGCCGTGGTGCCTGCGGGCACGGCCGTGCACACCATCATGCAGAGCCGCGCGCGATCGCCGGTGAAGGTCGTGCAACTGCTGCCGACGGTCGTCGAGCCGCCGGCGAACGGACCGCCCGGCGACGTCAAGGCCGAGCCGCGCGCGTTCTACGACGCGGTGCGGCAGCAGGCGCAGGACGGCGGCGCCGACGACGGCATCGTGGTCGGCCGCGACGGGGCGGTGCTGGAGTGCGCGCTCGGCAACCTGTGGCTG
>DDSQ01000196.1 GCA_002343845.1 Planctomycetes bacterium UBA2386 | reverse complement strand
TCTCCTCCACCACCGCCGGAACCACCTGCGGACGGATCCCGGCCGCCGGCCCCAGCACTCCGTGGTACGTCACCAGATGCCGCCGCGGCCGCGGCACCAGCGCACACAGCCGCTCCATCAGCACCGCCTTCGTCATCACCACCGCCGTCGTGCCGTCACGCCACCGCTTCTTCAGCGAATACGCCACCCGACCATCCGGCAGCTCCCGCAGCCGGCTCTCGGCGATCGCCGGCCGCCCCGCATACCGGCATCGCGCACGGCGGTAACGGGGCACGCAATCGCCAGCGGTCACAGATTCTCACCCCGCCGCCCAACCCACCGCATCACCACCCCCACCAACGCCCCGCCTTCCACTACCATCCCCGCCCCCGATGCCGTCCCCTGCGCCGAGCCCCTGCAGCACGCCACCGGCGAGCGCCTTCCTCCCCACCACCATGGCGGAGTGCAAGGCCCGCGGCTGGAACGAGGTCGACGTCGTGTTCGTGTCGGGCGACGCCTACATCGACCATCCGTCGTTCGCCGCAGCACTGCTCGGCCGCGTGCTCGAGGCCGAAGGCTTCCGCGTCGCCATCCTCGCCCAGCCCGCGTGGACCACCGCCGACGCGTTCCGCCAGTTCGGCCGGCCCCGCCTCTGCTTCGCGGTCAGCGCCGGGAACATGGACTCGATGATCAACCACTACACGGCGAACAAGAAGCGTCGCAACGACGACGCCTACTCGCCCGGTGGCAAGATCGAACTGCGCCCCGACCGCGCCACCAACGTCTACGCGCAGCGCTGCCGCGAGGCGTTCCCCGGCGTGCCCGTGGTCGCCGGCGGCGTCGAGGCGTCGCTGCGGCGCGTCGCCCACTTCGACTACTGGTCGGAGACCGTGAAGCCGTCGATCCTCGCGACCAGCAAGGCCGATCTCGTCGGCTTCGGCATGGGCGAGACCGTGCTGGTCGAAGTGTGCAAGCGCCTCGCCGCCGGCCGCCCGATCACCGACTGCCGTGACCTGCGCGGCGTCGCCTACCTGCTCGGCGGCAAGGAGACGCTGCCCGTACACGAATGGCACGACGCAGCGTGCGACAACAAGACCGTCGAACTACCGAGCTACGAGGCCGTGAGCACGGACAAGGTCGCGTTCGCGACCGCGACGCGCCACGTCCACCACGAGACCAACCCGCAGAACGGCCGGCGCCTCGTGCAGAAGCACGGCGACCGCCTGCTGGTCGTCAACCCGCCGGCCCTGGCGCTCGACGAGCGCGGCATGGACCGCATCTACGACCTGCCCTACACGCGGCGCCCACACCCGAGTTATCGCGAGCCGATCCCGGCGCACACGATGATCAAGGACTCGGTGACGACGATGCGCGGGTGCTTCGGCGGCTGCACGTTCTGTTCGATCACCATGCACCAGGGCCGTGCGATCCAGAGCCGCAGCCAAGGTTCGGTGGTGCGCGAGGTCGAACGCATGGCCGCGGACCCGACGTTCGCCGGCCACATCAGCGACGTCGGCGGGCCGACCGCGAACATGTTCCAGATGCGGTGCTCGCGCCCCGAGATCGAGGCGAAGTGCCGGCGGCTCTCGTGCGTGCATCCGACGGTGTGCAAGCTGCTCGGCGTCGACCACGGGCCGACGAAGGACCTGCTGGCGAAGGTGCGCGCCGTGCCCGGCGTGAAGACCGTGCGCGTGGCGTCCGGCATCCGCATGGACCTCGCGCGCTTCGACGACGAGTACCTCGAGGTGATGGCGAAGCACCACGTCGGCGGGCAGTTGAAGGTCGCGCCCGAACACACCAGCGAGAAGGTCCTCGGCCTGATGAAGAAGCCGTCGACGACGACGTTCGACGAGTTCGCGGCGAAGTTCGCGGCGGCGAGCGAACGCGCGGGCAAGGAGCAGTACCTGATCCCGTACTTCATCGCCTCGCACCCGGGCTCCGGCGTGCCGGAGATGATCGAGCTGGCGGTGTTCCTGAAGCAGCGCGGCTACCGGCCGCGGCAGGTGCAGGACTTCATTCCGGCACCGATGGACATCGCGACCTGCATGTACTGGACCGGCCTCGACCCGATGACGATGCAGCCGGTCGAGACGGTGAAGAAGCTGAAGGACCGCGAAGTGCAGCGCGCGCTGATGCAGTACTTCAAGCCGGAGAACTGGTTCGTGGTGCGGCAGGCGCTGCTCGACGCGGGGCGCAAGGACCTGATCGGCGACGGGCCGCAGTGCCTGATCCCCGGCAACCCGCCGAAGCAGGCGTTGCAAGCGCGGCGCGACGCGGCGAACGGGCGGCCCTCGCGACGCGGCGATCCGACCTACGTGCATGCGAAGGACGCCGGCGTGAAGCCGCGCGGCGGGGCGCCGTGCGACGCGAGCCCCTACGACGACGACGAGGACGCGTAGGCGCGCCCGCTCGGCTCGAATGGCCGCGGTTCGCTGCGCCGACCGCAGAGCCACGGTCCTTTCGCTCCGACGACGACAGCCGCCTCGACGGCAACGTGGCCGTCACGTAGCGTCCGCCGCGTCGGCGAAAGGAACCATGCCGCCCGATCCGCGCGAGTATCCGACCCGCTGGAGCATGCTCGAGAACCTGCGCGGCGCCGACGCAGCCGCCGCGTGGTCCTGGTTCGTCGACCGTTACCGCGCGTACATCAGCGCCGTGCTCGTACGCGTGGGCTTGCGGCGCGACGAAGTCGAGGACGCCCTCGCGGAGTTCTGGGGCTACCTGTTCCGCACCCGGGCCATCGACCGCGCCGACCGCGACGGCCGGTTCCGTTCGTTCCTCGCCGGCGTGACGCGAAACTACGGCCTCGCCTGGTTGCGCGACCAACAGCCGCCCGCCGCCCCGCTGAAGGGCGACATCGCAGCGCCGGAGGAACGAGACCAGGACCTTGCCCTGTGGGGCGAGCAGATCCTGCAGCTGGCGCTGGCCCGGCTCGAGGCAGACCACGTCGACGAAGCCAAAGCGGTGCGCTGGTTCTACGGCCTCGGCGCTCGGATCGGCGAAGCGGGAGAACGACTGCGCGGCACCGAGATCGCGGAGCGACTGGGTTGCCTGCCGAATGCCGTGCACCAGCTGCTGTTCCGCGCACGGGCCAGGCTGCGGAACCACGTCGAGGCAGAAGTCGCCACCACGGTGGGCAACTCCAACGACCTCCGCGACGAGCTCGGGTTGCTGCTCACCGCACTCGGCTCGCACCGCCCTGGACTACTGCCGGCAGACGCCGACCAGGAGCCGACCTGATGCCACCACGCCGGGGCGCCCGCCGGCCGTAAGGAACGACGCACCACCAACACCCTGGTCCAATCGCCTCCTCGTCACCGCCGATCGCCACCGTGAACCCGAACGACGCCCCGCCGGATCCGCCGAAGCTGCCCGCCGCGCTGCAGGACGCGCTGCTGGCGATCTTGTTCGGCGACCCGAAGCGCATCGATGCCGATCTCGCAGCACTGCTCGAGCGAGCCGGCCCCCACCGGGAGGCCATCGCGGCCCACCTGGCAGCGCATCGGCGCATGCAACCGGCTGCGGCTACCGCCAACGTGACGATCCGCGGCTACCGCATCGACCGCTGCATCGGCGAGGGCGGCATGGGAGTCGTCTACGAAGCCGAACAGCTGGTGCCACTGCACCGCCACGTCGCCATCAAGGTGATCCGCGCCGAGATCGACAGCCGAGCGGTCGCGGCTCGCTTCGAACGCGAACGTCAGGCGCTGGCGGTCATGGACCACGACGCGATCGCCAAGGTGTTCGACTGCGGCACGACCGCGCAGGGGCAACCGTTCTTCGCCATGGAACTGGTCCCCGGCCAGCCGCTCGATCGCTACTGCGACGCCCGGCAGCTTCCCGTGGCGGACCGGTTGCGCCTGTTCCTGCAGGTGTGCCGGGGCGTGCAGCACGCCCACCAGAAGGGAGTCATCCACCGTGATCTCAAGCCCGGCAACGTCTTGGTCGTCGACCAGGACGGCGAAGGGCGCGCCAAGATCATCGACTTCGGCATCGCGCGCGCCGTGGCGAGGGAGGACACCGGCGGCGATCGAACAGAGATCGGCGTGCTGCTCGGCACACCCGAGTACATGTCTCCGGAGCAGGCCCGCGGCGATGGCGCAGCCATCGACACTCGCACCGACGTCTGGTCACTCGGGGCGATGCTCTACGAACTGATCTGCGGCACGCTGCCGTTCGCCGATCCGAGCATGGCGCGCAATGACCTTCGCTCGCGCCGGCTGCGGGCCGACGACCTCGACCTGCAACGCCCGAGCACGGCAATCGGCCGCCTCGGCTCCCTGGCCGGGACCATCGCTGCGCGCCGCCGGCGCTCGGTGACCGCGCTGCAGCGCGAACTGCGCGGTGACCTCGACTGGATCGTGCTGCGCGCGATGGCCAAGGACCCGGAACTGCGCTACTCGTCGGCGAGCGCGCTGGCCGACGACCTGCAGCGGTATCTCGACGGGCTGCCGACCCTCGCCGGGCCACCGACCCGCTGGTACCGCCTGCGCAAATTCGTGCGCCGGCATCGCCTGCAGCTGTCTGCCCTCGCCGCCATCGTGATCGCGGTATTGACCGGCTGGTACCAGACGGCATCGGCCCTGACCGATCTGCGACTCAGCCAACGACGCTTCGACCTGCTGGCGAACGTCGAGTTGCTGCACGATGCGCGCCGGCGGGCCGAGCAGATCTACCCGGCCGACAGCGCGCATCTGGCAGCGCTGCGGTCGTGGCGTTCGGAACACGCACAGCCGCTGCTCGCCGCGCGCACGATCGTGGAGACCGCATTGGCCGAGTTGCCGGACGACGCCGACCTGGCCCCGGGAACGCGGGCCTTCCTGGTCGAAGCGCTGCAGCGGCACCTCACCGAACTGGCGACGTTCGAAGCGACCACGGTCGCCGAAGTGACCCGCGCCGAACATTGGGCCGCACGGATCGCCGCCGCGACCGCGGCCCATCCGAACGCGCCGGCGACCTGGGAGGCCGCCAGGGCCGCGATCCGCGCCGCCGACGGAGTCACGGCGAGCCGGCTCTACGCCGCGAGCCCGTTCGACCTGACCCCGCAAGAGGGCCTGGTGCCGCTGGGCATGAACCCGGCGACCGGTCTCTGGGAGTTCTACGACTTGCGTTCGGCGTGGGACGCAACGAGTGGACGCGACCCGATCGATCTGCCGCTGCCGCGACGACGCGACGACGGGACGTTCGCCGTCGACGAGACGACTGGCATCGTGTTCGTGTTGTTGCCCGGCGGCACGACGTGGTTCGGAGCCCAGGGCAAGGACCAGGCGGCGCCCCACTTCGTCGCCGATTGCCCGCCAGAGGTCGACGTCTACCGCGTCGAGTTGGCGCCGTTCTTCCTGGCCCGCCACGAACTGACGCAGGGTCAATGGCAGCGCCTCGCCGGGCGTCCATGGTCGTGCTTCTACGCGCTCGGCGCGCAGCCCGAACCGCGCGCCACGGGAGTGACGCTGGCGCATCCCGTCGAATACGTGCCGTGGACCGCGTGCGATGCGCTGCTGCGTCGGCATGGGCTGGTCCTGCCGACCGAAGCCCAGTGGGAGCACGGGTGCCGCGCCGGTTCGTCGTGGTCCTGGGCGTGGGGCGATGCGGTCTCCGCCCTGGCCGGCCGAGTCAATCTGCTCGACGGCCATGCCAAGGAAGTGGTGGCGGCCGGCGGCTACAACTGGCCGGCCGAGCCGTTCGACGACGACGACGGCTTCGTGATCCACGCCTCAGTCGGGTCGTTTCCGGCCAATGCATTCGGCCTCCACGAAATGCACGGCAACGTGCGGGAGTGGTGCCGGGACGGCAGCGTTGCGCCGGACCGCAGCTTCGCTCCCGGCGACGGCGAGCAGACCCCCGGGTTGGAGTCCCAGCGTGGCATCCGGGGCGGGTCGTTCACCGGCACAGCCCGGGAAGCGATGTCGTGGTGGCCGGCAAAGGAACAGATCGACGCGCCGTCGCACGAACGCGGCTGCCGCGCTGCCCGGGCGATCACCGGCCGGTGAGAATCCGAGCAAGCACGTAAGGTGGGCGACATCGGGGACACCCAGGTCCAGCGCCACTTCCCCCTACCTCCCTACTCGTCACGACCATGCGAAATCCTGCGTTGGCCACCTCTGTCCTCTGCGCCTTGATGGCGTCGGCCCTCCTCCCTGGCAATGCCGTTGCTCAGTGCACGTTGTGGCTTCCTGGTGAGGCGTATCCCGGAATCAACGGTTGGGGTTCCGCGACACTGGTCCTGCCGAACGGCGATGTGGTCGTCGGTGGCACGTTCGCCGGCGCTGCCCACGCGACGCGAGACATCGCTCGATGGGACGGCACGGCTTGGCATGGCCTCGGCACGGGGTTCGACGGCTATGGGTGCTACGCGTTGGCGCTGGCCCCGAACGGCGATCTGATTGCCGGCGGCAACTTCCTGAACGCCGGAAACGCCGTCTGCAACAAGCTTGCTCGCTGGAACGGATTCTGGTGGGCCTCAGTGGGCGGCGGCGTGGACCCGAACGGCCACGTCAACACCGTGCTGTCCCTGCCGAACGGCGACCTGATGGTCGGCGGCTACCTGACCATGGCCGGCACCTTGCCGGTGAGCAATCTCGCTCTCTGGAATGGCACGTCGTGGTCCTCGATGGGCCTCGGCGCCGACGACTGGGTCTACAAGCTGGCGTTGATGCCCAACGGGGACGTGATCGCCGCCGGCCGATTCACTTCGATGAACGGCCAGCTGGCCAACCGGGTTGCCCGCTGGAACGGCAGTTCGTGGGCGCCCCTCGGCACCGGGCTCGACAACGATGTCGTTGATGCGATCGTGTTGCCCAATGGCGACCTCGTCGTGTGCGGCGCATTCACAACGGCAGGCGGTCAGCCAGCACCCGGTCTCGCCCGCTGGGACGGCGTCAACTGGTCGGCGTTCGGCGGCGCTGCGAACGGTTACATCTCCTGCCTCGGTCTGCACCAAGGCCAGCTGGTTGTGGGTGGGCAGTTTCCATCGATCGGCGGCGTGCCGGCTGTGAACATCGCCCGATGGACCGGCACCACCTGGACCCCGTTCGGGTCGGGCATCGGCGCAGGCGGCTTCGGCGACGGCGTCCTCGAGATTGCATCGCTCCCGTCGGGTTCCCTGATGGCGGTCGGCAACTTCGGCAGTGCCGGCGGGAGCCCTGCCCGAAGCGTTGCCCTATGGAACGGCACGTCCTGGCAGCCGACCGGCACTGGCTGCGATGGCGAGATCAAGAAACTCGTTCGCACCAATACTGGTTACGTGGCTATCGGGGACTTCCAGTCGATCGGCGGGATCGCGGCGCCTGGCGGCGCTCGCCACGACGGCTCCGGCTGGACCAGCTTCCCGGCGCAGGGGTTCAACGACCTGGGGGTGTTGCCAAACGGCGACCTTGTCGCGACGGGATTCTCCTCATTCTATCGCTACTCCTGGAGCGGTAGCTGGGTCCAGATTCCGACTACCCTCACCGTGTCCCCATGGTTCGGTGCCACCATCTCCAAGTTGGTGGTCATGCCCAATGGCGACGTAGTCGTCGGCGGTTCCTTCACGTCGGTGAACGGCGTCGCCTGCAATCACGTCGCACGCTGGAACGGCTCGGCGTGGGCCCCACTGGGTAGCGGACTCAACTATGTCCCTATGGGGTCACCGTTCACTCCGCCCCGAGTTGACGCCATGGCCGTAATGTCGAACGGGGACCTCATCGTGGCCGGCCGGTTCAATCAGGCCGGCGGCAACCCCGCGAACGGCATCGCTCGATGGAACGGAACAACCTGGGCACCGCTCGGACCCGGCATCACCGACGTGATGTGCATGACGGGGCTCGCCAACGGCGACTTGGTTGTCGGTGGTTGGTTCACGTCGCCGGGCAGTCTCATCGCGCGCTGGAATGGCACTGCCTGGAGTCCCCTCGGCTCGGGGATCCAGGCAGACCCGGGCTCGCACGTGAAGGCGGTGGTCGAACTCGGCAATGGCCACCTGATCGTCGGCGGGGAATTCTCCGCAGCCGGCGGCCTGCCGGCGAACAAGACCGCCCGGTGGGATGGCTCGTCGTGGCACCCCATGGGCAACGGCGTTCAAGGCGTAGGTTATCCAGGCGTGGTGAACACGCTCCTCGCCCTTCAGCCTGACAGGGTGGTCGTGGGCGGCTTGTTCGTCACCGCCGACCAACAACCAAGCAGCAATCTCGCGCAATGGGGTTGCCCCGCCACGGGTGGCGGTACGTTGGCGTTGGCGACGAGCTTCGGCAGCGGTTGCGGGCAAGTCACCGAGATCGCCTATGAGCACTTCCCCAACCAGGCCCTTTGGGACCTCGATCAGTCGACCCTGCACTTCGACTTCTCCGGCGCCACCTACGCTGTCTCCCACCAACCGGGCGCGCCGGCATTCCACACACCGACATCGGCGCCGCTCGCCCTCACCGACGACCAGGTCAGCGGGGCGATCGTCCTGCCGTTCGCCGTCCCGGCCCCGTTCGGCTCGTTCCAGCAGATCTACGTCTCGTCGAACGGACGGGTGTTCTCGGCGGCGCCACCTCCAAACGGCTACGTCGCCTACTACGGTGCCGTGTCGCACCTTCTCTACGATGCCCAATTCTGTCCGCTGTTCGGGGACTGGGATCCGAGCACCGGTTCCGGCAGCGGCTCGATCCACTGCGACATCGACGCATCGGCGCAGGTCGTCTACGTCACCTGGCAGTCGATTCAGGCCTACGGTCAGCCCTCGCAGACCGCAACGTTCCAGTTGGCGATCGCCGCAACCGGCGACATCGAGTACCGCTATGTCTCTTGCCCGTCCCTCTGGTACGAACACCTGGTCGGTACAAACCTGGGCGTGATCGCCCCGGATCCAGGAAGCAGCGATCTCAGCGCCCAGTCGCTGGTACTCGGCGCCGCGCGGCCGCCGCTGCAACACCAGGCGTTGTCGCGCCCGATCGCCGGGACTTCCGTGGTGCTGCAAACCGGCATCACGCCGCCCGCCTGCTCGCTCGGAGCCACGGTGCTCGCGTTCACCGGGCCGCCGGGTGGCCTGCCGCTCGACTTCCTCGGCATGCCGAACTGCCGCCAGTACGTCGACATGGTCGCCGTTCTCTACTGGGTGCCGAGTGCGAACACCGGCCAGATCACGCTGCCCATTCCGCCGGGGCCGACCTTCCTGGGTGTGCAGGTGCTCTCGCAGAGCCTCGCCTTGGACCCAGGCTACAACGCCCTCGGAGTCATCGTGTCGAACGGACTCGACCTGCGCATCGGCAACACCTAGGCGGATCGCATCCAGCGGTCGGCGAGACCGCCACGCCAGGCTTCGGTGCGCAGGCGCCGAAGCCACACGACGTCAGTTGATGATCGCGGTCGCGGCGCCGCTGTGGCTCAAGCCATCGACCGCCAGCGGATCGATCACGCCCCACTGGAACGACAGCGGGAAGCCGACCGCGCTCGGCACGTTCGGCACGAACACCGTGTAGCCGAGGCCGCCCGAGGTCGGATTCTGCTGCGACTTCGTGGTCACGTTCACCAGCACGTCCATCGTCACCCAGAGGTCGGCGATGCCGAGCGGCAGGCCTCCCGGGATCGGCGTGCCGACCACGAGCGCCGCGGGCACGTTGCGCGCCGCACTACCGAGCCAGACGTCGATCGGGCTGCCGCGCGCGGGCCAGCCGTGCAGGCCGATGGTCGGCACCCCGTACTGGCCGGCCTTGCCGGTGCCGTAGGTGAGCGTCGTGCCCGCGGCGTACGGCGCGAACAGGCGGAACTTCGCCGGCAGCGACGCTTGTGCGTGCCAGCTGTTGCCGTCGCTCACGCGCACCTCGACCGGCACGTTCGCCGGTTCGGTGTCGGCGCTGACCGAGTGCTGGTGGAACATGCCCTGCACGCGCCAGACCAGGAAGTAGTCGGCGCCGACGGTGAGGACCGCGGGCTGCGCGAATGCAGCACCCTGGAAGCAGCGCGTGTGCGTCGTCGACCATTGTCCCGGACTGCCGACCAGCTGGTCGGGCAGGCCGGTCGTCGTGTTGCGCGTGCGGATCTCGAGCGTGTGCAGCGCCGGCGGCTGGTTGCCGGTGAAGACCTGGGCGGCGGCGAGCACGGGCACGGTCGCCGTGAAGCGGAAGCCGACCACGCTCACCGGCCAACCGACGGCGTAGCTGCCGTACGAGGGATTGTCGTTCCGGGCGAACGCGAGCTGCTGGGCGGGCAGCGCAGCGGCGAACACGACGAGCAGGGCGCGGACAGCGAGCATGGTCGCCGCAGTGTCGCCGGCCACGGCACGACGACAAGAGCCAACGCTGTGCCCGCCAACCGGGCGCGATCCG
Organism: Planctomycetes bacterium UBA2386; assembly: GCA_002343845.1. Next base: position 52,046 of record DDSQ01000196.1, on the reverse strand, counting down.
CTTCATGCTCGCAGCAGCAGCACGATCGCGCCGACCAGGAGCCACACGCCGCACAGTCCACACCCGACCACGGCGGGCACGTTCCCTCGTCCCGAGCGCGACAGCCCCAGCGCCCCGAGCCCGAGGCCCGCGAGGCCGATCGCGACGAACAGCGCACTGACGCAGCCTACGGCGCCGAACACCGACGGCCCGGCCTGGCCGTCGCTCTCGATGCCGCGGCCCAGTGCTTCGCGACTCATGCCTTCGGCGAGCAGCCAGACGAACGCGGCACCCACCGTCGTCGCGATGCCGAGCACCATCGACGCGTTGCCGAGCCCGGTGGCGACCGGGCGTCCGGTCACGGCCGAACCGTGAACGACAACCCCGCACTCGAGCTCAGCGACTCGCTGCCGCACGGGTCCATCCACACCGCCTGGGCGTAGACCGCGATGCCGACGAGGCCCGGGGACGGCGGCAGCCCGAACGGGTGCACGGCCGTGCCGAAGGCGTCGCTGCCGATGTTGATCACCGCCACCGTCGCCGGATCGACCAGCACCGTGATCCCGAACACCGGCAGCGACCCGGAGCCGAGCGCCAGCCCGATCAGTCCGGCTGCCGACGGCGGCGTGTTGCCCATCACGTAGCCGAACCGCCGGTTGCCGACGCGCGCCTCGGAGTTGGCGCCGAGCGACGACGCCCCCGCGCAGCCCGGCGTCGGCGCACCGTAGACGAGGGCCTCCTCGTCGCCGTTCCAGAAGCCATCGCCGTCGCGATCGCGCGCCCAGCGCGTTCCGGCACCAGGGTTCACTGCGGTGAACGCGAGCGCAGCATTGCCTGCCTGCGCCTTGCTCAGGAGCTGCGCCTGCGTGAACGGACCAAAGCCAGTGCGGTCGGTGACGAACTGGCCACTGCCGGAGACGTAGAGCAGTCCCGTGGGCACGCCATCGACGACGCCGTGCGCCGTCAGATCGATGTCCCCTGCTCCGGCGCGCGTCGTCGCCAGCGTGAGGTCCGCGGCCAGTTGCGGCGACGTCGCGTTCGCCTGGCGCAGCACGAACTGGTAGCCGACCAACGGCGCCGTACCGGTGTCCGCCGCTTGCAGGAAGGTGACGAGGTCGTCCTTGGTGCCCGACGGCCACGGGTTGAACACCGGCAACGCGAGGAACGTCGCGATGGTGTCGATCGCGCCGTCGTGGGTGAAACCGAAGCCGCTCTTCTGCGGCGCCGCCGTGCGCTGGAAGCCGACCTTGCGGTACATGTTGCGCAGCTGCGGCACCTTCATCTGCTGCGGTTCCTGCAGCACGTTGCCGTTGACGACCAGGCCGTTGGTGCCGGTCGGCAGGGTGTGGCAGGTGTTGCAGCTGGCGCCACCCGGGATCGGGAACGTCGTGATGTTCTGCAGGAACGCCGCGCGGCCCGCCGACTCGTTGTTGTTCGCAGGCAGCGTGCGCAGCGAACGATCGAGCAGTTGGTTGGGGTTCGGCGGATGCGCCAGGGTCAGCACGTACGCCGCGTAGTCGTTCATGTCCGCGGGCGCCAGCGTGGTGCCACCGAGCAGCGACGCGAAGGCGCCGTTGAACGCCTGGAAGTTGCTGCGGTCGCCGCGCCAGTGCAGCAGGCCGGTGCCGGCGAGGCCGCGCAGCGTCTGCGTGGTCATCGGCCCCTTCATCGGGTGGAACGCCGTGATGCCGACGCTGAACGGGAACGGCTGCACCGGCCCCGGTTGCATGCTGCCGCTCGGATCGCCGAGGTCCCAGGCGATGCCGTCGATGTCGCCGTCGATGTGGCACGACGCGCACGACATCGTGCCGTTGCCGGCCAGCTTCGCGTCGTAGAGGAACTTGCGTCCTTCACGGTGCGCCAGCGGCAGCGGGTCGACCGTGTGGATCGGCGCTTCGCTCAGCACGGTCTGCGTCGCCGTGTCGACCACCGCGAGCGTGTCGCTCAACCGGTTGTAGACGTAGAGCCGACCGAGACTCGGGTGCAGCGCCAGCGCACGAGGGCCGCGCTTCTGGCGCGTGTTCACCGTGGATCCCGGCGTGCTGCCGATCTCGATGCGCGCCTGCACGACGCCGGCGAAGTCGACGACGCCAATGCGGTCGGTGCCGTGCGCGGCGACGTAGACGCGGCCCGCAGCCGCATCGATCGCGACGCCGAAGGGCTCGGCCAGCGCCACGGCGAGACCCGCGGGGTTGGGCAACGTCGTGTAGTCCATGCCGGCGTTGAGGTCGAACGCAGTCACCGTCGGCGTCACACCGGTGGTGATGCGCGTCAACCGGCTGTCGATCGCGTGCCCGCGCAGGTTCGGTTCGAAGCGCACGAGATTGCGCGCCTCGATGTTGGCGACCCACAGGTCGCCCGTCGTCGGATGCACGGCGATGCCCGTGTTCGTCGTGCCGACCGCCTGGAAGTAGCGCGTCACGGCGAGCGTCGCGACGTTGATCTGCGCCACGTCGTGGTCGGGCAGCGTGTACGGGATCTGCCCCGCCCAGACCGGGTTGTCGGCGCGCACGATGATCCCCTGGGCCGGCGCGGCCGGCAGGCTGCCGTTCGTCGGCGGCGGCGGCGCCTGCACGCCTGCCGGCAACACCGTGGTGCCGTTCCCCGAGCGCTGCACGACGGCGTAGACGCGCGTGCCATCGGGGCTCACGGCCAGCGCCCGCGGGTCCTTGCCGAAGATCGACACGGTGCCGAGCGGAGCTCGCGTCACCGCGTCGAAGACACTCACGCGATCGCTCGCCCCGGCGGTGACGAACGCCTTGCCGCCCGCGAACACGATGTCGCTCGGCTCATCGACGACGCGCAGCGTGTCGACGACGCGCCGGGCGGCGACGTCGACGATCGCGACGCTGTCGGAGAGCTGGCAGGCGACCCACACCTCGTCGCGCGTGCGCGCCTGCACCGACACCGGCTCGAGCCCGCACGGGATCTCGGCCAGCAGGAACGGCGCCGACGGGTTGCGCAGATCGAACACTGCCAGACGACCGCCGAGCGTGTCGGCGACGAACAACCGCGTGCCGTCCGGGGACAAGCGCATCGGCGCCACCGGCCCGGCTTCGGTGTTGGTGGTCTGGGCGGGCAGGAACTGCGCCGCCGCAAAGGCGGCGCCGACGAGCAGGAGGCGATGCAGCATGGGCGGTCCGGAACGAGGTCGCCGGAGGATCGGCCAGCGCAGGCGACCCGTCAACGGCCCCGACTGCGCCAGGCCGGAAGGGGTCGCGGGCGCGCCCCCCCTGCCAGTTCACCGACGCCAGTGCCGCACGAGCACCAGCAGAAGCAGTCCGGCCGTCGCGACGAACGTACTCACGCGCCACAGCGACGCGGCCGAGCCGTCGCCGACTGCGAACGGTGCCGCCAGGGCCAGCGCGCCCAACGCGACCGCGACCGCGCGTCCGACCGAACGCGGCAGCAACGGCAGCCAGATCCCGACGCGATTGCGGTACGCCACGAACGACTCCCCGAAGCGGGCTTCGAGATCGCGTTCCTCCGGCGGTCGCGCCACGAAGTGCCATAGCAGCGCGCCCGCGAGCGCGTAGTGCACGACCAGTACGTCGTCGCGCCACAGTCCCACCGCGATCCCCTGCGTGATCCCGGCGATCGCCATCGGATTGCGCACCCACCGGTACGGCCCCGAGACGACGAACTCGCGCGCCGCGCACAGCGGCAGCGGCGTGCCCTTGCCGCGAACGGCCATCCAGATGCCGCACGTGAGCCCGAGCGCGCTCGCCGCGACGAACAGCGCGATCGCCAGCGGGTGGCCCGGGCCAAGGCCGAGTGGCGGCACGTCGAGCGCGCGGCCACACGCGGCGACGACGGCCGGCAGCAGCCACAGGAACAGGCTCCAGAACACGGCGGTCTGCAGCAGCGTGTTCGCGACGTGACGCGCCGTGCTCGCCTCGCGCGCGACGCGAAACATCCTCATCGCCGCGGCTCGCACCGTGCGACGGCCCAACCCATCGCGACGCACGCCGGCGTCATCACCGCCGTCGACCAGAAGCCGGACCCTGAAGCGATGTTGGTCCCGATGCACCACAACGTCGCGTACCCGACGGCGCCGAGCAGCAACCACAGCAGCGGGCGCGCCCGTTCGTCCTGCGCACGCACTGCCTTGGCGGCGAGCAGGGAACCGACGACGAGAACCAACACGTCGGGGACCACAAACGCGAACAACGTGCTGTCCGGCAACCCGGCGACGACGAACGGCGCCCGCGCCGCCGGCACGAGCCACATCACGAGCCACCACACGGCGATCGTCACCGCCTGCAGGACGAGGTAGTGCGGCACGAGTGACGCAGGCGGCCAGCGCATGGCGGCATGCTGCCCGGCCGCCGCGCGGCGGCAAGCGAACGTTGCTCAACCATCGCGCATCGTCCGCCGCACGAGCAGCGCACGAACGCGGGTCTGGGCGCGATCGTCGAAGCGGTAGCGTCCCAGGATCCACGCCGTGAGCAGGAAGAAGCCGCCCACGCCCGGGCCGAACAAGACGACCAGCGCCGTGTCGACCGACGCGGGTTGCGCGGAGCCACCCTCGACGAAGCCCGCAGCGTCGATCACGACGCCGACGACGACCACCGACAGGGCGCGCGCCAGCTTGCCGGCGAAGCGCCACACGCCGAAGAACAGGCCCGAGCGCAGTTGCCGCGTGCGCAGCCAGTCGTGGTCGATGACGTCGGTGAGCATCGCATCGATCAGCACGATGCAGCCGACGAAGCTGCCGAGGCCGACGGCGCCGCACGCCATCACCATCGTGTAGGCCCCGGCCGGCGCCGCCACGTAGAGCGCGGTGGTGCCGACACCCAGAACCGCCGCCCCCACCACCAGCGGCCGTTGCTTGCCGAAGCGCTTGCCGAGCCACACCCAACCACCGATCGACGCCGTGAACACCACCATGAACACGGCGAGCACGTTCAGCGTCGCGGTCTCCGGCAGCTCGAGCACGTGCTGGTAGTAGTAGAAGAACGCGGCGGCGTTCACGCCGATGCCGGTGTTCGCCACCACGTAGGCGCCGAGCAGCGGCCGGAACGACGGGCAGGCGAACGGCGCCGCGAACGCGCTCGCCATCGGCTGTCGCGGCAGCGGCGGGGTCAGGAAGCGGACGCGCGCGGTCGCCGCCCAACTCACCAACGCGGTCCCCACCGCCAGCGCGGCAGCGGCGGCGCTGACGGCGGGCATCGACGACGCCGTCGTCGCGCCTTCGGCCAGGAACACACGCGGCAACACCGCCGCCAGCAGCGCGCCGACGTTCGCGAACACGAAGCGCCAGCCGAACAACGTCAGCCGTACCGGCGGATGTTCCGTCATCTCGCCGGCCATCGCCATGTACGGCACGCTCAGCACCGTCATGCCGGTGTTGAGGAAACAGTAGGCGAGCAGCAGCCAGCCGAACTTCGCCGCCTGGCCGTCGAACGACGGCGGCCAGAACACGGCGAGCATGCCGAGCCCGAGCAGCGCGCCGCCGAGCGGCAGCCAGCCGCGGCGACCGCCGAAGCGATGGCGCGTGCGGTCGCTGATCACGCCCATGACCGGGTCGGTCACGGCGTCCCACACGATCGCGATCGCCGCGGCGACGCTGGCGAGCATCGCGTCGAGGCCGACGACGTCGGTGTAGAAGACGAGCACGTAGAGCCGCAGCAGCGTCTCGACGGCATTGAGCCCGATGTCGGCGGTCGCGTAGCCGGCCTGGACGGGCAGCGGCAGTTCGGGGCGGGAACGCATACGGGCGGCGCGGAGCGTAGCGAGGGCGCTGCGAACGCGCGCTTGAGGTTTCGCCGGCGGCTCCTACGTTCGCGCCATGACCGACCAGAACGCCAGCAAGCGCGCCGCCGCGTTCGCCGCCGCGGATCTCGTTCCCGACGGCAGCACGATCGGCTTCGGCACCGGCTCGACGTTCGCGTTCGTGCTCGAACGACTCGCTGCGCGCATGGCGCAGGGACTGCGCGTCCGCGGCGTCGCGACCAGCCAGGCGACGACCACTCTCGCCGGCAAGCTCGGCATCCCGGTCCTGCCGATCGAGGACGTGCAGCGCCTGGATCTGGCCATCGACGGCGCCGACGAGGTGGATCCGCACAAGAACCTGATCAAGGGCGGCGGCGGCGCGCACCTGCGCGAACGCCTCGTCGCGATCCTCGCGCGCGAACTCGTCGTGATCGTCGACGAGTCGAAGATGGTCCCGCAGCTCGGTCGCGCGTTCCTGCTGCCGGTAGAAGTCGTGCCGTTCGGCTGGCAGCACACGGCAGCGCGTGTCGCCGCAACCGGCTGCTCACCGCACCGCCGCGAGAAGAACGGCGCGCCGTTCGTCAGCGACAACGGCAACTTCGTGCTCGACTGCCGCTACCCGGGCATCGCCGATCCCGCGGCGCTGCAGCGCACGCTCGACGCCGTGCCGGGCGTCGTCGACCACGGCCTGTTCGTCGGCATGGCCGGACGCATCGTCGTCGGCAATGCGCAGGGCGGCGTGCGCGTGATTCCCTGAGTCGCGGCCGGCGGCCGGCAGGGTTTTTCGCGGTGAAGTGCCACCGATCGCGTCGGTGCTGCCCCATTGCCGTGCATGGAACCGATCCGCTCGCACGACGAGCTGTTCCGCTTCGTCTTCGGCGAGGGCGACCGCATGGCCGAACTGCTGGCCATCGGCCTGCCACCGGCCGTAGCAGCGGCGATCGACCGCACGAGCCTGCAGCGGCAGGACGTGACGTTCGTCGACGCCGAGCTCGCGGAGCGGCGCAGCGACCTGCTGTTCACGGCGCGCATCGGCAGCGCCGACGCGTTGCTCTACGTGCTCTGCGAGCACAAGTCGCAGTCCGACCGCTTCACGGCGCTGCAGCTCGCCCGCTACGTCGTGCGCGTGCACGATCGCTGGCAGGCGGAGCACCCGCAGGCGACGACGCTGCCGCCGGTCCTGCCGTTCGTCGTCTACCACGGCGAGCGGCCGTGGCGCGCGCCGCGCGACGTGCTCGAACTCGTCGACCTGACCGCCGCGGCACCGGACCTGCGCCGGTCCCTGCGACGGCGGCAACTGCGGCTACCGTTCGTTCTGCTCGATCTGGCGCGACTCGGCCCAGACCGGTTGGAGGCGCTGCAGCTCTCGGCCGCCGCCGGCCTGACGCTGCGGTTCCTGCAACTGCTGCGGCGGGCCGCACCCGATCGCGCCGCCACCGCAATCCACGGCTGGCGGCATCTGCTCGCCGAACTGCTGCACGAGCGACGGGGCCGGTCGGTGCTCGTCGCGCTCGCCTCCTGGTACACTGCCGGCCAATCCTGTTCGCGTGAGACGTTCCACACCGCCATGACCAAGATCCACGAAGACCCGGGTGAAGTCCGCTCGATGCTCGACTGGCTGCTCGAGATGGGCGAGGAACGTGGACTGGAGAAGGGGCGGCAGCAGGGGATGCAGCACGCGCTGCGCGAGGTTCTCGAGCAGCAGCTCGCCGCACGCTTCGGGACGATGCCAGTCGCCATTCGTGCGCGACTCGCCGAAGCCGATGCCGACACCCTGCGTCGCTGGGCCGTGCGCGTGGTGCGCGCGGCGAGCCTCGACGACGTGTTCGCCGCCGACTGAACGTCACGACGTGCGACCGCGGCCGATCGCCCGCGCCGTCACTACAAGCCGCGCAACGGCAGATCGACCAGCAACCCGCTGCCGAACCACTCGTCGAGCGTGAACGCGCCCAGCTGCGGCGCGAGCGGCGCCAGCAGTTCCTCCGCGGCCGCGAGGTCCTTCGCGTCGAGCAGCGCCAGCCCGCGCTGGCCGTCGAGGCAGCCGAGCAGCAGCACGGATCCGTGATCCTTCAACGCCGCCGCGGCCGCGTTCGCGTCCGCGACCGTCAGCAGTACGTAGCCGCGCCCACCTTCGCCGGGGGACGGCGTGCGGCCGCTCGCCTTGACCGCGTCCTCGCGCGCCAGATCCGCAGCGAGCTGTTCGCGCAAGGCCGCGCGCGTCGCCAATGACGCCAGCTCGAGCCGGAACACCCCGGCGACGACCCCCGGATCGGTCTCGGCCCACACGCGGGCCTCGTCGACGTCCGCGGCGGCCAGCACGAAGATGCCGCGCAGCGAGTCCTCGCTGCGCTGCCGCCCGTAGGGACCGGCGACCAGCAGCTTCCCTTCGCGCGCGAGCCGCTCCATGTTCGCGAAGTGGCCGCCGAAGACGGCACGCTGCTCGTCGGGCGTGAGATCGGTCTTGGTGCCGGTCTTCAGCTGGACGAACGTGTAGGCGGCCGGCGGGAACGGAGCGACGCGGCAGCCAGCGACGAACGCGCACAGAACGAGGGCGAGGAGGCGAAGCACGCCGGCAGGCTACCGGGAGGCGGACCTGCCGCATCACGGCTTGCGCACCGGGGCGACGTTTCGTGTAGTCGCGCCATGCCGGAGACCGTCCTGCACGACCTCGCCGCGTTCGACCAGGCGCTGCGGCAGCCGCGCGTGCTGCTGTTCAAGCACAGTCCGGCGTGTCCGGTCAGCGCTGCGGCGCGCGAGCAGTACGACGCGTTCCGTCGCGAGTTGCCCGACGTACCGACGCTGTTCGTCGACGTGATCGCCGACCGCGCCGTCGCCCGCGGACTCGCGGAACGGTGCGGCGTGCGCCACGAGTCGCCGCAGGCGATCCTGTTCGAGAGTGGCCGGCCGACGTGGCACGCCGCGCATGCGGCGATCACGCTCGGCTCCTTGCACGCGGCGTGGGCTCCACGCTGCTGACCTACCGATGCTCGCGCTGCTGATGGCCGTGTCGCTCCCGCAGGACCCTGCACCCGGCATCGACCGGGCCCTGGCCCGCGAACGCGCGGCGCTGGTGCGCGACGTCGAGTACCACCTGCGGTTCCGCATCACGCCCGGCGCGCCGGAAGTCACCGGCACGGCAACCGTCGTGTTCTCGCTGCCGCCGCAACCGCCGGCGACGGCGCTCGTGCTCGACTTCGCGGGCACGGCGCTGGGCGACGTCACCGTGAACGGCAGGGCCGCAGACGTCCGGCGCGTCGACAACCACGTCGTGATCCCGGCCGCGGCGCTGGCTGGCGACCGCAACACGTTCGCGGCAACGTTCCGCTCGCCGGTCGCTGCGACCGGCACCCCGCTCACCGTCTACCGCGACCCCGCCGACGGGCGCGAGTACTGGTACACGCTGGTCGTGCCGGCGGACGCGCACCGTCTGTATCCGTGCTTCGACCAGCCCGACCTGCGCGCGACGTTCCGGTTCGAACTCGACCTGCCGCGCGAGTGGACCGCGGTCGCCAACACCGCACGCATCGCCAATGCCGCGCCGCCTCGCGACGTCGCCGGCGCGTTCTGGGCGTTCGCGCCGACGAAGCCGCTGCCGACCTACCTCGCCGCGTTCGCCTGCGGCCCGTTCGCCGAACGGCAGGCGCCGCAGCCCGAAGCGGCCGGCATCACCTCGCGCGAGCCGATGCGCATCCTGCTGCGCGACTCGCAACTGCGGCACGCCGACCTCGACACGCTCGTGCGCCTGCACCGCGACGGCCTGCGGTGGCTGCAGGAGCGCTTCGGCGTGGCCTACCCGTTCGACAAGCTCGACTTCGTATTGCTGCCGGGCTTCCCGTACGGCGGCATGGAGCATGCCGGCGCGATCTTCTACCGCGAGCAAGCGCTGGTCTTCGACCACGCGCCGACCGCGGCCGAACGGGTCCGCCGCAGCACGCTCATCTACCACGAACTCGCGCACCAGTGGTTCGGCAACCTGGTCACGATGAAGTGGTTCGACGACCTGTGGCTCAAGGAGGGCTTCGCGACGTTCGTCGGCTACCAGGCGCTCGAAGCGCTCGAGCCCGAGCAGCGCGCGTGGCTGCGGTTCGGCCAGCGCGTCAAGCCGCGCGCCTACGAGGTCGACGGCACGCCGGGCACGACGCCGGTGTTCCAGGAGCTGCAGAACCTCGCCGACGCGAAGTCGGCCTACGGCGCGATCGTCTACAACAAGGCTCCGGCGGTGCTGCGTTCGCTGTACGAACGGCTCGGCGCCGACGTGTTCCGCACCGGGCTGCAGCGCTTCCTCGAGCGCCATGCGTTCGGCAGCGCCGAGTGGCGCGATCTCGCCGCGGCCCTGCAGGACGCCGCGCGCACCGACCTCGGCCGCTGGACCGAACGCTGGCTGCTGGCGCCATCGATGCCGCAGGTGCGCGTCGAGTGGCGTGCCGACGCCGCGGGCGTCGTCCGCGAGGCAACGCTGGGCCAGCGCGCAATCGGCGGCGATGGCGCGTGGCCGCTCGACGTCGAGCTGCTCGTGTTCGAAGCCGACGGCACGACGCGCACGGTCGCGGTGCGCAGCGACGCCGAACGCACGCCGCTACCCGACCTCGTCGGCAAACCTGCACCGCTCGCCGTGCTGGCCAACCCGCGCGACGTCGCCTACGGCCAGTTCGTGCCGGACCCGCAGAGCCGGGACTGGCTGCTCGAACGGACCAAGCACCTCGGCGACCCGCAGGTGCGGGCGATGGCGACGACGGCCCTGCACGAGTCCGTGCGCGAGGCCGAACTCGACCCAGAGCGCTTCGCCGACCTGCTGCTGTCGCTGCTCGCTTCGGAACGCGATGCCGATACGCACGGTTGGTTGCTGGACCTGCTCGGCAACTGCCTCGCGCGCTGGCTGCCCGAGGAACGGGCCGCGCCGCTGCGCGCCCGCGCGACCGAGCGGTTGCTCGGCCAGTTGCGCAGCGAGGCCGGCAGCGGTCGCGAGCTCGCGACGTTCCGCTTCCTCGCCCGCGGCAGCACCGATCCACGCGTGCTCGAGCTGTGCCGCGCCGCCGTGCACGGCAAGGATCTGCCCGTCGGACTCGAGGCGGGGCGGCAGGACGCCTTCCTCGCCGCTGCCGCACTGCTGGCCGCCGGCGCAGCCGGCGACGCGTTCGCCGTGCTCGACCGGCGCTTCGCCGGCGACGACGTCGGCAAGGAGGCGTTCCTTGCCCGCGCCGCCACGCCCGAGGCGGCAGCGAAGGCCGACTACTGGCGTCGCTACCTCGAACTCGGCGCGCCGCCCGAACAGTGGACCCAGGACAGCCTGTCGTGGTTCCACTGGCCGCGGCAACACGCGCTGACGCTGCCATACCTGCGGCAGGCGCTCGAACGTGTCGACTGGGTGAAGCAGAACCGCCGCATCTTCTTCATGCCCGCCTGGCTCGACGCGTTCGTGAACGGGCACTCCTCGCCAGAGGCGCTGGCGATCGTCGACGACTTCCTGCGCACGCAGGAACTCGCCGCCGACGTGCGGCAGAAGCTGCTGCAGTCGCGCGACGGCCTGGCGCGCGCCGTCCGTATCCGGGCGGCGTTCGCGGGCACGCCTCGGTAGCCTGCGCCGATGCAGTTCTCGTTCGCGGACCGTACCACTTCCCTCGCTTCGACCGACCACCTGCTGGTGATCGCCAGGAAGGGCGCGTTCGGCCCCCGCACCCGGCTGGCGACGGCCCTGGCGCATTGGTTGCCGCGCGACGTCACGGCGCTCGCGTTGCAACTCGGCGTCGAAGCGACACCCGGCCTGCTCGGTGGTGCTGCGACCTCGCGCACTCCCGCCGGCAAACGCCTCACCGTCGGCGCGCTGCCCGACGACGTCTCGCGCCACGCCGCGCCGTCGCGCGCCGAGGGCATCCGCCGCCTCGTCGCCGGCAGCGGCATCGCCGCGACGAAGAACGCCGCCGTGCTGGTCGTGCTCGACGACGAAGCGCACGCGCTCGCCGCGGCGAACGCGATCGGCCGCGCGCTGCCGACGTGGTCGGGCAAGAGCGGCCGGCGCACGCCGGGCCGGCTGCAGATCGCGCTGGTGCGCAGCAACGGCGACCCGGTGCGACTCGCGGCCGCGGACCGCACGATCGTGCTGCGCGCGCGCGACGCCGCCGAACTGGTCGACCTGCCGCCGAGCGACCTCGACCCTGCCGCCTTCGCCGCGAAGGCGACGGCGATGCTGCGCACGCTGCGCGGCGTGCGCGTGCGCGAGATCCGGGGCCAGGCGCTGCTGCGCGCAAAGCTCGGCGGCGTGCACGCGGTCGGCCGTTGCGCCCGCAGCGAACCGCGGGTGTTGATCGCGCAGGCCGGTCCACCGCGCGGTCTCCACATCGCCCTGGTCGGCAAGGGCATCACCTACGACACCGGCGGCCTGCACCTGAAGGCGCGCGGCGCGATGGAGACGATGAAGGCCGACATGGGCGGTGCGGCGGCGATGCTCGGCGCGTTCGCCGCACTGGCCGCGAACCGCCTGCCGTGCCGTCTGTCGTTGGTGCTGTGCATGGCCGAGAACGCGATCGGTCCCGCCGCCTACAAGCCCGACGACGTGCTCGTGCTCCATTCGGGCAAGACCGTCGAGATCAACAACACCGACGCCGAAGGGCGCCTGCTGCTCGCCGACGGCTGCAGCTACGCGGCGCGCGAGCTCGGGGCCACGATCGTGCTCGACGCGGCGACGTTGACGGGTGCCCAGGGCGTCGCCACCGGCGATCTGCACGCCGCGGTGATCAGCAACGACGACGGCATCGAGCAGGCGCTGCTCACGGCCGGACGCGCCACCGGCGACCTCTGCTGGCCGCTGCCGTTCGCGCCCGAGTTCTACCGTTCCGAGTTCACGAGCCCGGTGGCCGACATGCGCAACTCGGTGAAGAACCGCAGCAACGCGCAGGTCAGCTGCGCAGCCGAGTTCGTGCACTGGCACCTCGACGGCGCCAAGGTCCGCTGGGGCCACGTCGACCTCGCCTACCCGGCGTTCCGCGCCGACCGCGGCACCGGCTTCGGCGTCGCGCTGTTCGCTGCCGCGGTCCGGGCGCTTGCGGCCGGGCACCGCTGATTCACGGAGCCTGGTTGCGCGTGTACCAGCCCACGCCGTGCCAGGGGCCCTGACCGGTCGGGCCGCGCACGCCGGCGCACTTCAGTTCGTAGACGCGGCAGTTCGCGAGCTCACCAGCCGCGAACGAGACTTCGACCGAGCGGCCGTCGGCGGCGCGCGCCACCGCCGCCACCGCGTGCTCGCGCACGTCGCGCGGCGGGCAGCCGTAGGCCTCGTGGTGGTCGTAGGTCCACGACCGCACCGCGAAGCTCGCCGTGACGACACTGGGCTCGTCGACCGGCTGCGTGAACACGAGCCGGAAGCCCGCGGTCGTCGCCTCGATCGCCAGCAGTTCGAACGGCTCGCCCCCGTTCCAGGACAGCCGCTGCAGGCCGTGCTCCTTCTGGCCGAGCGAACCCCAGCCGCGGTTGGTGAGTCCGCACCACAACGTGCCGCGTCGGCCCCAGGCGAGCCGCGTGATGCCGCACTGCAAGCCGCGCCGGAACGGGTAACACGCGCCCTGCCAGCGGCCGCCGACCTGCTCGAGCGAGATGCGGAACACTTCCGACGAGTACTGGTCGCCGCAGAAGACCTGGCCGCGGAACGGGCCGAAGTGGCCTTCGGTGTCCCACAGGAACCCCGCCGGCGATCGACCGAGCAGGTCGTACGGGATCCACACTGCCGGCAGCGTGAAGCCCGGGATCGTGCGCGCGGCCTCCTCGAGGCGCAGCCCGCTCTTCACTTCGCCGGGATGCCGCACGCCACTCTGTGGCAGCGAGCACGAGTCGATGCCCCACGGATGGCCGTGGAACTCGCCGACGTGCATCGGCGCGAACTTGCTGGTCGCGCACCACTCGCCCTGGTTGTCGGTGTACCAGACGACGCCGTCCGGAGCGGTGCCGACGCCGGCCGGCGAACGCAGACCCGCGACCACGGGCTCGAACGGCCCGCCACCGGCCGGCACGCGCAGCGCCCAGCCGCGCCACGCCGCGCGCCCGAACGGCTCGTCGCCGAACGGCTTGTTCATGGTCAGCCACCACGACCCGTCGCCGGCGCGCGCCGGTCCGAAGGCGTACTCGTGGTAGTTGCCCGACAACGGCCAGCCGCCGCTCACGGTCTCGAGTTCGTCCATGCGGCCATCGCCGTCGCGATCGCGCAGCGCCGACAGTTCGCCGCGCTGCGCACACCACAGCCGCCCGTCGTGGTCGAAGAGACCGAGCGGTTCCTGCAGCCCTTCGGCCCACAACGACGCGCGCGGACGTTCGCCGTACGCATCGTCGATCTGCCAGATCTCGCCGCGACGCGTCGCCACGAACAACGTGTCGCCGCGCACGACGAGGCCGCCGACCTCGAGCACGGCGACGGCGGGCAACGGCACGTCGTGGATCGTCACCCACTGCGCCTCGGTCGCATCGGCGGGTTTGGGCACCGGAGCCGGTGACGCCGGCTCCTGCGGCAGCAGGGCCACGATCCACAGGAGCGCGTTCACCATCGGTAGACCACCTCGAGGGCTTGGCCGGCGGCGACGCGGTGCTCGGTCGCGGGCGCGCCGCCGACCAACACGGCCACGTCGGGCGCGGGCTTGCCGAACGCCACGACCAGTTCGCCGCGCACCGCGCGCAGCGTTCGCACGACCTCGCCGCCGGAGCCCGTCAGCACCGTGCGCGCTTCGTCTTCGTACTCGACATCGCCGGCGGCGATGCGCAGCACCGGCCACCCATCCGGCGTGCGCCGCTGGCCGAGCAGCACTCGCGCTGTCGCTGCCGGCTGCACGAGATCGTCGAGCACGCGCCAGTCGTCGCCCGCGGGCTTCACGAGCTTGCCGGCGCGGCCGTTCCAGGTCCCGCTGCCGTCGAGGAAGTCGCCACGCCAGACCCACACGAGGCGCGGCGTCGCGAGGTCGTAGGCGAAGTGCACGCGCGTGCTGCTGCCGACCGCGAGGCACCGCGCCGACACGCCTGCGAGGAACGCGCCGTGCAGCAGCGGCCGTTCGCCGGGCATCAGCAGGGTCGAACCCGGCGCCACCTTCAGCCCTGGCGGCAGCGGCGCCGCCGATCCGAGCGCCAACCACGCCATCACGGCATCGACCTCCGCGTGTGCCTGTTCGTCTTGCTGCCACCACAGTGCCGGCATGCGCGTGCCGGGCCGCAACTTGGTCGGCTCGAGCAGCCAGGAACGCAGCCACTGCGGCTGCAGTCGTTCGTGCTGGATCGCGAGGTCCATGCCGCCGACGCCGACCGACGGGTAGCCGGCGACGCCGTGGCAGGTGATGCAGTTGCGGCCACCGGTGCCGGCGAGCTGCTGGCCGCGATGCACGCGGTCGACGTCGAACGGCGGCGGCGGCGCGGTCGTCGCCCCGTCGACGCGGCCGAACCACTCGACGTACTCGGCCGCGCGTTCGGCGTCGACCTTCGGCATGCGCACGCGCAGGTACGGCCGCACCGAGTGGCCTTCGACCAGCACCTTCCGCAGCCACTCCGGACGCAGCCGGCGACCGACGCCGGTCAGGTCCGGCGGCAGCCGGCCTTCGTCGCCGAGGTCCTCGGTCGTCGCCAGCGTTGCCTTCACCGCCGGCGCCAATCCACCGCGGCCGTCGCGCACGTGGCACGACAGGCAGCGGTCGCGCAGCAACGCGCGCTCGAGATCGGATGCTGGATCGGGAACGGATCGGGCCGCGTCGCGCGCCATGGCGAACACGGCGTCCCCCGCCGGCGACTGTGGGCACGGCCCCGGGCGCAGCGCCGCCCACGGCGGAGCGCTCGCTGCCGGCAGCGGCACCGTCTCGGAATCGCTGGCCTCGTGGCACGCCGCGCAACGAAGCACCCGCGCCGCATCGCGGCCGCGCGCGACCGCCGCCGGCGACGGCGGCGCGTCCAGGGCCGGCGCCACCAGCGCGTCGCCGTGCGCCTTGGCGCGCTCCGCCGGTAGTTCCTGTTCCGCGGTGCCGGGGCCACGCCAGAGCACTTCCAGGCTGGCGCCTCCGGAGGCCTGCGTGAAGACGACCCGCAGCGTGTGCGGACCCTCCGTCAGCGTTGCCTTCCCCGAGCGCCGCCGATGCGGGGCCAGGCCTTCGTTGGTGACGACCAGCACGTCGTCGATCCAGAGCCACGAACTGTCGTCGCTGCCGGTCGTGAACGTCCAGTCGCCGGCCGCGGGCACGTCGAGCGTCGCGTCGAAACGCAGGACGTAGTGGTGCTCGCGTGGTGCCGGGCTGGCGTCGATGCGCGCGGCGATGCCGCTGCGCATCGGCGCGATGCCCTCCAGGTCGGGCAGGCCGTCGTCGTCGATGTGCCGTTCCCAGGCCCGCCAGGCAAACCCTGGCTGCGGGGCTTTCGTCACCAGCTGCTCCCGCAGCAGGTGCGCGGCCAGCGCCGCAGCGTCGGTAGCGGGCAACGTCGGATGCACGACGCCGGGACGATGCCTGGCACCATCGGCGAGGAACGACGCGAGCGTGCCGTGGTCGACGCGCGCGGCGAGCCCTGCGGACTCCGTCGTCGTGTGGCAGGCGGCGCACGCGAGTTCCCGCTGCAGCCGTTCGCCGAGCGCGAACTGTGCTGGCGACATCGGCACCGGATCCGGCCGCTCGCCGGCGGGCCGCTGCGACACGACCCACGCCGCGAGATCGGCGGCCTGCGCACCGCCGTGGTGCCGCCGCAACAGCGACTCGGCGCTCGCCACGCCGTGCCACGCCGCCGCGTCCGCGAACGCCGGGCCACGCATCGGCGCGCGCCCGCCAGCACCCGGCGCGTCCGCGGGCTCGGCATGGCAGCGCACGCAGCCCGCGCGCGCGACCGCGAGGTCCGCGGCGATGCGTTCGCGCGTCCACGGCTCCGGCGGCGCGTCGCCCCCACACGCACCGAGCAGGAGCAGCACGAACGGTAGGCGGCGGCGGAGCATCGCGGCGCAGTGTCGCCGCCTGCCGCGCCGAGCGACAGCGCGTTCCTGCCGGACGCCAGGCGTCGCCGAGGATCAGCCGGCCGGCGCCGTGAGAGTCACGGCATCACGGCAGGCGCACGGTCACGCGCTTGCTGTCGGCGTCGACGGCGACGGGCTTCTCGGCCGGAGCGCCGCCGACGACGACCGCCGTGTAGTCGCCCGGGCCGCGGTTCTCGAACGTGGCGACGCCGAACTCGTCGGGTTCGGCGCTGGCGACGATGCGGCCCCCGCGGCGCAGTTGCACGAGTGCACCGGCGCGCAGCACGTCCGGAGCGATGGTGACCTCGATCGAAGCGCCGGCTGCCAGCGTGACGACCAGTGGTTGGCCACTGAGCAGGTCACGCGGCAGGTCGAGGTCGACGACGGTCGGTGCGAAGCCGGCCGCCTGCACGACCAGCCGCGATGCCCGATGCGAGACGCCGCGCAGGCGGAACGAACCGTCGGCCTGCGAACGCGTCACCGCCGCGAGCAGGTCGAGATCCGACTCCTCGCCGAGCAGCACGACGGCATCGGCGACCGGGCGGCCGGAACGATCGCGCACGCTGCCGTGCAGCCGGCACCCCGGTTCGAGCAGCAGCTCGCCGAGCGCCACCGTCTCGTTGGCGACGAAGTCGCGTTCGGGCAAGACCAGCGGCGCGTGCCCTTCGCTCCAGATCTCGACGCGGCCACGGCCGGTCGGCCAGCCGGCGTAACGGAGTTCACCGTCCGCGGTCAGGACGCGCATCGCGACGCCATCGCCGCCGTCGGCCGGCACGAAGCGCAACAACGCCGCCGCGAGCGGGCGCCGCCCCGGCAGACCGGCGATTCGCGCCGTCAGCGTGCAGGCCGGCGGCGTCGCCAGCCGCACCGCGACCTGCGTCTGGCGTGGCGGCACGACGACGGTCGCGAACGCGCGCCGGTCGACGAGCGCGACCTCGAGTTCGAGTTCACGTTCGTGCACGTCGAGAACGAAGTCGCCGCGATCGTCGGTGACGGTGCTCATGCCCGACACACCGCGTACCGCCACCAACGCACCGGCGACCGGCTCGCCGTCGCTGCCGGTGACGACGCCTTGCAGGCGGCGCCCGGCGCCGAGCATCAGCGGAACCATCGCCGGCGCGCGCGGCGAAGCGATCACGCCGCGCGAGATGCCGGCGGGCTGCGACGGCAGGCTCGCGCGCACGCGGTAGGCGCCCGGCATCACGTCGTCGACGAGGAACATGCCGTTGCCGTCGGTGACGACCATCGCCTGCGACAGCAGCTCGCCCGTGGCCCCGGCCCGCTCGGCGTCGCCGAGCACGAGCACGGTGGCCCCGACCAACGGACGCAAGCCGCGCAGCACCCGCCCTTCGATGCGGCAACCACGCGGGAGCACCACGTTGCCGAACTCCTGCGTCGGCGTCTCGAGCCGGACGAGGGCTGTGCCGTAGCCGCGGGCCTGGATGCGCAACACGCCCGACTCCTTCGCCCCGAGCAACTCGAAGACGCCGTCGGTCCCGCTCGTGGCGACGACTTGTTCGCGGTCGGCGGCGAACATCTGCACGACCTGCGACCCGATCGCGCCGAGGTCGAGCATCGCCGCCGCGTCACGGAGCGTGCGCGCGTTGTCGGTCAGCAGCTTGGTGCGCACCAGCGAGGCTCCGGCGATCGACGCGCCCTGTTCGTCCACGACCCGGCCGAACGCGCGCGTCGGCGGCTCGACCAGCAGTTCGAGGCGCGTGGCCGCGGCCTCGTCGATGCGCACGTCGATCTCGGCCGTGGCCGAACGCTGGAAGGCGAACGGCGCATCGAGCGCGCGCAGCCGCGCGAACCCGGGCGAGATCGCCGAACGGAAGCGGAAGCTGCCGTCGGCGCCGAGCCGCGCCCACGCAATCTGGCCGGCGAAGTCGCGGATCTGCAGCACGACGCCAGCGGCCGCGGGCGTGAACCCGGGGCCACGCAGCAGGCCAGCGACCTGCGAACGTCCCGGCAACTCGAGCACGACGCCGGTCGCCGGTTCGGCATCGGGATCGCTCGCGGACGCACTCGCCCGCCCGACGACCTTGGTCATCAGCAGCGCGCCGAACTCCGGGTGGCGAACGAACAGCCGCATGCTGCCGCGGGCCAGGCCGGGAATCTCGAAGCTGCCATCGGCACCGGTGCTCGCTTCGTCGGCGTCGACCAGGCCGAGCTTGCCGGACACCGGCAGCAGCTGCACCAGCGCGCCCGTGATCGGTTCGCCACCGCCGGCGCGCACGACGCGGCCGCGGAACGGCGCCGCACTCGGCCGTGCGAACTGCAGGTCGACGCGCGGCTGGTCTCCGATGACCACGCCGGGCTGCGCGATCGGCTGCCAGCCCGCGTGCCGCGCGACGATCCGCACCGGGCCGGCGACGAGGTTGGAGAAGGCGTAGCGGCCGTCGCCGGTCGTGGTCGTGGTCGCGACCGGCCGATCGTCGCCCGGCACCGACTCGACGGCGACGCGCGCGCCGCCCAGCGGCTGGCCTGACGCGTTGCGAACGACGCCCGTGAGCGCGAAGCCGGGCTGCAGCTGCAGTTCGTGGCTGCCGCCGTCGCGGCGCACGTCGATGAGGCCCCCGGCGAACCGCGGGTGTTCGAACCCGAGCAACAAGCCGAGCACGTCGTCGACGCGGAACTGGAACGTGCCGTCGGCTCCGGTCGTCGCCTCGTCGAGCCGTTCGCGGCGCCATTCCGGCCAGCCCGTCGAAGCCCGCCACACCACCACCGAAGCGCCCGATGCCACCTGGCCGGCCGGCAGCCGCACGACGCCGACGACGGCGACACCGGACGGATCACCGCGGGTGGCGTCGGACGACGGAACGACCAGCGGCAGCGGCGCCGGCGTCGCCGCCGCCGGTTGTGCTGGCGCGCCGTCGCGCACGAGACGCGCCGCCATGCGATCCCCGCTCGATGCCATCCAGACGATGGTGCCGAGCAGGGCTGCGAGCACCGCGGCGCCCACGACCCACGCCGATCGACCGGCGTGGCGCTTCCACGTACGCGTCATCGCCCACCTCCGAACGGGGTCGCGCCTTCGTCGCGCAGCGCCTGGAACTGCTGCACGAGGACGCGCAGCGCCTCGAGCACGCCCGGCGAAACGTCGCGCATCGACTCCTCGCACACGCGCACGACCTCGGCCAACGCCTCGGACGCGTCGACCGACTCCTGCACCGCGGCGATCGCGTCGTCGCGCGCCTCCGCCAGGGCTCCCTGCCGCAGCCACACGCGCAAGCGGCACATCCACGCTTCCGGGTCGCCATCGGCCCCGACCACCCACGCGTGGGCGAGTCTCGCGGCATCGGGCGAGTCGGCGAGGCGATGCAACAGGGCAGCGGCGCGCGTGATGCCGGGCAGGTTCGGATGCTCGGCGTGCAGTTGCTCGAAGCGCGGCAACCAGAGCTGCACGATGGTGCGCGGCGGCGCCAGCCGCAGCAGATCCTCCCACGCCGCCAGCTGCATCGACGGCGACAACGGCCGCCCGTCGCGGTCGGCGAGCACCGCGCGCTGCGGCGACTGCATCAACATCTGCAGCACCACGCGCCAACCCTGCAACGGCGACGACGGGTGCACGGCGGCGTCGATGGCGGCGCGGCAGCGGTCCGCGCGTTCGCGCACGACGTCGGGCTCCGAAAGCCGCTGCAGCACGTCGCTGCACGCAGCCGCCAGCACGCCGGCCAGGCCGGTCGGCACCCCGGCCGGACGAACCGCCGCGGGCTCTGGCCGGTACCAGACGCTCGCTTGTTCGTGCAGCGCGCGCCGCTGCGCCGCGCTGCCACCGAAGTCCATCAGGTTGGCACGTTCGTGCGGACGCAGCGCCGCGGCGGCCCACAACAGCGATCCGACAACGCGCAGTCGCTCCGGCGCCGCGGCTCGCAGATCGCTGGCCAGCCGCGCCAACGACCGCGTCACGTCGGGCTCCTGCACGACGTCGAGCACGTCGAGCAGCGTGCGCGGGAACGCCGCCCCGGGCCGCAGGTACGTCGCCAGCGCGAGGTTCGTGCGCGCGTCGTTCGGCCGCGCAACCGCAGCGGTCAGGTGCGCGACGGCGCGCGCGAGGTAGAGACGGTACAGGCGCAGCTCGGTCGCCAGCTCGTCGCCGGGCCGAGAAGCGACCGCCGACTCGACCGCGGCGTCGAGGACCTGCAGCGCCTCGTAGCCACGCCCTTCGCGCAGCAGCTCGGTCGCCTTCGGCGCCGGGTCGTCGAGCCAGGCCGCGCGCAGCGCCGCGACCTGCTCGTCGCCCGGCAGCTCCCGTTCGGCGCGTCCGAGCGCCCGGAGCACGGCCTCGCTCGGCGGTGCGGGTTCGTGGTCGTCGCCGACGAGCGCTCGCAGCAGCGCCGGCGGCCCCCACGGCTCGCCGCGTTCGCCGCCGATGCTCTTGCTGATCTCGACGAGTTGCTCCTGGTGGCGCAGCACGATGGTCTGGCCGCGCTCGCGCCGCCAGACGCCGAGCAGCAGCAGCGTGACGAACAGCAGCACGCCGGCGGCGGCGATCGCGCCTGACAGCACCGGGTTCTTGCGCATGCGGCGCCAGGCGCGCACGTGCAGCGGCAGCCGTCGGATGTGCACCGGCTCGCCGTCGGCGATGCGCTGCAGGTCACGCGCGAGCTCTTCGCCGTCCTGGTACCGATCGCCCGGCTCCCGCGAGAGCAGCTTGTCGATCACGGCCTCGAGGTCGCGCGGGGGCTTGGGCAGGAGGTCGCGCAAGCGCCGCGGCGTGCCGTGCAGGATCGACTGCAGCAGCGCTTCCGTCGTCTTGCCCGCGAGCGGCAGTTCGCCGGTGACCGTCTCGAAGATCGTCACGCCGAGCGCATAGAGATCGCTCGCCGGCGTCAGCTCGCCGCCCAACGCCTGCTCCGGCGAGCTGTAGTGCAGCGTGCCGAGGAAGCCGCCGCCGCCCTTGCTGGTCAGATGCACCGACCCCTGATCGAGCGCCTTCGCCAGCCCGAAGTCGGTCAGCGCCAGCGTGCCGTCCTGCGCGACCATGATGTTGCCGGGCTTGACGTCGCGGTGCAGCAAGCGGCGGCGATGCGCGAGCCCGAGCGCGTCGGCGACGCCAGCGAACCGCCGCGCGGCATCGAGCGGCTCGAACGGCCGGCGCTTCACGCGGCGCGCCGCCGTCACGTGCTTGTCGAGACTCATGCCCAGCACGCGTTCCATCGCGAAGAACAGCACGCCGCGGTCCTCGCCGTAGTCGTAGATCGGCACGATGTGCCGGTGGTGCAACGCGGCGGTCGCGCGCGCCTCGGCGCGGAACCGCGTTCGCATCGTCGGATCGGCCGACCAGCTCGGCGACAGCACCTTGAGCGCCACTTCGCGTTCGAGGTCCGCCTGCCAGCCGAGGTAGACGGTGCCCATGCCGCCGCGACCGAGCACGCCCTTGATCTCGTACGAGCCGATGCGGTCCGGCACGTCGGTCGGTTGCCCCACGATCTGCTGCACGAAGTCGAGCGCGTTGAGGCGCCCACGCAGGTCGCTCGCCGCGGCGGTGGTCTCGTGCTGCAACGACGCGCGCAGATCGGCACCGCTGCTCGACCCGCGCAGCACGTCGGCCATGCGCAGATCGGCTTCGTCGACCGGTTCGTCGGTCGCGGGGTCGCGAGGCGATTCGGAGGAGCTCACAGCTTGAGTTCTTCGGCGAGCCGCTTCAGAGCGCGGCTCAGCAGCAGGTGCACGGCATTCTCGGTGCGCTCCATGCGCTCGCCCACTTCCTTGGCCGACAACCCCTCGATCTTCATGCCGAGGATCACTTCGCGATGGTCGTCCGAGAGCTTCTCCATCGCCTGCTCGAGCAGCTGCAGCCGGTCCTTGCGGTCGGCGTGGGTCACCGGACCCGAACGGCGATCGGCGAGCGGCAGGTCGGTCTTGATGGCGTGCTCGCGGCGCGGGTCGCGCGCGGCGACGCCGAGCTGATCCCGCAGGATGCGCGCCACCTTGCGGCGGGCGAGCGTCACCAGCCAGGCGCCGGCGTTCTGTTCGTCGGCCAACGTGCGCCACGAGTTGACGGCCTCGATCGCGACTTCCTGCAGGACGTCCTCGGGGTCCATGCGCACGCGCAGGTTGGGGCCCATGCGCAGCCAGATCACCGACAGCAGGCGCTCGCGGTGCTGCTCGAAGGCGACTTCCGGCGTCAGCGACATTGGGGGGCGCGTTACGAACGGGCGGCGGGAGGATTCCCGCCTGGGCGGGCAGGCTACGCGAACGGGCGCGCGATGGCGATCGGGTCCCGCCCCCGGCCCTCGTCGTTCGATCGGGCCAGCGATCGGTGGAGCGGGCCGTGTGCGCGCCGACGCCGCTACCGGCGACGCGATCGCACCCAACCCGCGGGCAGACCGTCGACGACGAGCCGTTCCTTCTCGGCCTTCGCCAGCCGCTTGATCCGCGCTTCGAGCCGTTGCGCTGCGCCGCGCGTGCCGACGACCACTACGAACGCCAACTGCAGCGGCCCACGCCCGCGCAGCGCCTTGGCGCCGGTCCCCGCGGCATGCGCCGCGAGCCGCGCCATCACGTCGAGCGCGATGCCGGTGTAGAGCGAACCCGTACGCGTGCGCAGGACGTAGACCGACCAACGCCGCGGGGCACGCCGCGCACCCATCACGTCTCCGGAGCCAGTTCCGCCGGCAGCCGCTTGAGCTTGCCGTCGCGCCCGACGCACGCGAGCTTCGTGCTCCCCGTCGCGCACACCGCCCCGTCCGACTCACGCCGGCACTCGTACTCGAGCACGACCGCCACGCGCCCGCCCTCCGCCACGCGCACCGCGATCGCGATCACTTCGTCGTAGTCGACCGGCTTGTGGTAGCGGCAGACGAACTCGACCACCTGCAGCAGGTTGCCTTCGTCCTCCATCTGCCGGTAGGTCTTGCCGCGTGCCCGCATCCACTCGGTGCGCGCCTCCTCGAACCACGCCACGTAGCTGCCGTGGTGGGCCACGGCCATGCGATCCGTCTCGCAGTAGCGAACGCGCACGCGGTGCACCGGCGGCGGGAAGGCGGTCATCGGCGCACGACTATCCGCCGCCCGGCGCCCGTTCGAGCCAGAACGCGCGCCCCTCGGTCGCCAGCAGCTGGCAGCGGCCAAGCGTGACGATCGGCTCGGGGCAGAACGCGTGGCCGAACACCACGAGTCCGGTGGCGGCCGCGGCGAGCAGTTGCGTCAGCCGCGTGAGCTCGTCGCGGCGAACGCCTGGCAGCGCCGGGTTCTGGTGCAGCAGCAGCACGTCGGGCCCGGTCGCGATCGCGTCGGCAACCGCGCTGACGTAGGCGTCCGCGTGCCGGCGCCACGGCCGGCTCGGGTTGCCGGCGATGCCCGACACGCCGGCGACGCGCAGCCCGGCGAACTCGCATGCCGGCCGCAGCGGCGGCTCGGTGTCGAGCAGGGCGATGCCCGGCTCGTCGGCGAACGCGGCGAGGTCGGCGGCACTGTTGCCAAACGCGTCGTGGTTGCCGGCCACGCCCACGGCGAACGCGGCGTGCTTCGCGAACGTGCGCCAAACGTCGCGCACGTCGCCGAGACCGCCGCGCTGCGACAGGTCGTCGATCGCGAACAGGTCCCCCGCCAGCAGCACGCCGACCCGCGCCCGGTCGATGCCATGCTCGGCGCGGTAGCGGCCGAGCGCCTCGGCGAGCGCGATGCCGAGCAGCACCTTGCCCTGGCTGCCGTTCGCCCAACCCTGCAGGTCCGAAGTCACCAGCAGCCCGGCGAGCCCCGGCGGCAAGGCGTCGACGTGGAGCCGGTGCACCGGCAGCGACACGTCGACCGTGCCCTGCGTGTGCGCAGCGCTGCGGTAGGTGAGCGTGAACGCCGGCACATCGGCCATGCCGAGGATCCGCATCCGGTCACCCTACGGAACCACGCCGCCGCGCTCAACCTGTGTTGCCTGGAGGGCGCATGCCACCGCCCGGCTCCACCGGCGCATTGCGCCAGCGGCGCCGGCCGGGAAGATCACGGCCACAACCCCCTCCAAGGCCGCCGAACATGCGTCTCCCCGCCGTCTGTCTCGTCCTGCTCGCCGCCTGCGGTTCGGCCCCCGAGATCCGCCGTGAGCCCGCGGTCGAGGAGGCCGACCGCGAACGCCAGTTGAAGCTCGAGGACCAGAAGCGCCGCGACTTCCGCACGGTGCTGGTGCGGCTCGACCAGGCGATCGACAGCTATGCGGCGGCGCTCTCGAACCAGGGTGAAGCGCGCGCCGACGCGCAGGCCGAGCGGCTCTACAAGGCGATCCACGAGATGGTGCTGGACCTCGGACCGATGCTCGTCAAACGGAAGAGCGAGCCCGTCCGCCCCGGCGAGACGTTCGAGCGGCTGCGCGATCTCGCGACCAACACCGAGAACCCGTCGGATCAGGGTCTCGCGCTCGCAGCACTCGGGTTCTCGGGCCGGCACGAAGTGATGCCGACGATCCTGCAAGGCGCGCAGCTCGGCGATCCCAAGGTCGTCGACTGCGCGGTGCTCGGGCTCGCGGTGCTGCGGGCGCCGGCGACGCCGCCGGGCGTGTTCGAGACGATCTTCCGCAACGGCAAACACTCCGAGGAAGGGCGCGTCCAGGCGGCGTGGGCGCTCTACCGCGTGCAGACGGCGAGCCCGCCGAGCGACGCGCTCGCCGGGATCTGGCGCCGCACACTCAACGACGCCGCGTCGATGCCGGCCGGCGTGGTGGTCAGTGCGTTGCGCGGTCTCGGCTTCGCGCGCGACAGCAAGGACGGTGCGCTGGCCGCGCCGTTCCTGAAGGACGCGACGCCGCGCGTGCGCATGGCGGCGGCGTTGGCCCTCGGGCGCATGAACGCGCAGGAGCAATGGCCGGCCCTGGTCGACGCGCTCGGACCGCACGAGACGGTGCAGAACGTGCGGCTGCACGCCCGCAAGGCGCTGGCGGCGCTTGCCGGTGGCGCCGACCACGGCTACGACGTGCTGGCGTGGCGCAAGACGTTCACGCGCGGCTGAGAGCGCTCCTGCTGGGCGGGATCGCGGCCGTTGCCGCGTGCAGCAGCGAAGGGGCGCCCGATGCCGGCGACGGCAACGCGCCGCAGGAACGTCGCCCGCGCAGCGTCGACACCGAGGCGATCCGCGAGCAGGACCTCGTCGGTGCGGTGCTCGACGAATGCCACCGGCCACTGCGCAACCGCATGGACCGGCTGGTCGCCACCGTCACCGGCCCCGACGGCACGGAGACGCAGCTGTTCGCCGAGCTGCCCGGCAAGCTGCGCGTGCAGTCGGCGACCGGCCGCTACCTGCTGCGGGATGGCGCCGTCGCACACTTCGATGGCGATGCCGCCGTGAACGCGGACGAGCAGGGCCGCGTGCGCGACCTGCGCGACCTGCTCGACGCGGCGGCGTTCGGCCCGCTGCACCGCGCGAGCGGATGCCGCCGGCTCGGCAAGGCCACGTTCGCGCTCGCGGCCGACAGCGGCGAGGTCGGGATCGACCTGCGCGCCGGCTCGTTGCTGCCAGCGGCCCTGCGGTTCGGCGACGTCACGATCACGATCGACGAGTACGTGAGCACGCCCACGAGCCACGTCGCGCGCGTGCTCACCCACCCACGCCTCGGTCGCTGCCGCGTGGTGCTCGAGCAGGCGAACGTCGCCTGGGACGCCGACTTCTTTGCGCCACGCGGCGCCGCGGACGCTCCCGACCGCAAGGCGTCGCCGGCGCCTGGTGGCATGCGCTTGCAGCCGGGCGGCTCGGGCGAGAAGCGTTCGCCCACGCCGCAGTTGGTCACGCTGCAGCCGCTGCGCCACGCCGTCGTCGCCGATCCCGGCGACTGGCCCGCGCGCGCGACCGCCTACCGACCGCTGCACGACGAGTTGGTGCGCCAGGAGCAGTCGATCGCCGGCTTCCCGGTGCTCTGGCACGACGAGCGTGGTCGTTGGCTGGCGGCGCCGTTCCGGCAACGCGCGGACGGCCCTGCGTTCGCGCCGCCCGCGGGCTGGACCGTGCGCGACGTGGCCGGTGGCCGGCAGCTCGTCGTCTATCCGGCGGCCGGGACGCTCGACGAACGGGTCGCCGCGGGCGAACGCCTGCTGCGCGAAGCGCTCGCCGCCCAGCAGCTGCGCGCGCTGGGCCCGATCACGGCGCAGCCGTTCTTCCACCTGCAGGAAGGCGTGCCGCCGGCCAACAAGCTCGCGGCGCCCGTGGTCCGCGTCGCGGTCGTCGTCGAGTGACGACGGCGGCGCGCGGCCCCACGCGCTGAATCGCGCGCGCCACGACGGCGTCGGGGGATACAAGTCGCGGCGATGTCGCTGCCCGCTCCGTCCGCCCTGGCCCACCACTGGGACCTCGATCCCGGGGTCGTTTTCCTCAACCACGGCAGCTTCGGCGCCTGTCCACGCGTCGTGCTGCAGCACCAGCAGGAGCTGCGCGCGCGGATGGAACGCGGCCCCGTGCAGTTCGTGCATCGCGACCTCGAAGGCCTGCTCGACGTGGCGCGGGGCGAACTCGCGGCGTTCGTCGGCTGCAACGCCGACGACCTCGCGTTCGTGCCGAACGCCACCGCGGGCGTCAACACCGTGTTGCGTTCGCTGGCGTTCGCGCCGGGCGATGAACTGCTGGTGACCGACCACGAATACGCCGCCTGCCGCAACGCGCTCGACTTCGTCGCCGGACGCGCGGGAGCGCGCGTGGTCGTGGCGCCGCTGCCGTTCCCGGCCGCCGGGCCGCGCGCGATCGTCGATGCGGTGCTCGCGGGCGTGACGCCGCGCACGAAGTTGCTGCTCGTCGACCACGTGACGAGTCCGACCGGACTGGTGCTGCCGGTGCGCGAACTCGTGCACGCGCTGCGCGAGCGCGGCGTCGACACGCTGGTCGACGGCGCGCATGCGCCCGGCATGGTGCCGCTCGCGCTCGACGAGCTCGGCGCTGCGTACTACACCGGCAACTGCCACAAGTGGCTGTGCACGCCGAAGGGCAGCGCGCTGCTGCACGTGCGACGCGATCGCCAGGCCGGGATCCGGCCGCTGGCGATCAGCCACGGCGCCACCTCGCCGAGGCGGGACCGTTCGCGGTTCCGCCTCGAGTTCGACTTCACCGGCACCGACGACTTCACGCCATTCCTGTGCGTGCCGGCGGCCCTGCAGTTCCTCGGCGGCCTGCTGCCCGGCGGCATCCCGGCCCTGCAGCAGCACAACCACGAACTCGCCCTGCGCGCCCGCGAACGGCTGTGCGCGGCGGCCAGCACCACGCCGCCCGCGCCGGCATCGATGCTCGGCTCGCTCGCGTCGGTGCCGCTGCCGGCGACCAGGGCAGCACCGGTGCCGCCGCTGGGGCTGGACCCGCTGCAGGTCGCCCTGCGCCGGGACCACCACATCGAAGTGCCGGTGATGCGCTGGCCTGCCCCGGCGCTGCGCCTGCTGCGCGTGTCACCGCAGGCCTACAACAGCGACGCCCAGTACGCCTGGCTGGCGCAGTGCCTGCGCGCGGAACTCGACCGCGAACGCTCGTCTCAAACGGCCGTTTGACTCGCGACCGCGCGACGGTAGCCTGCCGCGCCGCATGCCGGCCGCCGACACCAAGACCACGATCCTCGACGCCGCCGAGCGGCTGTTCGCGGCGACCGGTTTCCAGGCGACGACGATGCGCGCGCTGACCGCCGCGGCCGGCGTCAACCTCGCCGCCGTCGGCTACCACTTCGGCGGCAAGGAAGAACTGGCGATGGCGGTGTTGGCGCGGCGCATCGCCCCGATCAACGCCGAACGCCGACGGCGCCTCGACGCGCTCGCCGCGCGGCCGACGACCACCGCCGTCGTGCGCGCGTTCCTCGAGCCGGTGTTCGGCATCGGCGACGCCGGCCGCGGGGCGCCGCCACCGCCCGACGCCCGCTTCTGCGGCCTGTTCGGTCGCCTGCTCGGCGAGCAGCCGCCGTTCCTGCGCACCTTCCTGGCGCGGCAGTTCCGCGACCTCGGGCAGCGCTTCGCACGCGCACTTCGGCGGTCCTTGCCCGGCCTCGACGAGGCGACTGCCTGGTGGCGGCTGCACTTCGTCGCCGGGGCGATGGCGCACGTGCTGCAACACGCCGAGACCCTCGCCCACGTGACCGACGGCGTCTGTCGCGTCGACGAACCAGGCCCGCTCGCCGAGCAACTCGTTGCGTTCGCCGCTGCCGGCCTCGCCGCCCCGCCCCCATCCCGACGCCGCGTGCGCCGAACCCGCCCATGAGGCCCCCACGTCCCCTGCCGTTCGTGCTGCTGCTCATGGCGTGCGGCAGCGCGCCGCCGACCGCGGCACCGCCAGCCGACCTCGACGTGCCGGCCGCTTTCACGACCGCCGTTGCAGCCGACGCAACGGCAGCTCTGCGCGATGACTGGTGGACGGCGTTCGGCGACGACGACCTCTCGGCGATCGTGGCGCGCGGCCTCGAACACAACCACGACCTGCGTGCGGCGCTGGCGCGCTTCGAAGCCGCGATGGCGGCGCGCGGCATCGCCGCCGGCGCAGCGTGGCCCGAGGTCGACGGCAGCCTCGACGCGCAGCGCGCGCGCCGGTTGTTCCTCGGCTTTCCGTTCGGTGGCGGCGGCGTGCCGAGCAGCACGACGACGACGTTCGGCCTGTCGCTCGCGGTGCGCTGGGAGCTCGACGTCTGGGGCCGCGTTCGCGCCGGCGAGTCGGCGGCGATCGCCGACGTCGAGGCCGCGGCCGCCGACGTGGCGGCAGCCCAGCAGAGCCTCGCGGCGCAGCTGTGCCGGACGTGGTTCGCCACCATCGAAGCCACCGACCAACTCGCGCTCGCCAACGCGACCGCCGCGACGTGGCGCGGGACCGCCGAGGACGTGCGCGATCGTTACCGCCGCGGCGTGCGACCGGCATTCGACGTGCACGTCGCCGCCACGAACCTCGCCAACGCCGAAGCCGCGGTCACGGCGCGGGTCGAGCAGCTGCAGCGTGTGCGGCGCCAGCTCGAAGTGCTCACCGGCGCCTACCCGCGTGGCGAGCAGACCGCACCGTCGCGGTTGCCGACGGCGCTGCCGCCGATTCCGGCGGCGCTGCCCGGAGAACTGCTGCAGCGGCGACCCGATCTGGTCGCCGCCGAACGTCGGCTCGCTGCCGCCGGATGCNNGACGGCGAGCGGCGGCACGGCGAGCGAAGAACTCGACGACCTCGTCGACGAGGACTTCCACGTCTGGAGCATCGGCGCGAACCTGCTGGCGCCGTTGTTCCGCGGTGGCGCGCTGCGGGCGGACGTCGCGCGCAACGAGGCGCGCCTCGGCGAAGCCGTCGCCACGTACGGCAGTGCGATGCTGCGCGCGTTCGCCGAGGTCGAGGACGTGCTCGCGACCGAGCAGCAACTCGTCGCGCGAGCGACGCACGTCGCCGCCGCCGCCACCCACGCGCAGGCCGCCGCCGACCTCGCGCGTGAGCGCTACCAGGCCGGCCTCGCCGACTTCCTCGCCGTCGCCGACAGCCAGCGCCAGGCCTTCCTGGCCGGCTCGGCGCGCATCGCTCTCGACCGCCAGCGGCTCGAGAATCGCGTCGACCTGTTCCTGGCGCTCGGTGGTGGCTACCGCCGCGCGCCTGCCGGAGGAGAACCATGAACGTGCTGCGCACGCTGCTGCAATTCCTGCTGCCGGTCGGCGTGCTCGCCGGCGCCTTGGCGCTCGCCAAGGCGATCGCCGGCGGCGCCAAGCCCCCTGTCGTCGTCACGGCACCAACCCCGCCGCCGACCCTGCGGATCGCCAAGGCGACCGCGGCCGACGAACGGCTCGACGTCGCCGCGCAGGGCACGGTCGAGCCGCTGCGCACGGCCGATCTGTCGAGCGAGGTCGCCGGCCGCATCGTGCGCACCGCCGACGCGTTGCGGGCCGGCGGTGCGTTCGCCGCAGGCGACGTGCTGGTCGTCATCGACCCGACCGACTTCGACTTCGCGATCCGCGACCAGGAGGCGGCGGTCGCTCGCGCCGAGCTGCGGCTGCAGCAGGAACGCGCGGAGGCCGCCGCGGCCCTGCGCGCCTGGAAGGCGCTCGAAGGCGAAGCCGCCGCCGAGCCGTTGGTGACGCGCGCGCCGCAGATCCGCGAGGCCGAGGCCGCGCTCGCGGCGGCGACGGCAATGCTCGACAAGCGCCGGCTCGACCGCGCGCGCACGGAGGTCAAGGCGCCGTTCTCCGGGCGCGTGCGCAGCGTCGCCGCGGACCTCGGCCAGATCGTGCAAGTGGGCCAGCGCCTCGCGGTGATCTTCGACGACACCACGGTCGAGGTGCGCTTGCCGGTGCCTGCGAACGCGCTGGCGTGGCTCGAACTGCCCTGGCGCGACGAGTTGCCCGACGGTGCTGGCCCGGTCGTCGACGTCACCGCCGACTTCGCGGGGACCCGGCGGTCGTTCCGCGGCCACGTCGTGCGAACCGAGGGCGAGGTCGACCGCCGCACGCGGCAGTTGACCGTGGTCGCCCGGATCACCGCTGCCCGGACCGCGGACGGCCCGCCGCTGCTCGTCGGCCAGTTCGTGCACGCCGTCATCCATGGGCGCACGTTCCCCAGGACGATCGTGGTGCCGGGCGCGGCGCTGCACGAAGGCACGACCGTCTGGGTCGTGGGCGCCGATCGGCGCCTGGCCCGCCGCGCCGTCGACGTGCTGCGAGCCGAACCCGACCGCGTGCTGCTGCGCGGCGGTCTGGCCGTGGGCGAACACGTCGTGCTCGGTTCGGGCGCCACGTTCGCCGACGGCATGGAGGTCCGGCTCGCCGACCCGGCCGCCGAGGCGGGCAAGTGACCGACGACGATCCGACGATCCCGGCCGACGAACGGCGCGGCTTCTTCGCCTGGTTCACCACCAACCACGTCGCGGCGACGTTGGTGGCGTTCTCGTTCGTCGTCGCCGGCATCGCCGCACTGCTGACCGGCAAGGTGCGCCGCGAGGTCTTCCCCGAAGTCGCGCCGAACATCGTCACGGTGCAGGTCGTCTACCCCGGCGCGTCGCCGACCGAGGTCGAACAGGGCATCTGCCTGCGCATCGAAGAGGCCGTCGACGGCATCAGCGGCGTCGACAAGGTGACGTCCAGCGCCAATGAGGGCGTCGGGCTCGTCGTCGTCGAGGCGCTCGAGGACGCCGACATCGACACCGTGCTCGGCGACATCGAGAATCGCGTCGACGCGATCACCAACCTGCCCGCGAACGCCGAGAAGCCGATCGTCGCGCGCCTCGTCGTCCGCAAGGAGGTCATCAGCGTCGCGATCTTCGGCGACGCCGACGAGGCGGCGCTGAAGCGCCTCGCCGAGCGCGCGCGAGAAGGACTCGCGGCACTGCCGGCGATCTCGCAGGTCGAACTCGCGGCCGTGCGGCCCTGGGAGCTCACGATCGAGGTCGCCGAGGACGCGCTGCGCCGGCACGCGCTGACCTTCGACGACGTCGCGCGCGCGGTGCGCGCCGGCAGCCTCGACCTGCCCGGCGGCGCGATCCGGTCCGATGCCGGACAGACGCTGCTGCGCGTGGAGGGCCAGGCCTACCGCGCCGAGGAGTTCGCCGCGCTCGCCGTGCTGGCCCGCCCGGACGGCACGCGCGTGACGATCGGCGACGTCGCGCGCGTCGTCGACGGCTTCGCCGACGACGATCTGGCGGCGCGCTTCGATGGCAAGCCGGCGGCGCTGTTGCGCGTGTTCCGCGTCGGCGACCAGGACGCGATCGCGGTCACGGCCGCGGTGCGCGACTGGGTCGCCGGCGAAGGCCGAGCGATGTTGCCGCCGGGCGTGCAGATGGCGACCTGGCGCGACGAGTCGGTGATCCTGAAGGGGCGCATCGACCTGCTGTTCGGCAACGCCCTGCAAGGACTCGCCCTGGTGTTCCTGATCCTCGCGCTGTTCCTGCAGCTGCGCGTCGCGGTCTGGGTCGCCGTCGGCATCCCGGTGGCCTTCCTCGGCGCCACGGCCCTGATGCCGGTGTTCGACGTCTCGGTCAACATGATCTCGCTGTTCGCGTTCTTGCTGGTGCTCGGCATCGTCGTCGACGACGCGATCGTCGTCGGCGAGAACGTCGTGCTGCACCGCAAGGCCGGCGCCTCGCCGCTGCTCGCGGCGCTGCGTGGCGGACGCGAAGTGCGCAGCCCCGTGTTCGCGTCGGTGCTGACGACGGTCACGGCGTTCCTGCCGATGGTGTTCGCGGTGCCGGGCAGCGACGCGCAGGTCTGGCGCGTCATCCCGCTGATCGTGATCCCGGTGCTGCTGATCAGCCTGATCGAATCGCAGCTGTGCCTGCCCGCGCACCTGGCGACGCTGCGCGTCGACTCCGACAACGCGGGTTCGTGGTGGCCGACACGCGCCTGGACGGCCGTGCAGCATGCGTTCCAGCGCGGCCTCGCCTGGCTCACGCGATCCGTCTACCAACCCGTACTCGAGATCGCGCTGCGCTGGCGCTACACGACCATCGCGACGGCGATCGCCCTGCTCGTGCTCGGGGCCGCGAGCGTCGCCGGCGGCTTCCCGCGGTTCGTGTTCTTCCCGACGGTCGACGGCGACAACATCGTCGTGTCGCTGACCATGCCGCAGGGCACGCCGGCGTCGACGACCGCGGCTGCGCTCGCGCGCATCGAACGCGCCGCGCGCGACGCCTGCGCCGAGTTCGACGCCGGGGCCGACGGCGAACCGCTGCTGGAGCACATGCTGGCGACCGTGGGCGCGCAGCCGTGGGCCGTCGAGCAGGCGCGCAACGGCGGGCGGCGCGACGCGCAGTTCCAGTCCGGCGCGCACCTCGCCGAACTGAACGTGCAGCTGCTGCCGTCGGAACGGCGCAGCGTCGCCTCCGACGCGATCATGGCGCGGCTGCGCGAGCTCGTCGGCCCGCTGCCCGACGCCGTCGAGCTGACGTTCACGACTTCGTTCTTCAGCACCGGCAAGGACGTCGACGTCGAGCTCTACCACGACGACATGGCGACGCTGCGGCGCGCCGTCGACGAGTTGATGGCGACGCTGCGCTCGATGCCCGAGATCAAGGACACCAGCAGCGCCTGGCGCGACGGCAAGCCGGAGATCGAGCTGCGGGTGCGACCGAGCGCCGAACCGCTGGGCCTCACGCAGCAGGACCTCGCGCGCCAGGTGCGCCAGGCGTTCTTCGGCGAGGAGGCGCAACGCGTCCAGCGCGGGCGCGACGACGTCAAGGTCATGGTGCGCTACCCGGAGAGCGGGCGGCGTTCGCTGCACGACCTCGACGAGCTCCGCATCCGCACGCCGGCCGGCGCCGAGGTGCCGCTCGCCGAGGTGGCGACGGCGACGACGGGCCGCGCCGCGTCGTCGATCACACGCGTCGACCGCAAGCGCTCGTTGCGCGTCGGCGGCGAGATCGACGAGAACGACCCGGATGCCCGCCCCGCCGCGATCAACGCGCGCTTGCGCAGCGAGACGCTGCCCGCCCTGGTCGCCGCGCACCCGGGGCTGTCGTGGTCGTTCCAGGGCGACCAGAAGAAGCAGCGCGATCTGCTCACCTCGCTCGGCGGCGGCTTCGCGATCGCCCTGTTCCTGATCTACGCCCTGATGGCGGTTCCGCTGCGCTCGTTCCTGCAGCCGCTCGTGATCATGACTGCCGTGCCGTTCGGCATCGTCGGCGCAATCGTCGGCCACATGCTGACCGGCTACGACCTCAGCATCCTGTCGCTGTTCGGGGTCGTCGCCCTCGCCGGCGTCGTCGTGAACGACAACATCGTGCTGGTCGACTGGGTCAACAGCCGTCGCGCCCACCATGACTCGTTGTTCGAAGCCGTGCGCACCGCCGGAGCCGCGCGCCTGCGCCCGATCCTGCTGACGTCGCTGACGACGTTCGGCGGCCTGCTGCCGTTGTTGCTCGAGAAGAGCGTGCAAGCCCGCTTCCTGGTCCCGATGGCAGTGGCGCTGGGGTTCGGCGTGATGTTCGCGACGCTGATCAGCCTGTTCCTGGTACCAGCACTCTACCTCGTGCTCGAGGATGCAAGGGGCGGTCTCGCACGGGCTTGGAACTGGACTTACGGGCGGCGGGCGAGCTGAGGAGCGGCCGCCGGCGCGGCGCTCCGGTTTGTCCACCCGCCATCAAGGCACCTTGCCATGGTCGCCGATGAGCCTCGGCGTCCATGCGAAGTCTCGTCGCACCGGGGTGGGGCCTGTCGTTGGCGCGATACCTCGCGCTGCCGCTGCTCGCCCTCGCCGCTGCGACGCAAGGGCCCGCCGGTAGCACGCCGACCCAGGACGGCGACGCCGAGCGCCGCGCCGCCGCGCTGCGCGCAATGGTCGTGCTGAAGATCGCCCCGTACCTGACGACGCACCGCAGCGGCGGCAAGGAGTACCGCATCGCCGTGGTCGGCAGCGACCTGGTGACGGCGGCGATCCAGAAGCACCTCCCGGACAAGAAGGTCGAGGCGTCGGCCATCAAGGTCGTCGAGTTGTCGCTCGCGCACGCGCGTTCGGGGGACCACGCCGGCGAGTACGACCTGGTGTTCGTCGCCGCGTCCGTCGACGCCAACGCGCTGCCCGAGATCGTGCGCGGCCACGCCGACAAGCCGGTGCCGATCGTCTGCGAACGTCCGGGCTTCGCCGCGCTGGGCGGCGGCGTGCAGTTGTTCGTGCAGGACAACAACGTCCGCTTCGAGGTCAACGTCGAGGCGCTGCGCGTCCAGGGCGTCAAGGTCGCGGCCCAGTTGCAGAAGCTCTCGCGCAAGGGGCCGCCGTGATCGCCGCGCCGAGGAAATCGCTGCGCACCCGCCTCACGCTGCTGGCGTCGGTGCTGACCCTCGTCGCGCTGGCGACCACCGGCATCGCTTCGTGGCGCCGCGAGGCCCAAGTGATCGATGCCGCCGCCGAGGGCAAACTGCGCACGCTGGCGCGCATGGTCGCGGTGCATTCGCGCAGCGGCGTCGAGTTCGACGACGCCGCCGAGGTCCGCAAGTTCTTGACGTCGGTGACGGCGACGATGCAGCTGCAGGCGGCCGCGGTCTACCTCGGCGACGGCACCCGCTACGCGTTCGCCGGTGCGCCGGCTCTGCTGCCGGCCAACGGCGCGCATACGTTCGATCGTCCGGCCGACCCGATGTTCGAGACGGTCCTGCCGTACAAGGACGACAAGGGCGAGGAACGGCTCGGCAAGGTCATCGTCCGCATGTCCGCAGCCATGGGCGACGCCCAGCTGCGCGAGCACGTGGTGCATCTCGTCGTGACGGGCCTGATCGCGCTGGCCGGACTCGGCCTCGCCGCGCACTGGTTGCTGCAGCGTCTGCTGCGCCCGATCGCCAGCCTGGTCGAGACCACGCACGAGGTGCGGCGTACCGAGAACTGGGCTCTGCGCGCGACTGCCAGCGCCGACGACGAGGTCGGCACCCTGGTGCATGCGTTCAACGGCCTGCTGCACGCCGTACAGGAACGCGACCGCACGCTCGCCGAGCACGCCGAACGCCTCGAGCAGCAGGTTCGCGAGCGCACGGCCGAACTCCGCAAGGCGCTCGACGCCGCGCAGGCCGCGACGCAGGCGAAGTCGACGTTCGTGGCGAACATGAGCCACGAGATCCGCACNNTCCGCACGCCGCTCAACGCGATCCTCGGCATGACCGAACTCGCGATGGAGAGCGAGGACGGCAAGGAGCAGAAGGAGTACCTCGGCGTGATCCGCAGTGCCGGGGCCAACCTGCTCGGAATCCTGTGCGACATCCTCGACTTGTCGAAGATCGAGTCGGACAAACTCGAACTGGCGCCGGTCCCGACGGACGTCGAGTCGATGTTCCTCGACGCGCTGCGCCCGCTGACCTCGCGCATCCAGAGCAAGGACCTCGACCTGTCGTTCGATCTCGACGCCAGCGTCGCGCGCGCCTACCTGGTCGACGACGTCCGGTTGCGGCAGATCCTGACCAACCTGGTCGGCAACGCCATCAAGTTCACCGCCAGCGGCTTCGTTCGCGTCGCCCTGCGCGTCGTGGCCGAGCGCAACGGCCTGCACGAACTCGAACTCACGGTGCAGGACACCGGCGTCGGCATCCCTGCCGATCGCCTGCAGGCGATCTTCACGCCGTTCACGCAGGCGGACAGCACGATCACGCGACGGTTCGCGGGCACCGGGCTCGGACTGTCGATCACCGAGCGGCTCGCGCGACTGATGGGCGGCACGGTGCGCGTCGAGAGCACCGTCGGCGTCGGCTCGACGTTCTTCGTGACGCTGCCGATGCCGCCGTGCGAGAGCCCGCTGCCACCGCTGCCCGTGCCCCTTCCCGGCACGCGCCTGCTGCTCGTCAGCCGTTCGCCGACGCTGCGTACGGCGTTGGCGACGGCCGCGCAACGCATCGGCGTCGAGCTGACCGCAGTCGACGACGCCGCCTCGGTGCCGCCGACGACGGCGTCGGGTGGGCGCAACGTGGTCATCTTCGACGACCGCGATCCGGACCACGACGCCGCGATCTGCAACGTGGTGCCGGTCGGTGCGCACGGCGTGCGGCCGTTGTTCGTCGTCACCTCGTTCCAGGACCTGCCGAGCGCCTCGGCACGTTGTCGTGAGCGCCAGTACGCCGGGTACCTGACGAAGCCGATCTCGGCGCGAGAGCTCGCGGTGCGGTTGACGCAGCTCGCGACCACCGGGACAGCCCTGGAAGCGCGTCCGGCGCAGGTTGCCGACGCGTCGCCCAGCCGCTCGCAGCTGCGCATCCTCGTCGCCGAGGACAATGCAGTGAACCAGCGCCTGATCGAGCGCATCCTCGCGCGCGACGGGCACCAGGTCACGATCGCGGAGAACGGGCGACTCTGCTGCGAGGCATGGTCCCGCGGCAGCTGGGACCTCGTGCTGATGGACATGCAGATGCCGGAGATGAGCGGACTCGAGGCCGCCGCCGCGATCCGCCGCAGCGAGAGCGGCAGCGGGCAACGCATCCCCATCATCGCGCTGACCGCGAACACGACGCCCGAGGACCGTCACGCCTGCATGCACGCCGGCATGGACGA
The DNA here is from genome assembly GCA_002343845.1 of Planctomycetes bacterium UBA2386. The sequence goes on along the minus strand of DDSQ01000196.1, from coordinate 14,545 downwards.
AGTGCTGTCCAAGCCCGTGTCGATCCCGCGCCTGCGTGCGGTGCTGGCCAAGTACGGCAGCGAGGGCAGCCAACATCCCGACAGCAGGAGCAATCCGACATGACGACGTCGAACACGCCTCTCCTGGTTCTGGCCGCGGCGCTCGCCGCCGCGCCGCCGCTGCATGCGCAGAATCCGCAGCACGACGAACTCGAGTCGTTGACACTCGAGCAGCTGCTGGAGGTGCCCGTCGAAGTCGGCGCGCGTCAGGCCGAGTCGTTGGCCGCGACGGCCGCGTCGGTGTTCGTGCTCAACGAGCCCGAGATCCGGCGTTCCGGCATGCGCTCGCTCGGCGAGTTGCTGCGCCTCGTGCCGGGCCTCGTGATCGCGCAGGACGTGCCCGGCGCCTACGGCTTCAGCAGCCGTCTCGGCGAGTACGAGTTCGCCGGCATGCTGGTCTTGATCGACGGCCAGCGTCTGTACACGACGCTGCTGCGCCGTGAGTACTTCCAGGCGATCGACCTGCCGATCGCCGTGATCCAGCGCATCGAGGTCGTCCGCGGCCCTGGTGGTGCTCGATGGGGCGACAAGGCGAGCCAGGGCGTGATCAACATCGTCACCAAGAAGGCCGCCGACTCGCGCGGGCTCCGCGTCAGCGGGCTGGTCGGCAGCGAAGAGCACCTGATCGGCACGTTCCGCTACGGGGCGTCGGCCGGCGAGCAGTCGGACTTCTACGTGTTCGGCAAGATGGCCCAGCGTGACGGCGGCCATCCGACCACAGCCGGCGATCGTTGGGACAACAACAGCGTCGGCGGCCGCCTCGACACGCGGCTCGGCGACAACGGCGCGCTCACGATCGACGGCCTGTACCACGACAGCTTCCTCGGCGACTCGTACGCAATCGCCCCGGGGTTCTCGGCGCTGAACATGATCAAGGGCGGCCACCTCAAGTCGCGGCTGCGGCTCGACCACGGCGACCATTCGTGGACCGAGTTGCGCGTCGCCGCGGAGGCCTACGACCAGGACATCCGCGACTACTTGAACGACGTCCCGGACGAGTTCCTGCGCTGGCGCGAGGAGTTGTTCGACGGCACCCTGCAGCATTCGTGGCAAGCAGCGCCGGGTCACACGCTGACCGTCGGCCTCGGTGCGCGAAGCCTCACCGTCGAGAACTTCCGCGTGTTCGCCGCGACCGGCAACGAATTCAACGAGACACGCGGCGACCTGTTCGCATCGTGGGACTGGCAGCTCTGCCCGACGCTGCGCCTGACGCTCGGCGGCAACATCGGCTACCAGGACGCACGCGACGGCAGCGGCATCGACAGCCAGCCGGACGTTCGCCTGGCGTGGACGCCGGCTGCCGACCTGAGCGTCTGGACTGCCTTCAGCGCCAACCGCGAACCCGATCGCAAGATCGCCGACAGCGGCCTCCTGGTCCCGCGCAAGGCGAGCAGCCTGCTGGCGTGGGAATTCGGCGTGCGCCGCCGCTTCGGCGAGCGCCTGCTGCTGCAACTGGACACGTTCGTCTACGACGTCGACGACCAGATCAACGGCTTCGACACCGACCTCGCGACCGGCGCCACCCTGTATCTGGCGGACGGCCGCACCAACGCGTTCGGCGGCGAACTGCTCGCGGCCTGGAACCCGTGCGAGAATCTGCGCATCACCGGGTGGCTCGCGACGACCCAGGCCAACTCACGCAACTTCGACGACACGGTGTTCGGCGATGCCGACACGATCGAAGGACAGGTACCCCCACTGCGCGGCGGCGCCACCTTCGGCTTCGACCCACTGCCCGGCATCGAGTGCGATGCGAACCTGCTCTACACCCAGCGTCGCGCCGGCATCCCGACCTGGTGGCGGCTCGACCTGAGGCTGGGCTGGCAGGCCTGTCCGCAGACGACACTCGAAGTCGTCGGCCAGAACCTGACCGACCCGCACCACCCCGAGTACTACTACTTGGAAGAGGTGCAGCGCGGCTGGTACTTCATGGTCACGCACACCCTCTGATCGCGCCCGTGCGGGCTGTCGGCGAACGACGCCGACGCGCAGCGGACCAGCTACCAGGTGAGCGCCAACGACACGAACACCTGCTGCCGCCGGAAGTCGGAGCGGTCGTGGTCGCCGAACAGATCGCTGTCGATCGCCGCGTACTGCGTGTGGGTCAGGCGGTAGCCGAGCTCCAGGTCGAGTTTGCCGAGCCGTCCGCGCACCGCCAGCCCGGCATCTCCCGACCAGCGCCAGGTCTCGTCGCGGTCGCCGCCGTTGCGGAAGTGCTCACGAAACCAGGTCGCGCCGGCGTCGACGCCAAAGCGGCCGACGAGTTCGAGGGCACGGTCGTCGTTCCCGACCAGGCGCCAGGTCGGCTCGACCACCACGCGGGCGCCCGTCGAGAGCCAGTCGCGCTGCACGGGCGCGTACTCTTGTTCGAGTCGCTGGAGATCGGTGAACAGTCCGATGCGCCACGGCAGGCGCAGGTCACCGCGCAGCGGATCGCGATGGTAGTAGACGAACAGGTCGGCCCCGTGGAACGACGCGTCCGCGCGCACGGGGTCGATGCCGTCGTTGATGCGCCGCCCGGCGAACAGTTCGCCGTCACTCGTCCAGGCTTCGAGGAAGGCGCCAACGCCACGATCCGACTCGAGCCCGACCCCGAGGAAACGCGCGTCGGCGCGGTCGTCGAGCCGACCGTCGATCCGGGCGTCCACCCGGCCGAACCCTGCCTGGAGGCGCGCTGTCATTTCCGGCCGCGGTTCCGTTCGGCTCCCGACCCGCGCCGGTTCCCGCTGGTCGATGTAGCGTGGCTCCTGCGGTAGGGGACGCGGGCGCGGAGGATCCTGCGGACGTGGCGCCGAGGCCTGCGGCGGCACGGCGAACTCGATCGTCACCGGCGGCTCGGAGAACCACGCCTGCCGGTCGCGACGCGACCACGCGTCGACCGCGGTGCACGCGGCAAGGACCGCCAGGGAGAGCGAAGTCGCGGGGCGCATCGGGGGAAACCGCAGGCGTTCCCGCGGCTCGACAGGCTAGCTCGCGCGAAAACCACCCGTTGCCCTGGGCTGCAGCCGCCGCGCCCACTTGCCCATGGCACGGCGTGCGGGCTCGTCCCGTTTCGGGACTTCACCACATGACCTGGCCGCCGCAGTGGCTGATCGCCTGGCCGGTCATCCCGCTGGCACCGCGCGAACACAGGAAGGCAACGGTCTCGCCGATCTCGTCGGGCTGCAGGATGCGACCGAGCGGCACCGCGGACAGGGCCTGCTTGCGGGCCTTGGCAAGGTCGGTGCCCATCGCATCCGCCATGGCCTGCATGCCGGCGGTCGCCATGTCGGTGTCGACCCACCCCGGGCACACGACATTGACGGTGATGCGCCGCGGCGCGAGTTCGAGGGCGAGTGCCTTCGCGAGGCCGATCACGCCGTGCTTGCTCGCGCAGTACGCGGTGTAGCCGGGCACGCCAAAGCGCCCGAGCACCGAACTGATGACGACGATGCGACCGCCGTCGGCGAGGTGGGGCAACGCCGCGAGCACGGTGAAGAAGACACCGTCGAGGTTCGTGCGCACGACTTCATCCCAGCGTTCGGGCCCGGGCAGGGCGCACCGGTTGGGGCCGCCGATGCCGGCGTTCGCCACGACGATGTCGAGCCCGCCGAACGACCGGGCCAGCCGGGCGACGGCCGTGCGCAGACCGGTGCGATCGGTGACGTCGCCGACGACGACGCGCGCGCCTTCGCCATCGACAACCGGCAGGCTCGTGGCGACTTGTTGGAGCGCCTGGCGACGTCGGCCGAGCAGGCCGACCCGGGCTCCGCGCAGAGCCAACGCGCGCGCGATGCCGGCACCGATCCCCGACCCACCACCGGTGACGAGGCACCGTCGCCCGGCAAGTTCCCGCGCCGTGCGATCGGCATCGACCGCCCGCCGCCCTGCTGCCTTGCTCGGCTTGCTCATGCCGCACCTCGCTTCGCGATCGCCGCGAGCACTTCCGTGCACAGCTTGCGGATGCCGGCGGCGATCGACGCGACGCCGGCGTCGAACATGTACGCCGGGGTCGAGATGATCCGACACTCGGGATCGACGACACACGCGTCCACCGCGCATTGGCGATGGCGGGCCCCCATCGCCTCCAGGGCCTGCGCCGTGGCCGCGTCGTTGCCGATCGTCAGCGTCGGACGGGCGGTCCGACCGAGCACGGACGCGACGACGGCGGGCGCGATGCAGATGGCGCCGATCGGTTTCCGCGCCGCGTGCATTTCCCGCAGCAGGCGCGCGACTTCGGGGTGCGCGGTCGCGCGCGCACCGGCGACCGCGAAGTCGCTGAGGTTCTTCGCCGCGCCAAAGCCACCCGGCAGCACGACGGCATCGAGCTCCGCGGCGGTGACGGTCGCCAGATCGCGGATGCGACCACGCGCGATGCGGGCGGCTTCGCGCAGCACATCGCGTCGCTCCGCCGCCACGGGCTCGCCGCGTTCGTGATCGACGACGTGGTGCTGCGGACCGCGCGGCGCCATGCAAACCGCCTCGGCGCCGAGTTCGTCGAGGGCGAGCAACGTCAACACCGACTCCTGGATCTCCGAACCGTCGAGGAACCCACATCCCGACAACACCACACCGACCTTGCGCTTCATGATCGCTCCATGGACCTTGCTCGACGGATCATGCCGAGCCATGTGCTTTGCGCCATCCTGCTGCTCGCGGCCACCGCGTGCAGCACGCCACTGGCCTGGCGGCCGGCGGGCGGCTCGCTGGCGCACTACCGGCAGTCGTTCGAGGACGCCGTCGGGCAGCAGATCGTCGCCGAGGCGTCGCTCACGGACATCGTCGCGATGGCCCAGGACCACGCGGTCGTCTGGCTCGGCGACCACCACTACAGCGACCGGCTGCACGTGCTGCAGCGCGACGTGCTCACGCTCCTGCAGCAGAGCGGACGGCCGCTGCTGCTGCTGCTCGAGGCGATCGGCGAACAGGACGGGCCTGCTGTTGCCGACTACGTCGCCGGCCGCACGAACGAGGAGCAGCTGCGCACGCGCATGCGCCGCCGCTGGCCGGGTTCCTGGCTCGACGACGAAGAGCTCGACGCCCCGCACTACCGCGCGCTGCTGGCGTTCGCGCGCCACCACGCCATTCCGGTCCGCGCCCTCGAGCCAACCCCCAGGCTGCCGCTGGCCGCGCGCGACGCGCGCATCGCCACCACCGTGCGAACGATCGCCGCGGAGCACGCCGATCGCCTGCTGGTCGCCGTGCTCGGCCAGGCGCATCTGCTCGGCGTCGGCGACGTCGTCGCTCGCAGCGGCGTGCCCGGCCTCGTGATCGGCGGCATCCCGCCGGCAACGCTGCGCGCCACCGCACCCGCGGTATCGGCCCGCGATCGGCTCCATCGCAGCGACGGCGGCGTGTGGTGGTTCGGCGCGCTGCTCGCTCCGCAGCCGTGACAACGGTGTCCCACGGGCCGGCCCCCCCCCTGCGCGCGCGACGAACCATGCCTATGGTGCCGCGCCCCGTGCCGTCACTCCGCCGCGCCGTTCTCGTCGCCTGCCAGGCGCTGCTCCTCGTCGCCACTGGCCGCACGCAGGCCCCGGCCGCCTGGGCCAGCCTGTCGGTGCCCACGGGTGTCGTCGCCACGGACCTGCTGAACCTCGGCAAGGTCGTCGCCTACCGCGACGGCATCCAGTTGCACGCCTGGTCGGCCGTCACGCGGAACTGGAAGGTGCATCCGCGCGGCGCGGTCGGGACGACGCGCGTGTTCAACGACTGCGTGCTCACCATCGGCCTCGGGGCCGCGCATGCCTTCTCGTCGATGCGCGGCGCGTTCGCGAGCATGTCGATCGGACCGACGGCGACGCTGCGGAACGGCATCACGAACCAAAACGACTCGGTGCTGCTCGTCGTCGACGGCGCGACGCTGCATGCCTACAGCAGCTTCGTCGGCACGTGGACGTCGCGCGTGTTCCCCGGTCCACCGGCGACGGTGGTGCTGCGGCACACGGCGCTCGCCGCCTACGGCACGATGCTGAGCGCCTACGACGCGTTCACCGGCACGTGGCACGACCTCACCGTTCCGGCCGTGCCCTGGCAACTGTCGGTGGACGGCACCGCCGGCTTCGCGGAGGCGAACGGCACCGTCCATGCCTTCAGCGCCGTGCATGGCGCCTGGTCCACGCGGCAGATCGCGGTCGGTTCGTCGCTCGTGCGTGGCGACGACTACGGCATCTGGATCGGCGGCGGCACCGCGATCGGCTACAGCAGTCTGCAGAACGCGTGGGTCGCGGCAGGACCTGCCGGCACGAACGCGACCCCGTTCGACCTGTTCGCGGTCCTCGACACGCCAGCAGGCAAGCGCGCGTTCTCGGCGTGCACCGCAACCTGGAGCCCCGCGCTGGCCAGCGCCAGTGCTGGCATGGTCGGCAGTGGCAGTACGCTGCTGCTGCAGGACGCTGCCGGCGTCACTGGTTGGAGCGCCGTCAACGACCGCCATGCGACCTTGGCGGGGCCGGCGCTCGGCATGCAGGCGGCCGGCGCCGTGGGATCCATGCTCGCTGCCGGCAACCACCCGGTGCTGTGGAGTTCGCTGACCGGCACCTGGCACCGCGCACCTGGTGCCGCACAGCCGGGCCCACCCTCGCTCACGACGACCGGCGCCGCGGTGGGTGCTGGCAGTGGCGTGTTCGCCTTCGACGGGCGCACTGGCGCCTTCGTGTTGCTGAACACGCCGAGCCTCGCGTGGTCCAGCAACCCCTCGAGCGCTCCGCTGATCGCCTGGGACGCCGCGAACCTGTGGGCGTTCGAGGCACGAAGTGGCCGCTGGCTCGCGACGCCGCGCGCTGGCACCGGCACACCGAGCGTCGCCATCTGGCGCACGTGCGCGCTCGTCGTCGACGGCAGCACGGCGTTCGGCTTCGGGGCGCCCGCCGGCCAGTGGGCCGCGGTGCCACTGCCGGGTCCCGTGCTCGGCACGCGCGTCAACAGCGAGAGCGTGCGCGTGCACACACAGAATCACGTGCTGGCGTTCCCGGCGGTCGGCGAGATCGTGCCGCAGGCGCAGTTCCCGGAGTTCCGGCGCATGCAGCCAGCAGGCGCACCGCTCGACCTCGTGCTCGCGGTGCCGGCGAACGGCTTCGCGCTGCTCGGCATCGGCCGGCTCGCGCGCGCACCGACGCCGCTGCCGGGCTTCGGCGACCTGCTGCTGGACGCGTTGGTGGCGCCGCCGTTGCTGGTGGCCGGATCCACGACCGGCGAACCGGTCACGCTGCATCTTCCGCCTGCGGTCGCGACCGCGCTGCGCGGCGACGAGTGGGGGTTGCAGGCCGCGATGTTCCAGGCGGCGATCCTGCCGGTGGTCGGCACGCCCTGGCTCACCGCTGCAGCGGCGATCTGGCCGCTGTAGGCGCCCCTCGTCGCGCCGGCCTCAGCCGGTACCGCCGCCGCGCGCGTCGACGGCACCAGGGCGGTGCGGGGAGCCGGCGACGATCTGCTCGATCGCTTCGGCCGGCGTGCGGGCAACCGTCCACAGGCCGCGGAAGTGCGGCTGGATGAACCCATCGGCGAAGCCGCGTTCGAGCATCGCCAGCAGCGGCTGCCAGTAGCCGAGCGCGTCCAGGATCACGACCGGCTTGTCGTGGAAGCCGAGCTGCTTGAACGACAGGATCTCGAGCAGTTCCTCGAGCGTGCCGAGCCCGCCGGGCAACGCCACGTAGGCATCGCCGGCCTCGTCGAGCCCGCGCTTGCGCGTGCGCATGTCGTGCACGGTCGCCATCGACGAGGCGCGTTCGCAGTGCACGTTCTTGTCGACGAACTGCTGCAGGATGACGCCGATCGTGCGCCCCCCCGCCTCGCGCGCGCCGCGCGACACCTCGCCCATCAGCCCAAAGCGCCCGCCGCCCCACACCAGTTCCCAGCCGGCCCGCGCGATGCGCGCGCCGAGTTCGGCGGCCAGCGCCCGGTGCGCCTCGGCGATGCGTTCGCTCGACGACGCGTAGACCGTGACCCGGAACGGCCGCGCGGGAGCCGTCATGGCCGGTTGCCGGCCGCGATCCAGCGCTCGAACAGCAGCAGCCCTGCCATCGACTGCCCGTCGCCGAGTTCCTGCGCCAGCAGCCGCTCGCGCGCCGCGGCGAACGGCAGCCGCTCCGGCCGGATGCGCTCGCTCGGCTCGAGGTGCTGGCCGACCGCGGCAAGGCCGCGCGCCAGGAAGAAGTGGCAGACCTCGTTGGAGACGCCCTTGTATGGCGCAAAGCGCCCGAGCGGTGTCCAGTCGCGCGCGACGAGCCCGGCCTCCTCGTGCAGTTCGTGCTGGGCCACCGTCAGCGGATCGTCACCGGGCCGCATGCCGCCGATCGGGAACTCCCAGAGGTCGCGGCCGAGCAGGTAGCGGTGCACGCGCACGAGCACCGTGCTGCCGTCGTCGAACCACGGGATCGCCGCACAGCTGCCGGGCATGTCGACGTACCAGTAGTCGCCGACGCTGCCGTCGGTCTGCACGTAACGGTCGTGGCAGTAACGGTGCCACGGGTTGTCGACCACCACCTCGCGCGACAGTCGGCGGAACGGTTCCTGCTCGTTCATCGCGTGATCGAGAAGTAGAGCTGCCGGCGATCGTCGCTGTCCTCGTAGCGGTAGGGCCAGCCGAGATCGAGGGCGATCGGGATCTCGAGGACCGGGATCTCGATGCGCACACCGATGCCCCAGCTACCGCGCAGTTCGCCGAAGGTCGGATCCTCGGCCGACAGCCCGAGCAGGCCGAAGTCGTTGAAGATCACGCCGCGCACGAGCTCGCGATCGCGCAGATCGCCTTCGAGGCGCGTCGGGACCAGCGGGAAGAAGATCTCCGTGGTCTGGGTCCAGACCGCTTCGCCGCCGAGCGGCCGCCCGAACTGCTTGGGTCCCGCGCGGCGGAAATCGAAGCCGCGCAGGTTGGCGCCGCCCATGTAGAAGCGCTCGGTCACGAACACGTCGTTGCTGTCGTCGAAGGCGTTCGCGAAGCCGAGGAAGTGCTCGACGTGCAGCACGGTGCGATGTCCGTGCGAGTTCTCGGCGAGCGGCACGTAGAGGTTGGCCGAGTGCGTGAACTTCGTCAGGCTCGTCTCACCGCCGAGCGGCCCGCCGATCAGGTCGGCGGTGATGCCGGCGTCGAACCCGGACGTCGGCCGGAACACGTCGTCGTGGTCGCGGTAGCGCGCGTGCAGCCGCAGGCCGCGCAGCTCCGTGCGCCCCTCCGACGCGAACGCGAGCGACGTCGCGTCGGCGGCGAGGTCGTCGATCTCGATCGACTCCTCGCGCGCGGCGATGCCGGCATTCAACTCGTCGCTGAAGTTGTGCGACAGTCCGACGTCGGCGCCGAAGATGTCGCTGGTGTAGCCGTCGGTCAGCCGCCGGATCGTCCGCCGACCGCTGACGCGCAGTTCCCAGGTGTCGAGGTGCTGGCCGAAGACGTCGGGCTCACGGAACGTGATCTGGAACTGGCTGAGGCGACTGCCCGGCGCCAGCAGCATGTTGAGATCCTGGCCGCCGCCGTGGAACGCCTTGTTGTCGATCATCTCGCCGATCACGGTGATCGGATCCGGACTGCTCGGCAGCCGCGTCAGATCGAAGTTGCTCTTGTTGAACGTGACCTGGGCGCGCACGCCCTCGCCGGTGCTGATGCCAGCGCCCCACTGCAGCCGCCCCGTCGAACCGTCGGTCACGTCGAGGCCGATGTCGACGTACTCGGGCTGCCCGGGCACCGGCTCGAGTTGGAGCCGCGGACCGCTCAGGCTCACCGCGTCGTTGAAGTAGCGCGTGCCGGCGATCGACCGCAGCGAACGCTTCACCTCGACCATGTCGATGCGGTCACCGGGAAAGGTGCGGAAACGACGACGGATCACCGCGTCGCGCGTGAACCGGTTGCCGCGGACCACCACGTCACGCAGCCGCTTGGGCACGCCCTCGCTGACCTGGAACACGATGTCCACTTCCGGGGCCGTGCCGTAGGTCTCGACCGGCGTGAACACGCGGCAACCGTCCGGCACCGCACTCATGCCGGGGAAGCGCACCGACGGATGGCCGCGCCGGCCGTAGAAGTCCTCGAGCGCTGCCACGTCGCGCTGCAGCTGATCGTACGAGTAGAACTCGCCAGGCTGCACCTTCACTTCGCGCCGCAGTTCGTCGATCGGGTAGAGCGGTGAGCCAACGAGGGGCTGCTGCGTCGCATCGACGTGCTCGACGCGCACCGACCGCAGGCGATAGCGCGGCCCTTCGACGATGACGATCGCGATGTCGACCTGGTCGCGCTCGGGCGTGAACGCGACGTCGGCGACGTCGACCGTGGCATCGAGGAAGCCCCGCGTGCGGTAGAACAGGCGCAGCCGGTCGAGGTCTTCGTCGAGGATCTCCCGACTCCAGGCGCCGCCGTTGATGAGGCCACGCGCCGGACCGCTCTGGAGTTTCGAGTCGCGCAGCAGGTAGTCGTCGACACCGAGGAAGCCGAACGCCGGGTCGGCGAGGAACGACGCATTGCCGCGGAACGAGATGTCCCGCACCGTGACCTTGGGGCCTTCGTCGACGACGAAGCGCAGCATGCGTTGCACCAGCCGCCGGCCCGGATCGGCGGCGACACCGGGCAACGCATCCGGCACCGGCATCTCCTCGACGGCGATGCTGCAGAACGCGTAGCCATCGCGCCGGTAGCGCGCGAGCAGCACCTTGCGCATCGCCTCGGCTTCGGTGCGCGTGACCTGGCGATCCGGATACAGACCGAGCAGCGCATCCGCCGTGGTGCGATCGATGCCGTACAGCCCGACGAATTCGACGCCGGCGTAGATCTCGACCTCGCGCTCGACTTCGAACGTCACACGCACGCCGCCGTCGACCTCGGCGGCGTAGGCAGCGACCACGAGGCGCCGGTCGTTCCACAGCGCCTGGCAGTCCGCCGAGACCTTGCGCGCTTCGAACGGCTCGCCGACGCGCGTCGTCAGCACTCGCCCCCACGACTCGGCCATCGCCGCTTCGACCACGCGCACCGGCATGCCCGGCCGCTCGGCCTTGGCGAACGTCACCACGCGGACCGGCTTGCCCTGCATGGCCGCGACCGCCGGATCGATCCACGCCTCGCCGCCCTGGGGCGTGTCGACCCGCTTCGCCGGCGGCGGATCCTGCACCTGGGCGCGGATCACCGGCGCCGTCGCCGCCACCATGGCGAGCAGCAGGACAGGCACCGTCGCGCGGCCCATCGGCGCGCGGCGGCGTTCACTGCATCGGTTCGGCCCGGCGGGTGTAGTTCTCAAAACGCATGTACTCGCGGAAGAACCGCAGCACGACTTCGCCCGTCGGGCCGTTGCGCTGCTTGGCGATGATCAGCTGCGCCAAGCCGGCGTTCTGCTCGGTCGGTTTGTAGTAGTCGTCCCGGTGCAACAGGATGATGACGTCGGCATCCTGCTCGATCGCCCCGGACTCGCGCAAGTCACTCATGCGCGGCCGGTGGTCGTCGCGGTTCTCGACGTCGCGGTTGAGCTGGGACAACGCGATGACCGGCACCGAGAGTTCGCGGGCGATGCTCTTCAGGCCGCGCGAGATCGCCGAGATTTCCTGCTGGCGGCTCTCGAACCGGCCGCCACCCGTCATCAGCTGCAGGTAGTCGACGACGACGAGGCCGATGTCGTGCTTCTGCTTGAGGCGGCGGCATTTCGCCCGCAACTGCGTGATCGAGAGACCCGGCGTGTCGTCGACGAAGATCGGGGTGTCGTAGAGCTTCGCCGCTTCGTCCTGCAGCCGCTTGTACTGCTGGTCGGTGATCCGTCCCTTGCGCATCGCCGAGCCGTCGATCTGGGCGCGGCAGCAGAGCATGTTCTGGATGACCTGCTGGTTCGACATCTCGAGCGAGAAGAAGGCGATCGCGGCCCCGTGATTGGACGCGCGCTCCGTCAGGTTGAGGGCGAACGTCGTTTTGCCCATCGACGGCCGCGCCGCGATGATGATGAGCTCGCCGGGCTGCAGCCCGCCGGTCATGTCGTCGAGGTCGTAGAAGTCGGTGCCGAGCCCGGTCAGCCGGCCTTCGCGTTCGCGCAGCCGATCGATGCGCTCGAACGTCCGGTTGAGCACATCGGCGATGCTGACTGCGTCGCCGCTCTTGTCGAGCCGCGCGATCTCGAAGATCTGCCGCTCGGCCTCGTCGAGCAGTTCCTTGGCGTCGAGCTCGTTGTCGTAGGCGCGACGAGCGACATCAAGGCAGGTTTCGAGCAGCCGGCGCTGGACCGCCTTCTCGCGCACGATCTCGGCGTGGTAGACGACGCCGGCCGCGGTCACGACGCCCTCGACGAGATCGAGCAGCGACTCGTGGCCCCCCGCTTCCTGCAGCCGCCCGCTGCGCGAAAGCTCCTCGCCGACGACGATCGGGTCGGTGGCGTGACGGCCGTTGTACGCGTCGACGATCGACTGGAAGATCACCTGGTGGCGCGGCAGGTAGAAGTCTTCCGGCTTCAGGAAGGTGACATCGACGACCGCGTCCGCGTGCAGCAGCAGCGCCCCCAGCACCGAACGCTCGGCGTCGAGGTTCTGCGGCACGACCCGCCCATCGAATGCCTGCTTGAAGTCGACCATGAACGAACTGGCTGCTTACCGGTGTTGTCCCGCCGTGCAAGCCACGACCCTGTGGACAACCTGTCAGTTGACGTGGACGAAATGGGGACGCCGGCGACCGGGTCCGGCAACCGCGCCGGCCGCGGTCGTCGCCGGATTTCTGCGAATCGTCAGCCGAGCACGCGCCCCTGCGTCGCGTCGCCCTCGATCGCGACCACGCCGCGCGCGGCGAGCGCCGCGAGCACTTCGGTGGCCGTTGCGTAGTCGATGCGGAGCTTGCGTTGCAGGAACGCGACGCTCGCCCGCCGCCACAGGGTGACGACCTCGGTGGCCTCCGCGAGCAACGCCTCGTCGACCGCCGCCCCGAACAACTGCTGCTGCATCGGCGCCTCGGCCTGCGGCACGTCGCCAGCCGCCATGGCGACCGGCTCCGGGGCGAGGTCGGGCTCCGGGATCGGTTCCGGCAGCGGATCCGGACGCGGGATCTCGACCAACGGCTCGACCAGGGGCGGCTCCTCGGCGGGACCGCCGAGTGCGGCGTCGAATCCCTCGTCCGCGGCGACTTCGTCCGTGGTTCCTTCGTGCGTGGTTCCCTCGTCCGTGGTCGCGGCGACCAGCGCATCCGGTTCCGGCTCCGACCTGATCGCAGGCTCGGGCTCGGGTTCGGGCTCGGGCTCCGCGTGCCAGACGGCGCGCGCAGCGATCGGAGGTTGGTCCGCCCCGTCGAGTTCCCCACCCGGAGACGCAGCCGCCTCCGGCAGTGCTGGTTCGGCGCTCTCCGGGTTGTCGATCTCCTGGTTGTCAGGCGCCGCCGGAACCCACTCGTCTTCGCGCGGCGCGCGCTCCCTTGCTTCCGCCTCGCGTTCGTAGCGGCGCTCGAAGTAGGAGCGCCGGCGCCGTGGTTCTTCGACTTCGTTGGTCACTGGCGGCACGAAGGCATCCACGACGGGCTCGCTCGGTGACGCCGACACCGGCGCCGCTGCCACCGGCACTGCGGGCTCGGCGGGCACTTCTTCGGCAAGCCGGCGCAAGTGCTCGGCAACCGCCGGTTCGACCCCGCCATCGGCCGCGGGGACCGCGGGACGAGCCGACGAGCGCAACCGTTCGAAGGCATCCTGGAAGAAGAAGTCCGTCGCCAGCAACACCGACGCCAGCGTCATCACGCCGACGAGCAGCAGGCTAACCACGTAGCCGAAGCCGTCGACGAGCACGCCGGCACACCATGCCCCGAGTGCGCCCTGATGGTCGACGGTGGCAGTGCCGCCGCCGCCGAGATTCAGCAACATGCCCAGCATCACCGCCATCGCGACCAGGCGCAGCAGGCGACCGAGCGGGCGATCGATGCGACCGGTCACGCACCACAGGGTGCTCCACACGATCACCATGCCGAAGAACATCACGGACGGTGCAAAGCCGAGGAATCCGTGGACGCCGGCGAAGAACCGCTGCAGCGCCGACTGCGGCACGAACTCGTGGCGATGCAGGTGGTAGTACGAGACGGCGGACAGCGACAGCGCCGCAATGCCCATCGGCACGAACGGCCAGAGCCACTCGGCGACGGTGCGGTTGCGACTCTTCGCCGCAGGCGAGCTCTGCAGGTTCACGGTGGTGCGCCCCTCCCGGGCTTGGCTTGCAGGCGTCCGGCGCCACCGGATGCTGCGGCGTGGACTCTACGCGTCGCCGTGGCGCACGCAAGCCGACGAACGGCGCCGTCGCCGCTCGCTCACTCGGTCGGCGCGTCGCGGCGGTTGGCGGCCGGATCCGACTCGCCCGCGTCCGCAGCCGCGGCCTCCTCGTCGCCGCCGTTCGTGGACCCAGCGAGCGCCGTCGGCTCGCCGTCCNNCGCTCGCCGCGGCCTCGCCGTCCTCGCCAACCTCGCCTTCCTCGGTCGCGGCAGCCTCGTCGGCCTGCGCCTCGCGCAGTTCCTCGCGCGCGTGCCACTCCTCGATCGTCAGCAACACGTCGCGCGACTTGCTGCCGACGAACGGACCGACGAGTCCGTCCTCTTCCATCAGCT
>DDSQ01000023.1:48814-49002 GCA_002343845.1 Planctomycetes bacterium UBA2386 | reverse complement strand
TGGTCATCGGTGGCACGCCGAGCAGTGGGTCGGGGGGTTGAGGGCGGGCAACTGGCCGTTCTGCCCTTCGAGCAGCGCCTTCGCCGCGGCGATGCTGGCCGCACTCGGCTGCCAGTCCATCTGCGTCGGCGACACGTCGAGCGGCCGGATGTGCGAAGTCGGATCGCGGTGGCAGTCGAGGCACCAGC
>DDSQ01000023.1:23362-48761 GCA_002343845.1 Planctomycetes bacterium UBA2386 | reverse complement strand
CACGGCGTGGTTGAAGTAGGCGTATTCGGGCAGCAGGTGCACCTTCACCCACTCGAGCGCCTGGCCGTCACCCTTGCCGGTGCCGTAGGCAGCGAACAACGGCTGCAGCAGCACGCTGTCGTTCTTCACCTGCTTGTGGCAGCCGAAGCAGGTGTCGTTGTCGGGGATCGTCGCGTGTGGACCCTCCTCGACGAGGCGATGGCAGTAACGGCAGTCCATGCCCAGCGATCCGGCGTGCAGCTTGTGGCTGTACGGGATCGGCTGGTGCGNNTGGTGCGGCTGGTAACCGACGTCGGTGTGCTTCGGCGAGAACCAGAAGTTGACGGCGAAGACCACGACCAGGCCGGTTGCCGCGGCGCCGAGGGCCAGCATCGCGGGCAGCTTGTTGGTCCACTTGGGAAACAGGACGGTCACGTGGGATCCCCTCCGCGAAAGCGGGGACGAGGTGCGATCAGAAGGGTGGGGCTGCCGCAACACCCCGGGACGAGGGGCAGGACGGCCAGCGGCAGCGAGCGGGTCAGGCAACCCGGGAGCCTGTTCACGTCCATACGCTGTGACTACGAAGGCGCACCGACTGCCGAGCAGTCGATGCCGGAGCGAAGCGTACGGATCACGTCAGGGCGGCCCGGAGGGGGAACCGCTCTAAAAGATCGCAGCAGTTCGGTCAATTTCAGAGTTTGCGTTTCGCGATCGAGCGATCACCGGGCCGGTGCGGCGGTGGAACGTCTGCGCGGGGCCCTGGAACCGCAGGGAGAGCGGGTCTTGGCTCCGCTCCGCGGCGATGGCGCGACCATCGCGTTGGCCCCGCAGACCCGGATGCGAGTTGGGCTGATCCACCCATGGCTCCCCGTCGGGATGGCGCCGACCCGCGTCCCGTACGTGCGACCGGGGGCGCCTGCCTTCGCGCAGTCGGCGGCGACGAGGGGGGGCGTGGCTTCTCAAACGGGGGCACTCGCGCCGGACCGGACTTCTGGTGGAGAGATCGTAAGACAATAACAATGAGCAGCTTACGGTCACTTCACGGCTTCGATGGCGACCCGCTCCTGCCTGGGGACGGCATACGGTGCCACCGGATTCCCGGCGCAGCCGACGCCGTCGGAGACTGATCCCCTGGCTGTGCTCGTGCGACGATCCGGCGGGACCTCTGCGGCTGCGACCCTTCGAGCAGACTCGAGAGATCCGTTGCACGCACGCGCACCCACGTGCGCCCTCCAGGCGCAGCGTCGTGTTCGCCCACCGCCGGCGATGTGGTGGCGGCGGATCCTGCAATGGGACGGGCGGCGTGCACGTCGCGCTGGCAACGACGGGACACCGTCCGAGAACCGGGCATGCGCCCGCGCCCATGAGCAGGGGACGTGGAATCGCCTTGCGTCGCCGCGGCATACTCCCGCGCCGCCCGAATTGCGGCGCATCGCCACCGACTCCATGCCCGTCCACATCCTCGGGATTTCGGCCTTCTACCACGATTCGGCCGCGGCCCTGCTGCGCGACGGTGAGATCGTTGCTGCCGCGCAGGAAGAGCGCTTCACGCGCAAGAAGCACGACGCCGGTTATCCCGGCAAGGCCGTCGAATTTGCGCTGCGCACGGCCGGCATCGGCGTCGGCGACCTCGACTTCGTCGCCTTCTATGACAAGCCGATCCTGAAGTTCCACCGCGTCGTCGAGACGTTCGTCGGCTACGCGCCGATCGGCATCCGCGCGTTCGCAAAGCAGCTGCCCATCCTGCTCGGCGACAAGCTCAACATGCGGCGGCTGCTGAAGAAGCACCTCGGCGTGGCGCCGAAGAACCGCATCGTCTTCCCGGAGCACCACGAGAGCCACGCGGCGTCGGCGTTCTATCCGTCGCCGTTCGAGGAGGCGGCGATCGTGACGATGGATGGCGTCGGCGAATGGGCGACGACGTCGCTCGGCGTCGGCGAAGGCAACCGGATGCGGCTCCTGCAGGAGATCCGCTTCCCCCACTCGCTCGGGCTGCTGTACTCGGCGTTCACCTACTACTGCGGCTTCAAGGTCAACAGCGGCGAGTACAAGCTGATGGGGCTCGCGCCGTACGGCGAGCCGCGGTTCGAGAAGCTGATCCGCGAGCACCTGATCGACTTGCGCGAGGACGGCAGCTACCGCCTCGACCTGTCGTACTTCAACTACTGCCAGGGCCTGACGATGACGGGCCCGAAGTTCCACGCGCTGTTCGGGTTCCAGCCGCGCTCGCCGGAGAGCCCGCTCGAGCAGCACCACATGGATCTCGCGGCGTCGATCCAGAAGGTGACCGAGGACGTGATGCTGCGCACGGCGCGGCAGGCCCACAAGATCACCGGCAAGAAGAACCTCTGCCTCGCCGGCGGCGTCGCCCTGAACTGCGTCGGCAACGGCGTGATCCTGCGCGAGGGTCCGTTCGAGAAGATCTGGATCCAGCCCGCGGCCGGCGATGCCGGCGGCGCGCTCGGTGCCGCGCAGTTCCTCTGGCACAACCTGCTCGGCAAGCCGCGCACGGTGAAGCCGAGCGACTCGCAGCGCGGCAGCCTGCTCGGCCCGCGCTACGAACAGGGCGACATCCGCGCGTTCCTCGACGGCCAGAACGTCGTCTACGAGCACTGCGCGACCGAGCAGGGGCTCGCCGACCGCGTCGCCGAACTGATCGAGCAGGAGAACGTGATCGGCTGGTTCCAAGGACCGATGGAGTTCGGTCCGCGCGCGCTCGGCTCGCGCAGCATCATCGGCGACGCGCGCTCGCCGAAGATGCAGAGCGTGATGAACCTGAAGATCAAGTTCCGCGAGTCGTTCCGGCCGTTCGCGCCGATCGTGCTGCGCGAACACGCGAGTGAGTACTTCGAGATCGAGCCGGAGCACGACAGTCCCTACATGCTGATCGTGGCGCCGGTGCGCCAGCAGAAGCGCAAGCCGGTCGAGGCGGGCGCCAAGGGCCTCGACAAGCTGAAGCAACTGCGCTCGGTGATCCCAGCGGTGACGCACGTCGACTTCTCGGCGCGCATGCAGACCGTCGACGGCGAACGCAATCCGCGGCTCGCGTCGATGATGCGCCGCTTCCACGCGCGCACCGGCTGCCCGGTGCTGATCAACACCAGCTTCAACGTGCGCGGCGAGCCGATCGTCTGCACGCCGCAGGACGCGCTGCGCTGCTTCCTCGGCACCGAGATGGACGTGCTCGTGCTCGAGAACTTCGTCATCCGCCGCGCGGCGCAGAAGAGCCTGCCCGAGATCGATCGCGCGAAGTACCTCGCCGGCTTCTCACTGGACTGACGCCATGATCAAGCTCGATCTCAAGCCGTCGCCCCGCATTCTGGGCCAGTTCGCGAAGATCGCCGCGATCGCGCTGCCCCTGGCCGCGGCGTTCTTCACGCGCGGTGAGGCGCGTTGGTTCGCGCCATGGAACTGGCACTGGGGCCATACAGCGGTGCTCTGGCTCGCCGGCGTCGGGGTGGTGCAGCTGGCGGGGTTCTTGGCCGGCTTCCGGCTGCTGACGCTGTGGCTCTACATCGCCCTGACGCTCGTCGCGTTCCCGATCGGGTTCGTGATCTCGCACGTGCTGATGGCGGTGATCTACTACCTCGTCATCACGCCGATCGGACTGGTGTTCCGGCTCATGGGACGCGACGTGCTCGGCAAGCGCATCGACAAGCAGCAGGCCAGCTACTGGCACGTGCGGACGGCGCCTCGCGACCCGGCGAGCTACTTCAAGCTATACTGAGGTCATCATGAGCGAACCGAAGCCCAACGACCGTGAGAACGAGTTCCTGCAGGCGTCCAGCCAGGCGGAGCGAGGCCTCGTGTCCGAGTTCGTCGCGTTCATGAAGGAGAACAAGATGTGGTGGCTGACGCCGATCCTCGTCGTGTTCTTGCTGCTGGGCGTGCTCCTGATCCTGGGTGCCACCGGCGCCGCGCCGTTCCTCTACTCGTTCGTCTGATCGCCGAAGCGCGCGACGCCGCGCGTCCCGAATCGAGCCGTCCGCGCGGGCGCGGGCGAAGGCCGCTGTCGAGAACGTCGATAGCGGCGCGGTCACCACACGACGGAGACCGCCATGCGAGACCACGGGCTGGACACGTATCTGGCCGACATCAACGAAGTGCCGCTGCTCACTCCGCAGCAGGAGATCGAGCTTGGCAAGCGCGTGCAGCGCGGCGACCTGTCGGCGCGCGAACACATGATCCGCGCCAACCTGCGGCTCGTGGTGTCGATCGCGAAGAAGTACGTGAACCGCGGCATGCAGTTCATGGACCTGATCGAGGAGGGCAACATCGGCCTGATGCGCGCGGTCGAGAAGTTCGACCCGAAGGCCGGCTGCCGCTTCTCGACCTACGCGACGTGGTGGATCAAGCAGGGCATCCGCCGAGCGCTGGTCAACACCGTGCGGTCGGTGCGTGTGCCGAGCTACATGTCCGAGATCGTGTCGCGTTGGAAGGCGACGTCGATGGAGCTGCGCTACCACCTCGGCCGGCAGGCGACGACCGCCGAGATCGCCGAGCAACTCGACCTGCCCGAGCACAACTGGAACCTGGTGCGCGAGACCGTGCTCGCGAACTCGCAGGGCACCGTCTCCACCAGCGACGACGCGACGGGCGTGTTCGCGGAAACGGTCGCCGACACGCGGCAGGCTTCGCCCGAAGAGCAGGCGCTGTCGGCGATGGAGATCGCGCGACTCCGGGAACTGCTCGAGGGCCTCGACACGCGCGACGCCCGCATCCTCAAGATGCGGTTCGGCATCGGCACCGAAGAGCCGATGACGCTGAAGGCGATCGGCAAGCGCTTCGGCCTGACGCGCGAACGCGTTCGGCAGATGGAGCAACGCGCCCTGGCGCGGCTCGGCGAGATCATGGGTCGCGAGTTCGACGAGGCGCCGGCGTCCGGGCGTCGGCGACGCGCTGCGGCCGATGCGTGACGACGGGCGCGGCGCGACGTAGCGTTGCGCCGGTGACTGCGAACGACGCGCGTGCCGCGAGCGGAGCCGGCACGTCGCTCTACGTGCACGTGCCGTTCTGCGTCGTGAAGTGCGGCTACTGCGACTTCAACTCGTACGTGGTCGACGATCGAGCCGTGCACGACGTGTTCCTCGACGCGTTGACGGCGGAACTGCGGCGCGAGTGGCGCCATGGCACGCCGGTGTCGGTGTTCGTCGGCGGCGGCACGCCGAGCCTGCTCGATCCGGTGCGGTTCGCGCGCTTGTTCGCGGCGATCGCCGAAGTGGTGCCGCTGCGCGAGTGCGCCGAGGTCACCGTCGAGGCGAACCCCGAGAGCATGACGCGCGAGAAGGCCGAGATCGCGCGCGCTGCCGGCGTGAATCGCTTCAGCATGGGCGTGCAGACGTTCGACCCGGCGCGGCTCCGGTTCCTCGATCGCGCCCACTCGGCGGAGCGCGCCGAGGCGGCGTTCGCAGAACTGCGGGCCGCGGGCGCTGCGAACGTCAGCGTCGATCTGATGTTCGGCATTCCCGGCGAGACGCTCGCGCAGTGGCAAGCGGACCTCGAGCGAGCGCTCGCGCTGCAGCCGGATCACCTGTCCTGTTACAACCTGACCTTCGAGCCGGGAACCCGTTTGCACCACGACCTCGAGCATGGTCGCGTCGTGACGAACGACGAAGAGGCCGACCGCGCGATGTTCGTGCACACGCGCGAGCGACTCGCCGCCGCTGGGTTCGTCGCCTACGAGATCAGCAACTTCGCCGGGCGTGGCGGGCCGTGCCGTCACAACGACCACTACTGGCTGCAGGGCGACTACGTCGGCGTCGGGCCTGGCGCCTCGAGCCATCGCGCCGGACAGCGTTGGACGAACCTCAAACCCGTCGAAGCCTGGGCGAAGGCCGCGCTCGCGGGGCTGCCGTGCGCCGGATCGGCGGAGACGCTGCGACCACGGCAGCGGGCGGCCGAGGCGATCTGGCTCGGCCTGCGCCGAGCCGATGGCGTCGATCTCGGCGTCGTCGCTGCGCGAACCGGAGTCGCGGCGCAGGTCTGGTTCGCCGAGGACATCGCCGCGCATCGCCGCGCTGGCTGGATCGATGTCGACGGCGACGTGCTCTCCCTCACGCCCGCCGGGTTGCTGCTGGCGGACCGCGTCAGCGGCGACTACCTCGCGCCGGGTGTTCCTCGGCGCTGACGCGGCGACGCGCGAAGCCGCCTAGAAACCGCGCCTCGCGACGCGCGGGACGACGACGCCGACGGCGGCGCCGAGCGCGGCGACGGCCACGATCCCGACCTCCGGCCCGAACGGGCTCGTCGTCACGGTTTCCGATCCGCCCGCGACGGGCCTCGACCAGCTCACCGATGCGAACAGGTGCTTGGTCAACGTCGCGGCATCGGGAAGCAGCGACATGTCGATCGGCACCTCGTCGCCCATCGGCACGAACGCGAGCAGTCCAGTCGCCACCTGATACAGGCTCTCGAAGTTCGACTTCCAGTCGGTGAACGAGACGCTCGTGACGCCGGCCGGCAGCGACGACGCGATCGCGGCGAACTCCTTGTTGCCGCGGATGTCGCCCTTCGGATCGTCTTCTCGATCCATGCGCTGGAACACGCGCTTGACGTCGCTGGCGGAGAAGCCGGCGACCATGTAGCCGTTCTTGAACGCGAAGGTCGGCTGGAACATCTCGAGCGGGTTGATCCCGCCCATGCCCTCGAGGCCGTCCAGGTTCACGCGCACCTCGTAGGCCATCACGCCGCGCTTCTCGCCTTCCTCGATCTCGACGACGCCGTTGGTCAGCTTGGCGAGGTTCTTCAGCACCTTCACGAGCTTCGCCTCGTCGGTGACCTTGACCAGGAAGGCCATTTCGGGCGGGGATGCGATCGTGCCCATCGGCATCGACCAGCTGATGAAGTGGTCGCCCATCGCGCCGAAGAAGTCGTCGCGCACCGTGAAGCCGAGTTGCGTCTCCATCTTCGCGAGCTGGCCCATCATCTGCTTGGCGAACTCGGGGTCGTAGGCCTCGAGACCTCGCACCAGCGTCTCGTAGAAGCTCATCACGTTCATCGTGCCGGCGCTGAACGAGACCGCGTCCTTCGGCACCCACTTGAGGAACGACATGTCGATCGCCTTGGCGGCGCTGGTCGTGCTGGTGGCGGCGCCCGAGGACTCGACCATGCGCGACACGCACTTGCCGTCGACGTAGTTGGACGTCATGCCCATCGAGCCGAGATCACGCAGGCCGAGTGCCTTCATCGACCGGGCGATGCCTTCGACGTCGACGCCATGGAGGTCGCCCATCTCGTCGGCCGCGCGCAGCGCGCCGATCACGAACTCCATGACCGGGTCCGGGCGGACGAACATCTCCACCTCGGTGCCGTCGACGGCGAGCTGCTTGGCAGTCGCTTGATAGTGGCTGGCGGCGCCGAGCATCGGCGTCTTGCCGTTCATCGCGGCGACGAGTTCACGGACCTCGTCGGTGAGGCTGCCGATGACGATGCCGTTCGGCACCAACGCGATGTTGAGACTCATCGACGTCTCCTCGTTGGCAGGAGGCGAGAACGTCATCAACTCCACGTCGCCGATCTTGCTCTCGGCCTTCGTCATCATCGCCCCGACCTCTGCTTCCATCATGCCGAGGCCCATCCGGATCAGGCTGTTCCAGGTGGGCGCCGAGTCGCCGAAGTCGAGGTGCATGACGAGCCCGATGTCGATGCGTGGCCGCCGCCCGCCGGGGCTCAGCTTCATGCTGGTCACGGCCATCGTGCAGCCCTGCACGCGCAGCTTCATGATCTCGTCCGGGTTGACCGGGAAGGCGCCCTGGGCGTGCATCTCCTTCAGTTGCCCGATCCCGTCCTGGATCTGCTTCTCCACCATCTCCTTGAGGTCCCCGACGAAGGCCTGGACCTCCTTCTCGGCCCACATCTTCGCGAGTGGCATCTGCAGGAACTCGTTCATCGAGGTCCGCAGGTCGGGCATCGCGATCGCCACCACGGTGTCCTTGGGCAGGTAGGCCACGATGGAGCCCTGGGCGGCGATCGGCGCCAGGAGCGAAGTGATGGCAATCAGGGCCAGGGAGAACGGCTTCATGGGTTGGTCAGGTTTGGCGGAAGAGAGACGCGTCACCGTCGGCGCCGCGGTTGGCAGCCGCAGTAGTGGACTTCGGCTGTCCCGCGACTGTCGCAGGCACGTCACGAGCAGCGATGCGCCGGGTGTCGAGTTCGGGGCGGGGATTCCTACCCGAACCAGGCGTCCAGGGCGAGGCTGAGCCTCGGACGTGGGCCCGGCGCGCGGATCAGCCCTTGGCGATCAGGGTCTGGAGGAAGGCACCGACCTTCTGCTCGGCACCCATCAACTGGGCCTGCAGCTTCCCGACTGCCTTTTCCAGGTTGCCCTTGCTGGTCCCGGTCAGCTGGTCGAGCACTGCCTGGAGGGCCTCGGTGACCGCGGCGTCGCCGCCCTCCTTGGCGAACTTCATCAGCAGGCCCGCCTGGTAGATGTTGTAGTCGACGTCCTTCGACTCCATGTCGCCGCTGATCGCGAAGGCGGAGAAGAACGTCTTCAGGTTGCGCACGCCGCCCTTCGCCACGTGCTGCTTGCCGAACCAGCTCGCGTCGCCGTCGTTCTGGAAGCGCGACGTGTAGCTGCCGATGCCGTGCAGGATCCAGAGCGGCAGATCGGCGCCAGCCTCCTCGGCGATCGCGTTCACGTAGGCGAGTGCTCCGGCGTGTCGCACGTAGCGCGGGCCCCAGTCCTTCTCGTTGTTGCAGACGGCGCCGCGCACGTCGCCGACGAACGGCACCGAGATCTTGCTGTCATCCACGATCAGGAACGCACCGCAGGCGTCGGTGCCGTCACCGAACGCCTTGCCGAGCTCGCGGTATTCGTTCGTCGAGGCAGCGACCGTCACCACCGGTCGCTTGGCGGGAAGCGCGGCCTTCTTGGCGAAGAACTCCTGCGACACGCGCTCGATCGCGATGTCGACCTGCGTGCCGAGGTCCTGGATCTTCACCAGCTCGAGCGTGCTGAGGATCGTTGCCGTCTGCGTGCGCAACAGCCACGGGCGCTTCACGTCGCTGTGGAAGGTGTCCGCCTCCTTCTGGTCGACCCACTTCGCGCCCGCGGGGAAGTAGCCGTCCTTGGCCTTGCCCTCGTGCGTGGCGTCGATGATCTCACCGGTCACCGGGTGCCGAACCTTGCCGGCGAGGAAGGCGATCATCTCGTCCTTGGTGACCAACTCGCCCTTGTGATGGAACACGCCGCGCTTGGCGTCATCGACCTTCTCCTTCTCGACCCAGACGCCGCCGACTTCGACGAAGCCCTTGGCAGCGTACTCGGCTGCTTGTGCCTTCTTTCGCAGCGCCTCGGCCTCCTTCGCGGGCAGCCACTTGCCTTCGACGAGCTCGTTGCCGAGCGCTTCGTTGGCTCCGGCGTGGTCCGGCTTGATCTTCAGCACGGCCTCGAGGAGGCGCTTGGACTCCTTCGCCAAGGACTTCTCGGCCGCCCACTTGCCGACCTCGAACAGGGCTTCGGGGTCTTTCTTGGCAGCGGCTTCTTTGGCCTTCAGCTCCTTCTGCAGTTGTGCCGCCGTTTGTGCGACAGCGGGAACGGAAGCGAGCAGCAAGGCGATCGTGGCCGACAGGATTCGGAACATGGCGATTGGGTTCAGGTCGATCTCACAGATTGCTCGCGAGGCGGAGCTTCTGTTCGGGCGCGAAACGCGCCCAGGATTCCATTCGTTGGCTCGGACGCAGATTGAGGTACGGCGTCCATCGTGGGCGCACAGGAACGCGCAGCAGGCGCAGGCCTGCTTCCTTCACCGTGCGATCGGCCTTGCACCGTGCGATCGGCCTTGCGCGCGTTGCAGCCGACGCATGCCAAGACGCAGTTCTCCCACGTCGTGCTGCCGCCGCGTGATCGCGGCAAGACATGGTCGACGCTCAGGTGGTCCGAAGAACACCGGCGTCCGCAGTACTGGCACGTGAAATCGTCGCGCAGGAACAGGTTCCGCCGCGTGAACGGAGCTTCGTGGCACGGCACGCGATCGTAGTGCACCAGCACGATGACTTCGGGCGCCGAGACGCGCACGCTCGGCGAACGAATCGCGAGGTCGTCGTTCGGCACGGGCACGTCGAGCCACTGGACGAAGGTGAATGTCTCGAGCGTCTCCGGGGAGACGATGCGCGCCGCGTCGCGGAACACCATGCACAACGCACGGCGAACCGTCGTCACGTGCACGGGACGCCAGGATCGGTTGAGGACGAGCGTGGCTCGGTCCAGCAGTTCAGCGCGTCGTCTCGTGTCGCACGGCCGCATGCGGTCTGGTGCCGCCCGCGAACGCGAGCGGTCGGAATGCGCGGCGAAGTGTAGAGCGCTGCTGCTCGCGGCGGAACTGCCCCAGGCCGCGAGAGGCTGCAGCACCGCGGTTGCCTGGGTGCGGCGGCCCCGCTAGGATCCTCCCCCCGTTTCCCGCCAGATCCTGGCCGCGAGGAATCCATGGGCCGAACCAACTGTGCATCGCTCCGTGTCGTCGTTCGCAATGCTCATTGCGGCCGCGTCGCGGCAATCGTCGCCGCGGCCGTGTTCGCCGGTTGTGCCACGGATCCGACGACCACCGAGGGGGTGGGCGCGACGCAGTTCCAGGACGTGGTCGTGCCTTCGGGCATGCGGCTGCGCGAGTCCGGGCACGAAAGCCACTCGCAGGAGGCCGGTGCCTGGCGAATCGGCCACTTCGTCTACTTCGGTGCGGTCGACGTGCCGAATGCTGCCAACTACGTGCGCGAACGCATGCCCCAGCATGGCTGGGCCAAGACCCGCGACGAGGAAACCGGCGAAGGCGGCATGCGGATGCTGTTCGAGCGCGGCATCTACACCGCGGACTACTCGTTCTCGCGCAGCGAAGGCATGACGTTGATGATCGTCGACTACGCAACCGACTACTCGCGCCGATAAGCCCCCCACATCATGTCAGCCAACCCGACCTCCCCCGCCGGCACGCAGGCGCCGGGCCAGATCGAGCTTCTCTGGGACCGCTACCGCTCCCTCGCCTACGTCGTGGTCCTCGCGATCTTCGGGGCGCTCGGAGTCAATTACGCCATCAAGTATTTCGACGGGCGCAAGAACGACTCGACCTGGTCGGCGTTCGCTGCAAGTCTCGGCCTGAACTCGTCCTACACCGATCAGGCCAAGGCCGGGGAAAGCCTGTCGGAGTCCCTCGTGAGCGTTGGGTCGGAGCAGCTGCGCGCGGCCCTCGATACGGCATCACCGGAGCAGAAGCCGTTCGTTCTCCATGCGCTGGCTAGGCGCGCCATCTTGGAGCGGGACTGGGCGGCAGCCGAGAGCCACCTTGCGGCCTTGGAGAAGGGCTATCCCAACCACTCGCTCGTGCGTCAGTCGCCGCACCCGGTGCAGGTTCAGGAAACCGTGCCGCCGCCTGCTGGCCAGACTCCGAGTGCCACCCGCCCCCCGAAGCCGGAGCTGGAGCCGGCCGTGGCTGGGAGTGTTGTGGCGGCCATGCGAGCCCAGATCGAGCGGGAACGGGCGTTCGCGCTGCCAACGAGCTTCTCCAAGCCGGAGATCCCGGCCACCGCAGCCAAGGTCAAGTTCGAGTTGTCCGGCGACTACGGGGCCTTCACGATCGCCCTGATGCCGGGCGCGCCAATCCACGGCGCTGCATTCAAGAAGCTGGCGGAAACCAAGTTCTGGGAAGGACTTGCGGTCGATGAGATTCGGAGGCCGGTCAAGACCAACAAGCAGCCTCGCGAGTTCCACCTCGGGTTCGAGTCCACCAAGGCAGACGACCGTGAACTGTGGAAGGTGACCGATCCGAGCTCCCTCATTCTCGACTTCGAGAAGAACGAGTTGCTTCACTTCGCGGGCGCCGTCTCGGCGCGGGTTGAAGCCGACGGCAAGTCGTGCGGGGACCGCTTCTGGGTCGCCGTCGACGACGCCTGGCAGTACGACGGCGAACGAGTGGTCTTCGGTTACGTCGTCGAGGGACTCGAGAACCTGAAGCGTGTCTGCGAGGCGGCGATGCCGACCGCGCAGGACGAAGAGCTGGGCCGCGGTCGGACGCTCGACCCGATTCGAGTCACCGCGGTCACCGTGCTCCCCTGATCCTAGCCAGCCCGGCTCTTCGCGTCAGGCGTTCTTGAGGCGCTGGAACACGCGCTCGAACTCCTCTCGGCCAGCGCACTCGATGATGATCTGGCTGCGCTTTCGGCCGTAGCGGATTGTCACGGGCGTTCCGAGGCCGTCGACGAGGCTCTCTTCTAACTCGTTGAGCCACACCGGCCTCTGCCGTCCCACGGCGGCCTTGGCCGCCTGGCCCTTCGAGGCCTCCAGGGCCTCGCGAACGCGGGCTTCGAGCGCGCGCACCGACCAGCCCAGCTTGATGGCCTGGTCAGCCATCAGTTGCATCGACTCCGCGTCGGGGAGGGCCAGCAGGCAGCGAGCATGACCCATGCTCAGTGTTCCACGTGAAACGTGGGCACGCACCCCTTCCGGAAGGTCGAGGAGTCGAAGGAAGTTCGCCACGGTCGACCGGTCGAGCCCCACCTTCTTGGCGAGCTCTTCCTGGCTCACCTTCAAGACCTCGAGCAGCGAAGCGAACCCGAGAGCCTTCTCGATCGCGTTCAGGTCCTCGCGTTGGAGGTTCTCGACCAACCCGAACACGGCCGAATCCTGGTCCGTGATCGAGCGGACCAGGACAGGAACGTGCGACAAGCCCGCGATCTTGGCCGCACGCCAACGCCGCTCGCCCGCGACGATCTCCAGCCGGTCGCCAACGCGACGAGCCAGGATCGGCTGCAGGATCCCACTCGAGCGGATCGACTCCGCCAGCTCGTTCAGTTCCTCCTCGCGAATCACCTTTCGCGGCTGGAAGGGGCTGACAGCCAAAGCCCCCACCTCAACGTGCAGAACCTCGTCCTCCGCTTGGCGCGAACCCGCCGTCGGCTCAGCGCGGGGCGTCCCTGCGGCCTGCTTGGCCCCGGAGAGGAAGAAATCGAGACCACGACCAAGTCGACGATCAACCATGAGCTAGCTCCCTTACCAGATCCAGGTAGCAGAAAGCACCCTTGGACCATGGCGCGTGTTGGAACACCGAGACGCCGAAACTCGCCGCCTCCACCAGGCTGCTATCGCGGAGGATCACGGACGAGAGCACCTTCTCGCCGAGGTTCCTACGCAGGTCGGCCAGGATCTCGGTTGCGATTGGCTCCCGCAGGTCGACCATCGTAGGCAGCACCCCGCGAAGCCGGCCCTTGCCCGGGAACTCCGCTGCGGCAGTCGCCAGGCTCGACAGCATCTGCGACAGTCCGTGCATGGCGAAGAACTCGGCCTGAACGGGCACCACAACCTCGTCGGCGATCTGGATGCCCGCCCAGCCCCACTCATCCATGCGAGGCGGGCAGTCGATCACCAGGTAGTCCGCCATGCTGTTCAGCTCGGCGACCATCTCGTGCAGACGCTTGGTGTCGAGGCTCGCGGAGCGAGCAAGGGTCGCTCGATCGCCGTGAGACGGGAGCATCCAGAGGCCCGGGCCAACCGCATTGAGGCCCAGCATTCCGGGGTCTGGTGGGCTTTCACTCCCCATTCCCTGCATGGCCACGGTGGCGTTACCCTGCGGATCAAGGTCGAAAAGGACGACGCGGTTGCCAGCGATTGCCAGACCGTGCGCCAGGTGGATCGCGGTCGTGGTCTTGCCAACGCCGCCTTTCTGGTTCGCGAGCACGATCGACCGCACCGTCACCACTCCCTTTGGACAAGTCGCGTACGAAGGCGCCCAGCCTCGTACCACGGCGATGGTATCCACCCTTGCCAGACAGCGGAACATCTGAGAAGAGAATCGCCGGACCGTGTGTGACCCATGCTGAGCGTGACCCTTCGAGCTGCGCGCCTCGCGACCATCGCTAGCCTGCGCGGCGCGGGACCTGTGCCATGGCTCCTCGCAATCGCGTGGATTGCGATCGCATCGCTTCAGGAACCGGTCGTGCTCCGCTCGTTCGGAATCCACCTGCCAGTCGAGGCCGCATTGGCCGCCACGTGCGTGGTCTCGCTCGTCCTCGCCACGAGTGCGCCGAGCGTGCGACTTCCGATCGCCTCGGGTTTGCGAAACGTCGTGATCGTCGGGTTGGTGGGAGGCGTCATGTTCGGCAGTGTGCTCGTCTTCGCGGCCCTCCGAGGGGAACGGCTACCGCACGTCGCGACCGCCGCCGTCGCAACTGTCATAACTATTGTACCCGCAGTTGTTTATGCAACAACAAGCCTGGATCGCGCCAGGTCGGCGTGGATGACGATCGCGGTCCTTCATGCAGCCCTCGCGTTGGTGGTCGGGATGCGTGTGCACGAGGCTGGCTGGTCGTTGCAAACTGTGGTCGCTAGCATCGCTGGGCTAGCTGGCGCAACGACTTCCACCCTCATGCACGACGGAGAGAGATCATGAGGATCGGAGTGCTCGGCGACATCCATGGCAACGCCGAGGCGCTCCGCGCCGTCATCGCCGCGATGCGCCGCGACGGCGTCGACACCTGGGTGCAGGTGGGGGACATCGTCGGCTACGGCCCGGAGCCGTCGATCTGCATCGACCTGGTCCGGGAACTCGGCTGCATCACGTGCCTCGGCAACCATGACGCTGCAGTCCTCGGCTTGCTGGACACCGCCTACTTCAATCACTTCGCCCGCGCCGCGATCCAGTGGACGCTCCCGCGCATGCGGCCATCGGATCTCGAGTTCCTCCGCAGCCTCGCGTTGGTCGTGCAACATCCGGAGTTCACGGTCGTGCACGGCACGATGCACCTGCCCGACCAGTTCGGCTACGTCATCAGTCGCGTCGAGGCGATGGACTCCATCGCGAAGCAGGAGACGCGGCTGTGCTTCGTGGGCCACTCGCACGTGCCGGCGATCTACATGCGCCGCGATTCGTCGCCGGCGGACATCATCGAGCCTGCCGTGCAATCGGAGATCGAAGTCTCGTATCGCGGCTTCGATCGCGTGCTCATGAACGTCGGCAGCGTTGGCCAGCCACGCGACGAGGATTCGCGTGCCGCCTACGGTCTCGTGGACACGGAACGTGAGACCGCGGCGATCAAGCGCGTCCAGTACGACATCGGCGGCGTGCAGCGGAAGATCCGCGAAGCGGGCTTGCCGGAGGTGTTGGCGAACCGCCTTGCGCTCGGAGTCTGAAGGCCCGCGCACGCATGAGGCTCCTCGCGGCCGTCCTGGTGCTCGTGAGCGCGGCGACGACGCAGAGTTGGTCCGAAACGGGTCTGCGCACGGGAGCCGGGGCCGTGGCCCTCGATCAGGCCTTCCGCGACGTGCAAGCGGACGCCCTGTTCCTGCTCGTCGCTTCGCATCCTGACGATCGCTACGTGCTGCCGGCAGTGTGGCTGCGCCGCACGTTCGGCGCGCGCGTCGCGATCCTGCTGGCGTCGCGGGGCGGTGGCGCGCAGAACAGCGCGGGGTCCGAAACCGGCGACGATCTCGAACGCATCCGCACGCTCGAAGCCGAAGTGGGTGCTGCCGCGATCGGCGCCGACATCTGGCACCTCGACCGGCCCGACGCGGGCTTCCGTCGGTCGGCGGCCGAGACGTTCGCGGAGTGGGGGCGTGAGGCGACGCTGCATGCGCTCGCGCGCACGATCCGTCGTGTTCGTCCGGACGCGGTGATGACGATGCACCACGCCGAGGAGCAGCATGGGCACGACCTCGCGCTCGTGGAACTGCTCCCGGCCGCCGTGGCGCTCGCGGCGGATGCTGCCTTCGCCACCGACGCGTCCCCGCACCACGTCGGCACGCTCTGCCTCGGATCGGGCACGACGCCGTCGGCAGCGGCATGGAGCATCGCCACGGATCGCCTCGACCCGGTGCTCGGCGCGACGCTGCGCCGGCACGCCTACGAGATCCTGCGTTCCGCGCACCGCAGTCCGGGCCCACCCGCGTCACTCGACGCGGTGTTCGAGTCGCGCATGTGGTTTCAGCCGTCGAACGGGGCTTCGTGGCAGCCCGACGAACGCGATCCGCTGTACGGCGCGTCCTCGCTGCCATCGCTGCTCGACGCCCGGTGGCCGGGACGGCCGGAACGGTCCCGCGAGATCGCGGCGGCCCTGGCGGGCCTGTCGCGCCGATGGCACGCGGGCGAACTGGCGAGCGGCGACGTCCTGCCGCTGCTGATCGAACTGCGCGAGCTGCGGCAACGCGCGAACGACGACGTGCGCGCGCGGCTCGACCGCCGCATCGAGTCGCTCGAGCGCCTGTCGTTGTTGCTCGCCGGCATCCAGGTCGAAGTCGAAGTCGCGCCAGGAACGGTCGCGGTCGGCGGCGAGGAGTTCGTCGTCGTCGTGCGGATCAACCGATCGCAGGATCAGCGGCTGCCCTGGTCGATCGCCGGCCTTCATGGCGTCGAAGCGACGTTGCTCGACGACGAGAACGGCGCCACGAACGGCACCACGACAGCCCCGCGCGCGAGCGTCGCCGTTCGCGTGCCGCGCGGCGATCCCGGCGCCGATCCGATGGCCGCCCGCTTCCGCGCGGAGCACTTCGAGCCACCGGTGCAGCTGCGCGTCACCGTCCGCAACGGCGACGTCGACGTTCCGGTCGACCTGCGGCTGCCGATCGAGCAGCGCCCGCCAGTCGAGCTGCACGTCGTCCCGCGCACTCTGCTGCTGTCGACGGCGCGTCGCAGCCTGCAGTTCCGCGTCGTCGTCACGCGCAACTCGCGATTCCCCATCGCGGGCGAGCTGGAGGTTCGTGGCGCGTCGGGCTACGCGCTGACGCGGGACCGGCTGCAGGTCGCGCTCGACTCGCAGCGCAGCGAGACCTTCGGCTTCGAGGTGCAAGCACCGGCGGAACGACGGCCCGGCGTCGACGTGCTGCGCATCCGGATGGGCAACAACCGCGTCGAGTTGCCGGTGCACAAGATCGACATCGAGGTCCCGTCCGATCTGCGCGTCGGCGTGGTTCGCAGCCGCGACGACACGCTGTCGGCGGTGCTCGGCGCCGGCGGGCTCGGCATCCCGTGGTCCGATCTCAGTGACTCGGACGTGGCGCTCGCCGATCTCTCGCGCCACGACACGATCGTCGTCGACATCCGCGCGCTGCACGACCGGCCCGCCGTGCGCAGCGGCTTCCGCCGCCTGCTCGAGTTCGCGCAGACCCGGCACCGCCGACTCGTCGTCTTCTACCAGAAGGACGTCGAGTTCCAGCCGCCGGGCGAGGGCTTCGTCGGCGCGCCGTTCCTGCCGTTCCAGGTCGGGAAAGCGCGCGTCACGCGCGCCGATGCGCCGGTCACCGTGCTGCTGCCCGCGCACGTGCTGCTGACGCACCCCAACGCGATCCGCCCTGGCGACTGGGACGGCTGGGAGCAGGAGCGTGGTCTCTACCTGCCGAGCGTGTGGGCGAGCCAGTTCGAGGAACTGCTCGAGATGAACGATCCCGGCCAGCCGCCGGAGCGCGGCGCGCTGCTGCACGCACGCACCGGCGACGGCGAATACGTCTACTGCGCGCTGTCGTTGTGGCGGCAGCTGAAGAAGCTGCATCCAGGCGCCGTGCGCCTGCTCGCCAACCTGCTGACCCCGGCCGGCCGCACGTAGCGGCTCACGGACCGACGATGCGCGGGAACCGCATGCGCGCCGGCTTGCAGCGCACGAGCTTCACTTCGCGCGACGACTGGCCGGTGCGGAGCAGGTGGAACGTCTGCGCCTCGATCAGCGAGTAGTCGCCGTTGTCGTAGGTGAGTTCGAGACGGATGTGCTGACCCTGGTCTTCGATCAGCCGGATCTCGACGACGCTGCGCGCCGAGACGGTTTGTGCGGCGCCCGTCAGATTCACGTACTGCAGGTCGGAGATCGACACGATCACTGCCTGTTCGGTCAGCGAGGGATCGGCGTTCTGGGGATCCTGCGGCGCCATGGACAAGGCAGCGACGATCGGAACGGGGAGCAGCAGCTTCCAGGCTTTCACGAGTGGACTCCTGAGGGACGATGGGGGAGGCCGGCCCTTCTGCGGCCGGGGACAGGAGACTATGACGCCCGGTGCGCGTGTTCCTGCCCCTGATCTTCGTGGTGTCGCTGCTGGCCGGTGCGCTCGGACGGCTGCCAGCGCAGGAACCCGCAGTCGCCGGGCGCCCGGTGGCGACGGTGGTCGCCGGCAGCGGCGAACCCGACCCCGTGGCGGTCGACGCTGTGGCAACGGCGGTCGCGACGGAGCTGCCGCGCCTGCTCCCGCTGTTCGAAGCGCGGCCGCAGCAGCCGTTCTTCGTGCACGTGCATGCCAGCCGTCAGGACATGCCGTCCGCCCTGGCCGAGCACCTGCACCCGGACTCGCCGGCGTTCGCCCTGCTCGGCCGCCACCAGATCCACATCGTCGTCGGCGAAGTCGCTCGCACGGGCAGCGCGCTGC
Organism: Planctomycetes bacterium UBA2386; assembly: GCA_002343845.1. Next base: position 30,454 of record DDSQ01000023.1, on the reverse strand, counting down.
CCGGCGTCGTGCGCCACGAACTCGTGCACGAGCTGCTCGATCAGTTCGCCTTCCCGAACGGCCGCTATCTGCCGCGCTGGTTCCACGAGGGTCTCGCGCAGCATCTCGCCGGCGACACCTACCTGCGTGCGAGCGAGAACGACCTCGTGTGGGGGGCCGGGCTGCGTCGCCTGCTGCTGTTCGGCGAGCTGCGCGCTCACTTCCCCGCGGACACGGTCTCCCTGCGCCTGGCGTACGCGCAGAGCTACTCGTACGTCTCGTGGCTGGTGTGGAGGTTCGGGCTCGACGAACTGCTCGCCGCGGCGCGGGCGGCCGATGACGTGACGTCGTTCGAGGCGGCGCTCGTCGGCCGCACCGGGCGCACGACGCTGCAGCTCGAAGAAGCGTGGCGCCACCACGTGGTCCACGGCTCGGGCGCCACCTGGCGCGTGCTGCTCGAGCAGTGCTTCAGTTACTGCCTGCTCGCGCTGTTGCCGATCCTGGTGATCGCGCTGATCCGCCGGCTGCGGGCCGAGGAACGCGCGGGGCGTGAGCTTGCCCGACGCGCGGCCGCCGAAGCGACGCCGCCAGCCGACGACGCAACTCCGCGCGAATGACCGCTGCGCCGTCGAGACGGCGCCGCGCGGCGGCTAGAACACGCAGCGTGAACGTCCCGTCCCGGCTGGTGCGCCCCGTCGTCCTGCTCTCGTTGCTCGCTGCGTCTGGCTGCGTCGGCCACACGCATGTCGTCGGCCTCGGCGCCACCGGCACCGGTTCGGTCACCGAGCGTCAGTACTACCTGCTGTTCGGTCTCGTGCCGATCAACGAAGTCGATTCGCAGCGCGCCGCTGCCGACCTCACCAGCTACACGGTCGAGACCGGATTCGGACTGGTCGACCTGCTGCTGTCGCCGGTGCTGCTGCCGCTGACGGTCACCAGCCGCAGTGTCGTCGTGCGCACCTGACCATGACCGGTCTCGCCCTGCGGTTCCTCGGCGCGGCGCGACACGTCACCGGTTCGAAGCACCTGCTCGAGATCGGCGACACCAACGTGCTGCTCGACTGCGGCCTCGTGCAGGGTCCGCGCAAGGTCGCCGACGCCGCGAATCGCAAACTGCCGATCGCCGGCCGCGACGTCGACGCGCTGGTGCTGTCCCACGCGCACATCGATCACTGCGGGGCACTGCCGCGGCTGGTCAAGGACGGCTACGACGGGCCGATCTGGTGCACCGACGCCACCGGCGACATGTTGCGGATGATGCTGCTCGACTCCGCGCACATCCAGGCGCAGGACGCGCGGCACCTGAGGAAGCGCGGCCACGACTTCGAACCGCTCTACGACGCCGACGACGTCGAGCGCACGCTGCGGCTGGTGCGGTCGGTGCCTTACCACACGACCGTCGAAGTCACGCCGCAACTGCGCGTGCAGTTCCTCGACGCCGGCCACATCCTCGGCGCGGCGATCGTCGTGATGGACGTCGACACCGGCACGCACCAGCGCCGCATCGTGTTCACCGGGGACCACGGTCGTAAGAACCTGCCGATCCTGCGCGATCCCGAGCCGATCCCGCCGTGCGACGTGCTGATCACCGAGTCGACCTACGGCGACCGCACGCACGAACCGCGCGAGTCGATGTTGGAGGATCTCGCCCGCATCATCGGCGAAGAGCAGAACGACGGCGGCCGCGTGATCGTGCCGGCGTTCGCCGTCGGCCGCACGCAGTCGGTCGTGCTGTTCCTCGGCCAGCTGATCCGCGACGGCAGGCTGGCGCGCATGCCGATCTTCGTCGACTCGCCGATGAGCAAGGAGGCCACGCGCATCATGGCGCGGCATCCCCACCTGTTCGACGCGGAGACGCAGGCGCTGCTGCGGAGCGGCCACGACCCGCTGCACTTCGACGACGTGCGCTACGTCGGCGACGTCGAGGAGAGCAAGTCGCTCAACCAGATGCGCAGCGGCGTGATCGTGTCGGCGTCGGGCATGTGCGAGTCGGGCCGCGTGCTGCACCACCTCGCGCAGTCGATCGGGCGGCCGCAGGACTGCGTGCTGCTGGTCGGTTACCAGGCGCAGAGCACGCTCGGCCGTCGACTGCTCGACGGCGAGACGACCGTGAAGATCTTCGGCGAACTGCACACCGTGCGCTGCAAGGTGCGCTCGATGCCCGGCTTCTCGGCCCACGCCGACTGGCGGGAACTGCTCGCGTCGGCGCGTCCGCTCGCCGACCGCTGCCGGCAGGCGTTCGTCGTCCATGGCGAGGACGCGCCGGCCGAGGCGTACGCGGCACGGCTGCGCAACGCCGGCTTCCGCGAGGTCGTGGTGCCGAGCAAGCACGACCGCGTCGAGATCGCATGACGCGCGTACCCTTCGTCAAGATGGAGGGCCTCGGCAACGACTACATCCACGTCGACGCCGTGCAGGCGCCGTTCCCGCTCGAACGCGCGCCAGCGTGTGCGCGGGCCTGGTCGGATCGCCATTTCGGGATCGGCGCCGACGGGCTGATCGTCCTGCTCGCAGGAACCCACGCGCCGCTGCGCATGGCGATGTGGAACGCCGACGGCTCGCGCGGAGCGATGTGCGGCAACGGCCTGCGCTGCCTGGCACGGCTCGCGTTCGAGCGCGGCTACACCCGCGATCGCCGCTTCGTGGTCGAGACGGACGCCGGGCTTCGGTCCGTCGAGGTGCTGACCAACGGCGACGTGCGCGCGGCGATGGGGGAGGTGCGCGTGCAACCGCCGATCGAAGTTCGCGTGGTCGGGCGCCCGTGGTCGTTGGTGGTGGGCGACGCCGGCAATCCGCACGCGGTGCTGTTCGTCGACGACGTCGCGACGGCGCCGGTGCTCCACCTCGGCAACGCACTGCAGGGGCACGACGCGTTCCCGGACGGTGTCAACGTCGAGTTCGTGCAGCGGCTCGGCGCCGACCGCTTGCGCCAGCGCACGTTCGAACGCGGCAGCGGCGAGACGCTCGCGTGCGGGACCGGGGCCGCGGTGGCGGTCGCGGCGGCGCGGGCGGCGGGGTTCGTGCGCGGCCAGGACGTCACGGTCGAACTCGCCGGCGGCGCGCTGCGCGTCGTCGGCGATGGCGTCGCCCTTGCGATCGAAGGGCCGGCCCGTACGGTCTTCACCGGCGAAGTCGCGCTGCCCGAATAGTTCGGCGGGGCGAACGCTTCGTCATCGGAGAACCTCCGTGACCACACTCTGGATCGTCCTCGGCGTCGTCGTCCTGCTCGTGGTGATCGCCATCGGCATCTACAACGGGCTGGTCGGCAAGCGCAACGAGGCGAAGAACGCCTGGAGCCAGATCGACGTGCAGCTCAAGCGTCGCTACGAGCTGATCCCGAACCTGGTCGAAACCGCGAAGGGCTACCTCAAGCACGAACGCGAGACGCTCGACTCGGTGACCCGCGCGCGGCAGACGTGCGTCGACGCCAGCAAGGGCGGCAACATCGGCGAACTCGCCAAGGCCGAGGGCATGCTGCAACAGTCGTTGCGCGGCTTCTACGCGGTGGCCGAGGGTTACCCGGACCTGAAGGCGAACACCACGATGCTGAAGCTGCAGGAGGAGCTGACGTCGACCGAGAACCGCGTCGGCTTCGCGCGGCAGGCATACAACGACGCGGTGATGCGGCTGAACAACGCCATCGAGCAGTTCCCGAGCTCGATCATCGCCGGCATGGGCGGCTTCAAGCAGCTCGAGTTCTTCGAGGTCGAATCGGCCGAGGAACGCAAGGTCGTCAAGGTCTCGTTCTGAACGCCGCTCGCGGCGCGCCGGCCATTGCGGGCGCCGTGTGATCCTCGGCGCGACCGTCGAGCCGGCGGCCCCCTGTTGCCGTTCCCCAGGTGGCGCTACAAGGCGCGGCATGCTGCCGCGTTCTCTCGCGCCCCTGCTGCTGCTCGCGATCGCGGCGGCTCAGGACACGCCCGAGCAGCGGGTCGCCGCCGCCGGCGAGCGGTGGCTCGCGAGCGACCACTCGTCGCGCGACGAGCTGATGGCGACGGTGAAGGTGTTGCTCGACCATGAGCCGCACGGCATCGCCTGGCTCGCGGCGCGAGTGCCCGCCGCGATCGCCGCTCCGGCCGAACCACGCAGCAAGGGCCTCTCGGCGCTCGTCACGCACGGGATCCTCGAGCTGCTGCGCCGTCGCCGCGCCAGCGGCATCACGTTCCGCGGCCAGTACGACGCGCTCCTGGCGTTGCAGCCGATGGCGACCGATCTGCTGTTCGAGTGGCTGCTGGCGACGCCGGACTGGTATCCGACGACGCACCGCGTGCATCTCGTGCACCCACTGCGCGACGCGCAGAAAGGCGTGCCCACCGCCGAACGCCTCGACGGCATCGTGGCGATCGTCGAGAACGCGCGCCTCGAGCCCGAGAACCTCCGGCGCGGACTCGCGACCCTGCTCTGGCAGTGGGGGACCCGCAAGTACGCCCAGGGGATGATCACCGATCTCGTCGCTGCGACGGCCGAGGGCGACGCCGAGGAACGGGTGCAGACGACGCTCGATCTCGCCGACTTCTACACGCAGCTCGGCGAACTGCGGCAAGCCGCGACCGCGCACCGCTCGGCGCAAACGCTCGCCCGCGGTTCGGGCGTGCGGCTCAAGCCGATCGCCTGGTACTCCGCGGCCTGCGTGCACGCGCTGCTCGGCGACATCGAGCGAGGCCACGAGGCGCTCGGTGCGTGCGCGGACCTGCTGGCGTCCCCGGACCTCGACTCGTCGCTGCGTCTGCCGCGCACGATGTTCGAGCAGGATCCCGAACTCGAACGGCTGCGCGCCGATGCGCGGTGGGCGGCATCGCTGCTGCGCGCCTTCCCGCCCGCACCGCCGGGATCCGGGCGCTGACGCGTGATCCTGCCGCTGCCGCTGCTGCTGGGGCTGCTCGTGGCTGCGGCCGACCGCGAGCTGCTGCCGTCGTTGCCGGGCTCGGCGGACCCGCACACGCTGCTGCCGCTGCTGCCGTTGCTGGCGGCGCCGACGTTGCTGGCGGGAGCCGCGCTGCAGCAGGCGCGCTCGGCGCTGGTGACGATGCGACGACCCCTCGTGCCGCCGCGTGCGTTGCTACGGTTGTCGAACGTCGCGACGGCGCTCGTCGTGCACGTGCTGTTCGCGTTCGGCGACTACGGCGACCACATCGATCGGCTGGCATGGGACAGCCACCTTGGCGCATCGTTGCTCGTCGCCTTGCCGGTGTTCCTCGCCGAGCTGCCGCGCATTGGCGTCGCAGCTCTCGCCGCCGCGCACTGCGAAGTGGCGGCCGACGCGCCGAACACCGCGCCGCTGCCGCTGGCCCTGTTGCCCGACCACGCGTCGGTCGCGGGCTTCGCGCGCATGCGGCTGGGCGGGCATCTACTCGTGGCGCTGCCGATCCTGACCTACGGCGCCGCACTCGACCTGCTGCAGCTCCATCGCCCGACCTACGTCGCCACGCTGGTGACCTCGCCCGGCGCGATGCTCGCGACGTTCGCAGTGGTGTTGCTGCTGATGGTCGTCGTGCCGTTCTGGTTCCCGGTCGCGTTCGGCGTGCTGCCGCTCCCCGAACCGATCGGCGAACGGCTGCGAGCGACTGCGCGCGCACTCGCCTTCCCTGCGCACCGTGTCTTCCTGCTGCCGACCGGCATGCGCGCGCTCAACGCGATGCTCGTCGGTCCGCTGCCGCTGGGACGATGCCTGTGCCTCACCGATGGCCTGCTGCGCGAACTCGACGCCGATGCGCTGGCCGGGGTCGTCGCGCACGAAGTGGGGCACGCGCGCATGGGGCACCCCGCACTGCTGCTGGCGGCCGCGGTCGTGACGCCGCTCCTGCTGCTCGCGCCGTTCCGCCTGCTCGGCCTCGGCGACGCCGATGCCGTCGTGCAGGCGGCGTTCGCGCTCGGCGTGGTGGCGATACTGTGGTTCGTGGTGCGGCGGCTCGCGCACCGCTTCGAACACGAAGCCGACGTCGCGTCGGTGCAGGCACTCGGTGCCGGGCCGTGCTCCCACGCGCTGCTGGTCGTCTCGCGGCTGGCGCATCCGGTGACGCGCGGCTGGTTCGGGCGCATCTTCACGCTGCATCCCGAGGAGTCCGATCGCTGGCAGACCATGCGCGACTACGAGCGTGATCCCGCGTTCCGAGCCCGCTTCGACGCGCGCTCGAACGCTACGCGCCGCGGAATCGGTGCAGCGCTGCTGACGGCGATCCTGCTCGCCGCCGGCACCTTCGTCGTCGAGTGGCCGCTGGAGCGTGTGTTCTGGCGGCTCCACGTCGGCGACCACGCCGGCGCGCTCACGGCGGCGGCAGCGGTCGAGCACGTTCCCGATCGTTGGCAACGGCCGTGGCAGCGACTGCAGGAAGAGCTGGCCGTGGTGCGCGAGTGGCGANNCCCGCCGACGACTGGCGGGCGGCGTCCGCCAACTGGGGCGACGAGGCGTGGCATCGCGGCGAACAGGTGCTGCTTGCGTCGGGACCGGCGGCGGCGCGGCCGTGGTTCGCGCTCGTGCTCGCCCACGTTGCCGAGCCGACCGACTTGCAGCGCGCCCTGCACGGCTTCTGCGTGGCCGCCGCCGATGGCGACGCGGCGCGGTTGGCGGCGATGACGGTGGTCGTGCGGCGGCTCGGCGTGCCAGCGGCGCTGGCGCCAGTGTTCGCCGGCTGATCGCAGCGATCAGTAGCGATTGACCTCGACCGCCCAGGTCATCTCCTTCTTCCAGACCTCGTTGCCGCGGCGGTCGAACTCGCGCACCCGCGTGTTCTCGGCGACGATCGTGTTGCCGTTCGCGAGCCGGTCTGCGTCGCTCGGCGAACTCAGCCCCGTGATCTCGAACACGACCTTGCCGTCGCGGTCGATCTCGAGCACCGAGCCCTTGTTGCGCAGCGTGACCAGCGTGTTGCCGTTGGGCAGGCGGTCGGCGTCGTGCGCGTTCGGCAGGCCCTTGACCTCCCACACGACGTTGCCCGCCGGGTCGACCTCGAGCACACGGTCGCGCAGCACGTCGGCGATCAGCGTGTTGCCATTCGCGAGCCGGTCGCAGTCGAACGGCCGGATGTCCTTCGCGAACGACCACACGATGCTGCCGTTCTTGTCGACCTCGACGACTCGGCTCGCGAAGGTGTCGGCGATCAGCGTGTTGCCGTT
>DDSQ01000023.1:305-23310 GCA_002343845.1 Planctomycetes bacterium UBA2386 | reverse complement strand
CAGCAGGTTGTTGTTGTCGAGGCACTCGGCGTCCCACGCGCCGAAGATCTCCTCGAGCTTGAACACCACGCGTCCCTGGTCGTCGACCTCGACAATGCAGTTGTCGCTGTAGTCGGCGATCAGCGTGAATCCCCACATGGCGCCGCCGCCGACGTTGAGCTCGGCGTGCACGACGCGGCTCCACGGCACGATCACGGCGCCGAGCCAAGGCACTGCGATCGCCGCGTGCTCGGCGGACCCGCCGACGAGGAAGCCGAGCAGTCGTTCGCCGGTGACCAGATCGAGCCGCGTGTAGGCCGTGGTGTCCGGTTCGACGGCGCGCGGTCGCGTGAACAGCAGGCCCGCGGCGTCGGCGATCGGCACGGCGCGCTCGCCACCCTCGGCGCTGCGCAGCACCAGCGTCGAAGCGTCGCCGCGCAGCAAGGCGCCGTCCGCGAACGTCGCATCGCGCAAGCGCACACGATCCTGCTCGGCCGACGCGCCGACCAGGCGGTCGAGCCCGGCGTCGAGCGCGATGCCCTGGACCTCGCGCCGGGGCAGCACCACCTCGCCGAACATCGCCGTGCGCACGCGAACGTCGTCGGCGGTGATGCCGATCACGTCACCCTGCACCAGGCTGCCCTGGTTCAGGAACACGCGTGCGGAGGTCGGCGCGACGACCGCGTGGCCCGGGAAGTCGAACGTGTCGCAGTCGGCGAACGACAACTCCGCGACCGGCACGCCGTCGCTCACGCCTTCGACGGCGAACGAGTCGCCGAACCACGCCGCGAGCACGCCTTCGGCCTGCTGCCGATCGGGCGCCAGCGTGAACAGCGCCTTGGTGCGCACCTTCGCGGGCGGCACGACGACGCTGGCGCCGGCCGCGACCACCGGATCGGTGTGCTTGCCGAGTTCGCCGAGCAGCTTCTTCGCGGCCTCGTCCTGGCGCGCGTGCAGCGCTCGCACGATGACCATCGCCTCGGTGCGCGGCAGCGGGGTCCCGCCGGCCGGGAACAGCATCCGCCGGCAGTGTTCGATCGCCTTGTCCGAACGCATGCGCGCGAGTGCGGCAACGACCGCCAGCCGATGCGTCGTCGGGCCGGTCAGCAGCTGCGCCAGCGCGTCGGCCTCGCCGTCGCCACCGTGGCGGCCCAGCGCGCGGATTGCGCCGTCGGCGATCGCGGTGTTGGTGTGGCCGAGCGCGCTGCGCAGGGCGCGCACCAGGCGCGGATCGGCATCGAGGTAGAGCGCCGTCGTGACGAGGCCGCGCAGCATCCGTTTCTCACGATCCTCCTGCTCGGTGCCCTTGAGCTTCAACGCGTCGAGGATGCGCGCGCAGCGGATCTGCTGGTCGAGCACGTCGAACTTCTCCTTCTTCGACTCGATCTCGGTCCACGCGCGGCCGCCGATCTCGATCAGGGTTCGCTCGGCGCTCTCGCGCACGAGCCACCGCGGGTCGCCGAGTTCCTTCAGCAGGCGGTCGATGCGCAGGCGGTATTCGCGGTGGTCGCCGTGGATGCGCGCGACGATCGGCGAGAACGCCTGCCGCTGCTCCGCCAGGAGCTTGCCGACCTGCTGCAGGCGCGCCGGCAAGGACTCGGACTGGAAGCCCGGGCACGCGGCGACCAGTTGTTCGTCGGTCCACTCCTGTTGCGCGGTCAGCGTGGTCAGCGCGCCGCAGCAGACGACCAGCAGGGCTTTCATGACGTTCATCGGGTGGGGAGTGTAGTCGTGCACGGGGTGATCTGCTCCGACGGGCATGGTCCGGCGGAATGCCCTGCGTTCCGTGCACGTAGGATCGTCTGGCGTGGTTCGGTTCGCGCGGCGGTCGACCTGGGCTTCCAGCGCGCCGCGGTGCCGACCTCGCGAGGTCGGGCGCTCTCTGGGAATGTCCCGGGGGTCTCGCCGTCGATCGCCCCGAAACGTAGATTCCCGGCTGATCCCCCTCTGGGCGGCGCTCGTTGATGGAGGCCGCGTTCGGGTCCGCAGTCTGGACCCAGGTCGAACTGGAACGACGCTCGTGCCGCCGCTGCCCGCCATCGTGCCCGTACTCGCCGTTGCCGCGTTGGCGGTCGCGGCCCAGGCGCAGCAAGTGCGGGCCGAGGCGCCGGTCGGGGCGATCGCGAAACCCGCCGCGGTCGCCGATCCGCCCGACGATCCCGGCGTGCCGGTCGAGATGTTCGAGAACAGCAACCTCGACCGCTACCTGCGCCGCGCCAAGCAGTTCCTCGAGCGCGAGGACTTCCCGCAGGCGATCGAGGTGCTGCAGGAGGTGATCGAGGGGCGCATCGACGAAGTCGTGATCGGCGGCGACGCCCCGGACGCGGCGCCGCCGAAAGAACCGGACCCGGCGCAGCCGGTCCCGGGCAACCGGCAACCATCGGTCCCGGCGCGCAAGCCGCGCGATCTCGACGCCCGCAACTCCGTGTTCAGTCAGGACGGCCGCCTCTATCGCCCGGTGCGCCGCCTGTGCCACGAGATGCTGGCGGCGCTGCCGACCACCGGACTCGAGATCTACCGCGCCACGCACGAGGTCGCGGCGGAGGAACTGCTGCAGCAGGCGTTGGCCGACGGGTCGCTGCAGGGGCTCGAACAGGTCAGCAACCACTACTTCGTCACGCTGGCCGCCGGGCGCGCGATGGCGTTGCTCGCCGATCGTTTGATGCACGAGGGGCGCTACCGCGCCGCGGTGCTCGTTCTGCGTGACCTGCTCGACGTCTATCCCGCGACGCTGCGCACGCGGGTTGGCATCGACGAGGCGTGGGCGCGCTTCAAGATCGCCCTGTGCCTCGCACTCGCCGGCGAAGCCGAGCCGGCGCGCGAGGCGGTGGTTGCGCTCGCCGGTCGTCATCCCGAAGCGTCGCTGCGTCTGCTCGGCGAACTGCACGCCGTGAAGGACCTGCCGGCGAACGAGCTGTTCGCGCGCGACGTCGCCCCGATCGCGGGCACCGCGACGGCGGGCGCTCCGTCGTGCGTCGCGGATGCCGAGGACCCGCTGCTTCCGCTGTGGCAGTTCCGCTTCCGCAACCCGGATCCGTACAAGGACCCCAAGCCGGCGAACAACGACCGCAACGTGTTCTTCTTCGGCGACGGCGTCACTTCGTCGGTGATGCCGTTCGCGGGCCGCTACGGGCCGGCGACGTGGGTGACGTTCGCGCCCGCGGCCGACGGCGCGCCGCGCGCGCTGTTCCTCGAGCACTACCGGCTGCGCGTGACCGACGCGACGAGCGGCCTGTTGATGGCGCAAGGTGACGGCAACGACGATCCGCCGGCGGCGCGCGAGAACCACCCGCGCGTGCGCATCGCCGCCATCGACCATGCGATGCTGCGTCCGGTCGAGGACGGCGAACGGCACTACGTGCTGCTCGGCCACCCGCGAGCGTCGACCAACAGCATCGAGCCGTTGCGCGCCAGCGAACTCGTCGCGCACGACACGGCTGGTGGCCAGGTCGTCTGGCGCTCGTCGCAGTGGCGTGACGGCGACGGCGGGTTGATCGACGTCACGTTCCTCGCCGCGCCGACGGTGTTCGGCGAACGACTCCTGCTGCCGGCGATGCGTGCCGGCCACTACTCGCTCGAGTGCCTCGATCGCCGCACCGGCCGCCCGCAGTGGAATGCGATGCTGCACGCCGGCGGCTCGACGTTCTTCAAGGCGCCGGGCTGTCCGGTCGTCGTGCAGGGGGGCGTCGCGTTCGTCGCCACCAACGCCGGCTGCGTCGCCGCGATCGACGCGTTCAGTGGCGAGCTGCGGTGGATCCGTCGCTACGAGCGGCAGGATCCGTTGCGAAAGCCGGGGCGCGCGAAGCGGCCGAAGTCGAATGACGAGTTGATGGGCATGGGCTACCCGGGGCAGTTCCTGCAGCAGGAGCTGACCGGGTTCTGGCCGAACGACCTGTTGCTGCACCGCGGCATCGTGATCGTCGCCGCGTGCGACACCGACATGCTGCTCGGACTCGACGGCGCCACCGGCGACCCGCTGTGGATGCTCGACGCGAGCACGCGCTACGCCCCGTACGGCCGGCTGCGCACGGTGGTGGGCATCGCCGGGGATCGGCTGTTCGCGATGTCCGACACGCACCTGGTCGCGATCGGCGCGAGCGGCGGTCTCGTCGAGTGGGCGCGCGAACTGCCGACCTGGAACGGCCTCAAGAACGTCGGCCGCGGCCGCGGCGCGATGGCGGTAGACCGCGTGCTGGTGCCGGGTGATCGCGAGGTGATCGTGTTCGGCCTCGACGGGACGCTGCTCGCGCGACTGCCGCTGCCGGCGTTCGATCCGAGCCGCGACCCGCTGGGCGGAGCGATGAACCTCGTCGCCGCCGGACCCTGGCTCGCCGTCGGCCGTGCCGGCGGCATCGAAGTGTTCAGTTCGGCGAAGGCGCTGCGCGCGCTCGCTGCCACGACCACCGACGTGGCCCGCAAGGCCGACTTGCTGGCGCGCGCTGGCGATGTCGACGCCGCGATCACGGTGCTCGCCGCGGCGATCCGCGGCGCGGCCGATGGTGCTTCGCGCGAAGTTCTCGGCAGCGCCCTGCTCGGGCTGTTGCGCACGCGCGCCTGGGCCAACGCGTCGCCGGGCGATGCGGCTGCCGGCCTGCGCGTGCTCGACGAGCACGCCGAGTTGCTGCGTGGCCCCGAGTGCCGGCTCGCCTGGCATCTCGCGCGCGTCGAGTTGTGCAGCGAGAAGGGCGACCTGCGCGCGCACGAGCGCGAGCAGAACCGCCTCTACGACTTCATGGAGGGCAAGGGATGAGCAAGCACTCTGTCGCGGCGGCCATCGCCGCGGTGTTCGCCGTTGCAGCACCGATGTCGGCGCAGGCCGACATCTACCCGCCCGGCGTCACCAAGGAGATCCAGGACGCGATCGATCGCGGCCTCGAGTGGCTCGCACGCAACCAGGCCAACGACGGCTGCTGGCGCAACTCCGGCGGCTACGGCAGCTACCCGGCGGCGATGACCGGCCTGGCCGGCATGGCGCTGATCGCCGGCGGCCACACGCCGACGCGCGGTCGCTACTACAACCACGTGCGGCGCGCGGTCACGTTCCTCAAGAAGAACGCCGACGGCAGCACGGGCGTCATCTCGGTGCCCGCAGAAGAAGGGCGCAGCATGTACGGGCACGGCTTCGCGACGCTGTTCCTGGCGTCGGTGTACGGCATGGAAGAGGACGTGCGCGAGCAGGAGAAGCTCAAGCGCATCCTCGACAAGGCGGTCAGCCTGATCACGTCCGCGCAGTCGTCCGCCGGCGGCTGGATCTACACGCCGGATTCGAACAGCGACGAAGGCAGCGTGACCGTCACGCAGATCCAGGCGCTGCGCGCGTGCCGCATGGCCGGCATCGTCGTCGACAAGAAGACCGTCGACCGCGCCGTCGACTACATCCGCCGCTGCCAGAACCCCGACGGCAGCATCCGCTACAGCCTGCACTCCGGCGGCGAGGGCCGGCCCGCGATCACCGCCGCGGGCGTCGCCGTGCTCTACAACGCCGGCGTCTACGACGACCAGCCGTTCGTCGACAAGGCAGTGCAGTACTGCAAGAAGCAGATCCAGATCACCGTCGACAACACCGGCCACCACTTCTACACGCACCTCTACTGGAGCCAGGCGCTCTACCAGCGCGGTGGTCCGGACTGGAGCGACTACTTCACGAAGAAGGCGGCGTGGCTGCTGCGCCAGCAGAAGAAGGACGGCAGCTGGGACGGCGACGGCGTCGGCTCGGTGTACGGCACCGCGATCGCACTCACCGTCTTGCAGTTGCCGTGGGCCTACGCCCCGATCTACCAACGTTGATCGGCTCGATGCACGCCCTCGCGTTCCTGAACCCGCTGCTGCTGTGGGCGCTGCCACTGTGCGCGGTTCCGATCATCATCCACCTGCTGAACCGCCGGCGGTTCAAGAAGGTGCCGTGGGCGGCGATGGAGTTCCTGCTCGCGGCGATGAAGCGCAACAAGAAGCGGCTGCGCATGGAGCAGTGGCTGGTCTTGCTGCTGCGAACGCTCGCGGTGCTGCTGCTGGTCGGACTGGTGACGCGCCCACAACTCGGCGGCGGCGGCCTGCTCGGTTCGCGCACGCACCACGTCATCGTGCTCGACGACAGCGCCTCGATGACGCAGCGCAGCGGCAGCTCGACGCTGTTCGGCAAGGCCCAGGAACGGGTGCGGGCGCTGGCCGACGACCTCGCGACGCGGCGCTCCGGTGACACGTTCTCGCTGGTTCGCACGAGTCGCGCGGCGACGCCGGACCTGTGGAACCAACGCGTCGGGCCCGAACTCGGCCGGCGCGTCGCGACCCTGCTCGCCGAACTGCCGGCCGGCGACGGCGGCAGCGATCTCGGCGCCGTGCTGCGGGCCACGCAGCAACGCGCCGCCACGGTCGAGGACGCGGGCAGCACCTGGACCTACGTCGTCGGCGACCAGCGCGCCCACGACTGGGCGACCGAGGACGACAAGGCGCGGCCGGGCGTAGTCGAGGCCCTGCGCGCGCTGCGCAACGACGAGGACCGCGTGCTGGTGATCGGTGCTGGCGGTCCGCCGGCCAACCTGGCGATCGTCGACGTGCGCCTCATCGACCGCCTCGCCGTGGTTTCGGTGCCCGCCACGATCGCGATCGACGTGCAGAACCTCGGCCTCGACCCGTCGGCGCCGACGACGGTCGCGTTCGAGATCGACGGCCAGAGCCGCGTCGTGCTTACGGTGCCGCAGCTGGCACCCGGCGAACGCATCGCCGTGCCCGTTCGCCACGCGTTCCACCAGCACGGTCCGCACCGCGTCGAGGCGGCGCTCGAGGCGACCGAGGCGTTCCCGATCGACGATCGCCGGACGCTCGCGATCGACGTGCGCGACAAGAGCCGCGTGCTGCTCGTCGACGGCCAGCCCGACGAGGACGACGGCGAGGCGTTCTATCTGCAGTCGGCGATGGAGATCGCCGAAGCGGGCGTCGATCCGCAAGTCGTCAGCGACGCCGGCCTCGAGGAGATCGACCTGGCGCCGTTCGACATGGTCTGGCTGTGCAACGTGCAGGCGCCGACTCCGGCCAGCGCCAAGCGACTCGAGGAGTTCGTCGCCGCGGGCGGCGGGCTCGCGGTGTTCGCCGGACCGCTGGTCGACGCCGCGCGGTGGAACGAGCTGCTGTGGCGCGATGGCCAGGGCGTGCTGCCGCTGCCGTTCGGCGAGATCGGCGGCGACCCGGATCGTCCCGCCAAGGCGATCCTCGTGCAGCCCGACCACCCGGTCTGCGAGGGCATCACCGAAGTGCTCGACCTGCTGTTCGGCGGCGTGGTGCTGGCCAAGCGCTGGCTGCACATCGTCGAACCCCCGACCCACGGCGCGTCGATCGTCGCGCGCATCCAGGACACGGAAGGGCCGCCGCTGCTGGTCACGCGCACGCACGGCAGTGGCGGTGCTTGCGCGATGTTCGCGATCGCCGCGGACATGTCGTGGTCGAACCTGCCCGGCACCGACCTGTTTCTGGTGCTCGTCAACCAGCTGCACCGCACCAGCGCACGCCGGCAGGACCTGGCCGGCCAGAACCTGTCGACCGATGCCGTCTGGCGGACGTCGCTCGATCCGGGCGTCTACCGCGCCGACGCGACGGTGAGTGCCGTGCGCGGCGACGACGAACGGACCTTCACCGCCGTCGAGGCCCCAGCACCGGCACCGGCGGCGCTGGCCGTGCCGATGGCCGAACTGCGGCAGCTCGGCGCCTACGACGTCACGCTCGCTCGCCACGATGGGGCGCCGGAGCGGCGGGTGTTCGCGCGCAACATGCCGGCCAGCGAGGGGCGCCTCACACCGTTCGGCGAAGCGGCGTTCCACCGGCTCTATCCGGCCGAACTGCACCCGCGCGTTCAGTTCGTGCGCGAGGACGCTGCCGCCGGCAGCGACAGCACCGAAGGTGAGATCTGGCCGCTGCTCGCGGCGTTGCTGCTCGCGGGGCTGCTCGCCGAGTCCGTGCTCGCCTGGAGGTTCGGCCGTCGCTGACGGTTTCGCGCATGGACGAACTCCTCCGTCGACTCGCCGCCTGGTGCGGCATCGAACCCGAGCCGGGCAGC
Organism: Planctomycetes bacterium UBA2386; assembly: GCA_002343845.1. Next base: position 15,284 of record DDSQ01000023.1, on the reverse strand, counting down.
GAGCTGCGCTTCGAGCTCGCGAACTTCCCGACCGGCGGCGCGGCGTTGCTCGTGCTGCTCGGCTGTGCCCTGGCGATCGCCGCGGTCGTGTTCGTCTACCGGCGCGACGGCCGGACGTTGACCACCGGCCAACGCATCGTGCTCGCATCGCTGCGCGCGCTCGCGATTGCCGCGGTGCTGGCACTGCTGCTCGAGCCGGTGCTGGTGACGGTCCGGCGCGAGGTGCGGCCCGGCCACACGATCCTGCTCATCGACGGTTCGCAGTCGATGACGCACCAGGACGCGTGGCGGCGCGACGACGTGCAGGCGATCGCCGACGGCTGGCGCGCGCTCGGTGTCGGCGACCTGCCGAGCTCTCCGCGCGTCGCGCTGGTGAAGGCGCTGCTCGCGCACGGCGACGGCGAACTCGTGCGCAAGCTCGCGGCGAAGAACCAGGTGCAGCTCTACTCGTTCGCGGGCAACCTCGAACAGCTGCCGCTGCTGCCGCCGCCGCCGCCCGTGCTCGGCGCCGACGGCCAGCCGCTCCCGCTGGACCCGAACGCGCCGCCGCCGTTGCCGCGCCTCGACCTCGACCGGCTGCCGCAAGAAGGCAACGCCTCGAATCCGGGCGGCGCCTTGCGCACCGCGCTCGACAAGAGCCGGACCTCGGAGATCGCCGCGGTCGTGTTCGTGACCGACGGCCGCCGCAACGCCGGCCCGCAGGCCGCCGAGATCGCGCGTGTGCTCGGCCAGCGCAAGATCCCGCACACGTTCGTGCTCGGCATCGGCGATCCGTCCGAGACGCAGACCGTGCAGATCACGCGCTTCGAGGCGCCGGCGAAGGTGTTCCAGAAGGACCCGTTCGAGCTCGAGGCGACCGTGCTGGCGCAGGGCTACGACCAGACGAACGTGACCGCGCGCCTGCTGCGCGTCGACGACAAGGGCACCGCCGTCGAGGTGAAGTCGCAGCCCGTGACGATCGGTGGCGATCGCAGCGAAGTGAAGGTCGAGTGGAAGGACATCACGTCGGACGTGCCGGGTCGCTTCCTCTACCGCACCGAGATCCAGCCGCCGGACGGCGAGGCGATCGTCGCCGAACGCCACCAGAAGCAGGCGCCGGTCGAAGTGCTCGGCGAACGTCTGCGCCTGCTGCTGATCGCCGGCAGCAGCAACCACGAGTTCCAGATCCTGCGCAACCTGCTGATCCGCGACAAGACGATCGACGTGTCGTGCTGGCTGCAGAGCGCCGACCCGAAGTTCCCGCAGGACGGCGACGAGAGCGTGCGCATCGAGGCGCTGCCGGAGCAGCGCACCGACTTCGATCCGTACGACGTCGTCGTGATGATCGATCCGGATCCGGCGCGGCTGACGCGCACGTTCTGCCAGCACCTCGCGCAGCACGTCGTCGAGGGCGGCTGCGGCCTGTGGTGGGTGGCGGGCGAGAAGTACTCGCTCGAAGCGATGCGCGCGGACGCCGCGACGTTCCCGCTCGCCGAACTGCTGCCCATCGTGCCCGACGTCGACTACGCCGAGCGCCTGATCGGTCTCGGCAAGGCGTTCGTGAAGGTCTGGCCGTACGTGCTCGCGCCCGAAGGCGAGGAAGGGCTCGGCGCCAAGATCACCGGCGTCGCCGCCGGCCGCGACGAGAGCAAGCAGACCTGGGCGCGGCTGCCGGGCTTCCGCTTCTTCTTCCCGATTGCGCGGGTGAAGCCCGTCGGCCTGGTGCTGGTCGAGCACGGCTCGACCGATCCAGCCCTGCGTCGCGGCGGCCGCGGCATGCCGATGCTGGCGACGCAGAACGTGGGCGCGGGACGCGTCGTGTTCGCCGGCACCGACGAGACCTACCGTTGGCGCTCGATCCACGAGGGTGCCTACAACCGCTTCTGGGTGAACGGCATCCGTTGGCTGTTCGAGGGCCGCTTGCAGGCCGGCAACGCGCGCCTGCGGCTGCTCGCGAGCGACGAGAAGATCGACCTCGGCCAGGCGATCGAACTCGCCGCCGAGGTGAAGGACGAGGCGCTGCAGCCCGCGGTGCTCGACGCATTCTCGGTGCTGGTCGAACGCGAGGGCGAACCACCCGAGACGCTGCAGCTGCCGCCGGTCGAAGGCGCGCCCGGCAGCTACGCGCTGCGTTTCCGGCCACCACAGCTCGGCAGCTGGCGCGTGCGCCCGGTCGAGAAGACCGGCCGCAACCTCGAACTGACCTTCCAAGTCGTGGCGGCGCAGATCGAACGGCACGGGCCGATGGATCGCGCCGAACTCGCCGCGATCGCCGGTGCGCCCGGCGGCGAACTCTTCACCACGCCGCAGCAGTTGCTGCAGGCGCTCGATCGCATTCCGTCGCGGTCGGCGATCGACACGTGGCGCACGCCGCACGCGGTGTGGGACGGATGGCCGACGATCGCATTCGTGCTCGCCGTGCTCGCCCTCGAGTGGATCCTGCGCAAGCGCTTCAACCTGCTATGACCGACACGATGGTGCCGATCCCCGGAGCCGTGCCCGGCACCGCCGAACTGGCGGGCGTGCGCGCGCGTGCGCAGACCGGGATCCGCCTCGAAGCACTCGGCATGCTGGCCATGCTGGCCGTCGCCTTCGCGCTGCCGAGCCTGATCGTCGATCGCCTGCTGCGACTCGAATGGGCGTTCCGCGCCGCGCTGCTGGCGAGCTTCGTGTTCGTCGTCGTGCGCACGCTGCAGCGGCGGCTGGTGCGCCCGCTCGCCGTGTCGCTCGACGACGACGAGATCGCGCTCGCCGTCGAACGGCGCGCCCCCGACGTCAAGCAGGCGTTGATCAGCTCGCTGCAGTTCGGCCGCGAACTGCTGGCAGGGGCTTCGGGCAGCGCTGGCGATGGTTCGGTGGCGCTCAAGGCCGCCGTGGTCGCCGACGTCCGCGCCAGGATCGCCGCGATCCCGTTCGGTGCCGCGATCGACGCGACGCGCGTGCGGCGGTTCGGCTGGATGCTCGCCGCCGCCATCGCCGTGTTCGCCGGCTGGGGCGCCATCGACTCGGGCTCGCTCGGCACCTGGGCGTTGCGCAACGTGCTGCTGACGAACGTCGACTGGCCGCGCTACACGACGCTGGCACTCGCCGCCGGCGACGCCGCGGCCGTGCGCCTGCCGCAAGGCGATGCGTTGACCGTGCGCGTGACCGCCAGCGGTGCGGTGCCCGACCAGGTCTTCGTCGACTACACGTTCCGCAGCGGTGAGACGGGTGTCGAGGCGATGGGGCGCACCGGCGAAGCCGAGTTTGCGTGGACGCTCGACGCCGTGCTGGCGGACGTGAAGCTGGTGATCCAGGGCGGCGATTCGCTGCCGATCGAAGTCGAGGTGTCGATCGTCGAACGGCCGCGCATCGACGACCTGCAGATCGACGTGACGTGGCCCGCGTACATGGAACGCGACGCCGAGACGGTGCCGGCGACGCAGGGCGAGCTGCGGCTGCCGCGCGGTGCGAAGCTGTCGTTCCGCGGCACGAGCCAAAAGGAGCTGGATCGCGCGTTCCTCCTGTTCGGCAACGACGAACGCACCGAACTCGCGGTCGGCCCGGATCGGCGCTCGTTCACCGGCGAACTGCAGCCGACCGCGTCGGGGCTGCTGACCGTCGACGTGATCGACCGTGACCGCCTGGGTGCCGGCACGCCGCCCAAACTCGTGCTGCGCGTCGGCGACGACAAGCCGCCGAGCATCGAGTTCCGCCTGCGCGGCATCGGCAAGGCGATCACCACGCACGCGCGCATCCCGGGCGACCTGAAGGTCAAGGACGACTTCGGCCTGCGCACGGTCGGGGTCATGAGCCGCGCCGTCGTCGACAAGCCGCCGGAGCGCGGCCAGGAAGCGCCGCCCGAGGTGCCGTTCGCGCCGACGCTGGCGGCGTTCACCGAATCGCTCGGGCGCAGCGCGCTGCGCTACGAGACCGCGGCCACCGTCGACCTGCTGCAGTGGAACAAACAGCCGAACGAGGACGCGAAGGACAACCCGATCCGGCCCGGCATGCTGTTCTCGCTGCGCTTCACGGCGACGGACAACTTCGGTCCGGGAGATCCGCACGAGAGCAGCGGCGAGACGATGGTGTTCCGGGTCGTCACGCGCGAGAAGCTCACCGAGGAGCTGCGCCGCCGCCAGGTCGAGCAGCGGCAGGAACTGCAGCGCATCACCGACGACGAACAGCGGGCGCTGCTCGAACTCAGCGAGATGGTCGATCCCTCGGCCGCGGGCGACCGGCGCCGCCAGGTCGACGCACGGCTGCGGGCGCTGGCGCGGCAGCAACAGTCGCTCGGCCGCCGCGTGGCGATGGTCGGCGAGCTGTACCAACGGATCCTGCTCGAGTACGAGAACAACCGCCTGTGGCAAGCGCCCCAGGTCCGGCAGTTCGAAGGCCTGATCCCGGCACCGCTGGCGGCGCTCGCCAAGGAGGCTTTCCCGGCCAGCGCGCGCCTCGTCGACGCCTTCGCCGCCACGCCCTCGCCGGCGGCAAGGTCGTCGGCCGTCGATGCTTACAAGGACATCCTGCGCCGGCTGCAGGCCGTGCTGAAGGAGATGGAGCAGGCCGAGAACCTCGCCGTGCTGATCGAGGAGCTGCGCGCCGTGATCAAACTGGAGAACGAAGCCATCCAGGACGTCCAGAACCGCGTGCGCGCGCGCGAACGCGATATCTTCTCGCCGAAGTCGACTGACCCGGCGAAGCCCGACAGGCCGAAAGACGACAAGAAGCAGTGACCGCGGGCCACCGCGGCCACCTACCGACTGGAGTTGACCATGATGCCACGTGTGCTCGCTGCCCTGCTGGCGTTCGCGTTCGCCGCGACGTCCGTCGCCGCCTTGCCGCCGCAGGACCCTCAGCTGTCGGCTTCGCAGAAGCAGGAGCTCGCCCGCAGCAAGTTCCGCGACCTGACCGAGCGCATGCAGAAGCTGATGCTCGTGCTGCAGAAGACGGAACCCGAAGAGAGCAAGATCCTGTCGGCTGGCCTGCAGTACGCGCAGGAGAAGAAGCTGACGACCCGCCTCGAGAAGGCGGGCAAGCTGCTGCAGCAAGAGCGCTGGGACGAGGCGCTGGTCGAGATGGGGGGGCTGAAGACCGACCTCTCGACGCTGCTCGAACTGCTGCAGAACCGCAACGACGACCTCCGGGCGCTGCTCGAGGAGATCAAGCGGCTGTCCGCGTTCCGCGAACGCGTCGACCAGCTGGCGAAGGAGCAGGCGGCCGAGAAGGAGGAGTCGGCGCGCACCGAGGCGCTGCAGCGCCACCTGGCCGAGATCGAGGCCAAGACGAAGCAGGCGCAGGCGCTGCTCGCCGAGCAGAAGGCCGTGCGCGAGGCGACCAACGAACTCGGTGTGCAGGCCGCGGCCGGAGCGACGAAGCCGCTCGAGGACCGTGAGGGTCGCCTGCAGCAGGAGACCGAGAAGCTCGCGAAGGACCTCGAAGGGCTCGAGCAGCGCGCCGCCGACCTGCAGCCGCCAAAGGACGAGAACGGCAAGCCCTCGGAGTCGAAGGACTCGAAGGAGGGAAAGGCCGGCGGCAGCGGCAAGGCCGGGCAGGCAGGCAAGTCGATGGGCCAGGCCAAGGCGCAGCTCGGCGACCAGAAGCCGGAGTCGTCGCTGAAGGACCAGGATCAGGCGATCGAGAACCTGCAGCAGGCGATCGACGAACTCGAAGAGCTGGCCGAAGACGCGAAACGCGAACTGCTGAAGCTGCCGTTCGAGCAGCAGCTGAAGAAGCAGGAGCAGACGCAGCAAGCCACCGACACGCTGGCCAAGGACATGGAGCAGTCGGAGTCGGCGCAGGACGCGGACAAGCCCGAGGCGACGCCCGGCAAGCAGCGCGTGCAGCAGGCCGTGCCCAAGCAGCGCGCCGCCGCCGGCCAGCTCAAGGAGTACGTTCCCGCGAAGCAGAAGCAGCAGGACGCCAAGGAAGACCTCGAACAGGCGCGCAAGGAGCTCGACGACGCGCTGGCGCAGCTGCGGCAGCAGTTGCAGGACGAAGTGCTACGCGCGCTCGAGGAGCGCTTCACCGCGATGCTGGCGCGGCAGCGCGAACTCTCCGCAGCGACCAAGACGCTCGACACCACGCGCGGCAACGTGCTCACCGCGTCGGGCGCCCTGCCCGCAGCGCTGGTCGAGAAGCTGCGCGAACTCGCCACCGGCGAGTCCGAGCTCGAGGTGGAGGCCGCCGACGCGCTCAAGCTGCTCGAGGAGGATGCGACGACCGCGGTGTTCCCGCCGATCGTCGAGCAGTTGCGCGACGACCTCGGCGCGGTGACGAAGAGTCTGGCCGCGCAGGAGAGCGGCGAGCCGGTGCAGCAGGCGCAGCGTGAGATCGAGGCCGTGCTGGAGCTGCTGATCGACTCCCTGCGCAAGACCATCGAACGCAAGGAATCGGGGCATTGAACGAGCTGCGGCGGTGGCGGTCAGCCACCACTCGTCCCGATCTCCGCAGAACTGAAGATGCTGCACTTCCTGCAGAAGCGCGTGAACGACGACACCAAGAGCCACGACGCGCTGCCGGCCGAGCAGCGTTCGGGCGACGCCGCGAGCGCGAAGTCGTCGGCGCTGTCGAAGAAGCAGGGGCGCGTCGAGGACCTCATGCGTCGACTCGCCGAGAAGCTCGGCAAGGAGAACGACACCGAGGGCGGGCGATGATGCTGCGCGCCGTGTTCTGCGTCGGCCTGCTCGCCATCGTCGGCGCGGCGCAGGAACCCGATGGCGCGACGTCGCTGCCGGCGGTCCCTGCGGTCGTGGTGCAGAACCCGTTCCAGCCGTTCGATCGCGCGAAGTTCGATGCCGCCGCCAAGGCGCTCGGAGCCAGCGACGCGCAGCTCGCCGCGTTCACCAGCAGCAGCGCCGAGCTCGGCCTCGCGCGCGCGGCCGACGACCTGCTGCGCAGTCTCGCGCCGTCGTTCGATGCCGCGGTGCGGAAGCACGAGCAGGGCGATCCCGAGGCTGCCGTCGCCTTGGCGCAGGTGTTGGCCGAGACCAAGGCGCCGCTGCTGCGCGCGCACGTCCGCTACCACCTCGCGCGTCTGTTCCTCGACAGCGACGACCCCGAGAACGCGCTGACCGTGCTCGGCGAGTACGTGCAGCACGACATCAACGTCTCGCCGCTCGACGCCGAGGCGGCGTTCTTCTACGCGCAGGCGCTGGCCGACATGCCGTTGCCCGACATGGCGCTGCCGCGTTTCCGGGCGTTCCTGCAGTGGTTTCCCGACGCCAGCGAGCGCTTCCGTGCCGCCGCGCACCAGCGCATGGGCGAGATCGAGCGCCAGCAGGAGAGTCGGCTGCACGACCTCGCGAACGGCATGAAGAAGACCACGCGCGACCTGAGGAAGCAGCGCACCGGCAAGCCGACGCAGCTCGACCAGGAGAAGTACCTCGAAGAGCTGCAGCAGCTCATCGAGGAGTTCCAGGAGCGCGAGAACCAGGGCAGCGGCCCGGCTTCGGGGCTGGGTCCGTCGTCGAACCCCGCGAGCGAGAGCGCGCTGCCCGAGGGCGAAGGCACCGTCGGCAACCTCGAGAAGCGCACGACGCTCGCCGACCGGTGGGGCGACATGAAGGACGCCGACCGCGAGCGCATCGCCGCGAAGGTCCAGAACGGTCTGCCGCCGCAGTACAAGAAGATGCTCGAGGACTACTACAAGAAGCTCGGCAAGGCGGGCACGCGCCAGTGAGCGGCATGCGCGCGGCGTTGCCGTTCCTGGTGCTGGCCGCCGCCGTCGATGCGCAGCAGGGACTCGCCGGCGTCGTGCGCACGATCGACGGCGCTGTGATCGCCGGGGCCTTGCGCGTCGAGGACGGCAACGCGGTGGTCGCGACGGCGAACGGCGAGCAGCGATTCGAGGCGGCTCGGATCCTCGCGTTCGAACCCACGGGTGTCGTGCTGACGCCAGCACCGGCACCGCACCGCGCGTGGCTGCGCTCGGGCGCCGAACTGCCGTGCCTCGCGATCAGCGGCAGCGCCGCGGCGGACGGCCGCCCAGCGATGCTGAAGCTCACACTGCCGAGCGGTGTCGTGCTCGACGTTCCGCTCACGATGGTCAAGGCGATCCGGCAAGGGGGCGCCGAACGTCCCCAGCCAGCGCTGTTCGAAGCCGACCTGCGCGAGCCGCCGGCGAGCGAGGACCTGCTCTACGTGGTCAAGGACGGCGCCGCGCAGCGTTCCGTGGTCACGATCGCGGCACTGGCGAACGACCGCATCGACTTCACCTTGCGGGGCAGCGCCTACGACTTCGCGTGGAGCGGCGTCGCGGCGATCGTCTTCGGCGCCAACACCGGTTTGGCGCCCGATCGCCAGGGCAAGCCGCGTTCGAGCCTGGCTCTGAACACCGGCGAGGCGCTCGATGGTCGTCTGCTCGCGCTCGACGCCGCCGTCGTGCGCTGCCGGCTCGACGAGGGGGCGGTCGTCGAGGTCCCCGCGGCGAAGCTGCTGTCCCTGCAGGTCGCGAGCGATCGTCTGGCGTGGCTGACCGAGCTGGCGCCGAAGGTCGAGCAGACGCCTGCGTTCGACCGCGTGTGGCCGGTGGCGATCGACCGCACGCCGGTCGGCCCGGGGCTCGTGCTCGGCGGCAAGACGTTCCGCCGCGGCCTGTGCGTGGTGCCGCGCGCGGCGCTGACCTACGACCTCGGCGGCAAGTTCGACCGATTCGAAGCGACGATCGGCATCGACGATCGGGCCGGCCCCGAGGCACACGCGATCTTCCGCGTGCGGGTCGACGGCCGGGTGGCCTGGGAGTCGGCGCCGCGCACCCGCGGCCTGCCGCCCGAAGACGTGCGGATCGAGCTCGGCAAGGCGAAGACGCTCGAGCTCGAGGTCGACTTCGGCAAGAACTACGACCTCGGCGATCTGTGCGTGTGGGCTGACGCGCGCGTCGTGCAGCAATGAACGGCGCCCGTGCCGCCAGCGCCTGGCTCGTGGTCGTCACGATGCTCGCGGCCCAGGATCCGATCGCGGCGGCGCGCGCCGACGAAGCAGCCCGCGTCGCGGTGATCGCACGATGTTCGCCGGCCGTCTGCTCGGTGATGGCGATGGACGCGCCCGGCGGCGGCAGCGGCGTCGTGATCGACCCGGCGGGCTTCGTGCTGACGAACTACCACGTCGTCGGCGAGCCGGACAAGGAGCACGTCCTGCCGTCGCCGCCGAAGCCTCCGGACGCCGAGCTCGCGGCGTATCGCGCCGAGGGCGCGCGAACCGACGCCGACGTCGCGGCGTGGACGAAGGCATGGCAGCAGCGTTGGCGCGAGGAGCACCACCCGCGCGGCGTGCGCCACTACCGGAACAAGAAGATCGGCATGCCCGACGGCCTGCTCTACGAGGCTGTCGTGCTCGGCATCGATCCGGGCAGCGACCTCGCGGTGCTGCGCCTGCTGCCCAAGCGACCTGGCCAGACGTGGCCGAGCTGCGAGCTGGGCGACAGCGACCAGCTGCTGGTCGGCGAGACGGTGTTCGCGATGGGCAATCCGTTCCTGCTCGCGACCGACTTCACCCCGACGGTGACGTTCGGGATCGTCTCGGGCACGCATCGTTACCAGGAAGGGCAAGGCCAGCGCGTGCTCGTCTACCCGGACTGCATCCAGATCGATGCGCCGGTCAACCCGGGCAACAGCGGAGGGCCGTTGTTCAACGCCGCGGGCGAGGTCGTCGGCATCAACGGCCGGATCTCGATCGGCGACCGCGGCCGCGTCAACGTCGGCGTCGGCTTCGCGATCGCCAGCAACCAGATCCGCAACTTCCTCGCCGATCTGCTGGCAGGTCGCCACACCGAACACGGCACGCTCGACATGAGTGCCTGGTTCATGGCGGCGGCGAAGGACGAGAACAAGCGCCGCGGCGTCTACGTGCAGCAGCTGTTCCGCGACTCGGTGGCGTCACTCGCCGGCATCGGTCTCGGCGACGAGATCACGCGCTTCGACGGCGTCGAGGTGCGCTCGGCGAACCAGCTCGCGACGCTCGTGGGCGTGCTGCCGGCGGGGGCGTGGGTGACCGTGTGGCATCGGCCGGTCGCTCCCGAAGGCGGGTTCGGCGACGAACGGCGCGTGACCGTGCGCCTGTCGGCGTTGGACACGGGCTCCAGCATGGACGGCGGCGGCGAGAACGCGCGCCTGGCGAGCCGCGCCGAGCGACGCGTCGCGACGCGCGCCGTGACGTCGCGTTGGCGAACGGACAACGAGGATGCCCCGGCGGTCGCTTGGAGCGCGGTGGCTCCCGACGGCAGCACGCACCGCGCGGTCCTCGCCGGCCAGCGGCTTCGCGTCGAACGCGGCGCGACGGTGCTCGTCGATCTCGGCGACGGCACCGGCTTCGTCGTCGAGGGCGAGCGTGTGCGCGAACCGACCGCGGACGAGAGCGAACGCCTGCGCCGCGAACGGCTGTGCAATCCGGTGCTGTGGCCCCGCGCGACGCGGCAGGACCGTCTGCGCGACGCGCTGCTGGTCGGCGGCGTGCACGTGCACGGCGCGCCGGCGTACCGATTCGCGCTGCCCGGCGACGGCGAGTGCGAGGCCTGGTTCTTCGCCGACGGCGAACCGGCGGGTTGCACGTTCCGCGATCCGCTGCGGCGCGCCAAGGTCGAACGGCACGTGCGCGGCGAGCAGGTGCGGTTCGTGGTCGACGGCAAGCTCGAGCCCGGCTGGTCGGGCGGCCCGCGGACGTCGGGTGCGGTCGACGAAGCCTGGTTCCGGAGGCAACCATGAAGACCACGATCGCAGCGCTGCTGCTCGGCGTCGCCCTGCCGGCGCAGACGGTCGACTTCGGCAAGGCCTACTCGTTCGCCGAGCGCGCGCCGCGCACGCAGACCGAGCGCGCGATCGACGCGCTGCTGCCGAGCATCGTCAAGATCCACGGCGCGTCAGGCCTGCAGACGATCAGTGCATTTGCGAGTGGCGTGCTCGTCACGGCGCAGGGCCACGTGCTGACGATCGACCAGATCATGCTGCAGCCCGGGCGCACGCGCGTCGTGCTCTACGACGGCTCGGTGCACGAAGCGCAGTTGTTGCCGCCCGACGATCGGCTCGGCGTCCGCCTGCTGAAGATCGACCCGAAGCTGGTGACCGCCGAGCTGCGGCCGCTGTGGCCGGCGGCGCCGACGCCGTTCCGCACCGGGCAGTTCGTGGTCTCGCTCGGCAACTGCTTCCGGCTCGCCGAGTTCTCCGAGAAGGTCAGCGCGACGTTCGGCGTCGTCGTCGGCCGCGCCGACACCGCGCTGCGGTATCGCATGACGAACGTCGCCTACGACGGCGACGTGATCCTGACCGACGCCTGCAACAACCCCGGCCACCAGGGCGGCGGGCTGTTCGCGCTCGACGGTCGCTGGCTCGGGCTCAACATGAAGCTGCTCGAGAGCAAGGAGACCAACACGATGCTGTCGGCGGCGATCCCGGTTGCGGACCTGCTGCCGTACCTCGACGAGCAGGTGCACGGCAAGCCGCGCCCGTCGCCGGTCGCCAAGACCGAGCCGGCCTGGTTCGGCGTGCAACTGTTCGAGCAGGCGGGGCGCCAATCGCCGCCCGCGTACGTCGAGCGCGTCGTCGCCGGTTCGCCGGCGGCGACGCTCGGTCTGCGCAACGACGACCTGATCGTGCGCTTCGACGAGTTCTCGATCCGTACCTGCCGCGAGTACCGCGACGTCCTGGCGCGCTTCCGGCCTGGCCAGCGGATCAAGGTCATGTGGAAGCGCGGCACCGAAGTGATGAACGGCGAAGTCGACCTGGTCGCGGAGCCCCGCCGATGATCGCTGCACGCCCCTTGTCGATCGCCGCGCTGGTCGCGATGGCCGCTGCTGCGCGCGCGCAAGGCGCCGCGACGGCCGACGAGTTCGTGCGGCTCGAGCCGGTGCTGCAGGCCGCGATCGCGCGCGCCGCGCCGTTCGTCGTCACGATCGAGACGTTCGGCGGCACCCGCCGCGTCGAGGGCAAGGAAGGCCCGATGGACGGCGAAGGTCCACCGATGCCGCGGCCGAAGCCGCCGGAGAAGGAGCCGCCACCCGAACCGGAGGAGGACTCGCGCAAGCCGAAGAAGCCGCTCGTCGCCGGAGGTTTCCAGCAGGCGCAAGGCCGCACCACCGGCGTGGTGCTGACCGCCGACGGCTGGGTGCTGGTGTCGCGCTTCGCGCTCGCGCTGGACCCGACGACGGTGCTCGTCACCGTGCCCGACCGCGGCACGTTCCATGGCACGCGCGCCGGCGAGGACACGAGCCGCGGCATCGCGCTGGTGAAGATCGCGGCGCGCGACCTGCCGGTGCCGAAGTTCGTGCATCCGAATGATGTCGCCGTCGGCCAGTGGGCGTTCGCGCTCGGCCGCACGTTCGCGAGTGACGGGCCGACGGTGCATCTCGGCGTGGTCAGCGCCAAGCACCGGCTGCACGGGCGCGCGTTGCAAGTCGATGCGTACACCTCGCCGGCGAACTACGGAGGGCCGGTCGTCGATCTCGACGGGCACGTGATCGGCATCGCGGTGCCGCTGTCGCCGAGCGGTCGCAACGCCGGCGTCGAGTGGTACGACTCGGGCATCGGCTTCGCGACGACGATCGCCGACATCGGACCGCTGCTCGCGCGCATGCAGGAAGGGCAAGTGCTGCAGCGCGGCTGGCTCGGCGTGCAGTTGTCGAGCGAGTGGCTCGGTCCCGGCGCGAAGATCTCCGGCACGCCGAAGGACGGCCCCGCGGCGCAGGCCGGGCTGCGCAAGGGCGACATCGTCGAGAAGATCGACACGGTCGAGGTCCAGAACGGGCCGCACTTCCAGGTGCTGATCGGGAGCCGCCTCGGCGGTGACCAGGTCACCGTGACCGTGCGTCGCAAGGACGGTGACATCGAGGTCGTCGGGCCGCTCACGCTCGCCGACGCGCCATGGTCGGAGCAGCAGCAGCAACGGGGCGCCGAGCTGCCGGCGACGTTCCCGGTGCCAGAGCAGCCCGAACGTCGCTGAGCAGCGGAGTGCTCGCCTTTGCCTTGACCCAGTGGCGTCCGTTCGCCGATGCCATGGCATGCGGGGAGCGAGCAGCGCGCACGGGGAACCGAAGGCGTCGATCGGCGGACGCCAGAGCGTCTGGCCGGTGCTGTTCGCTGGCGGGCTGTCGCTGATCGGATGCGTCGGCACGGCCGTCCTGTTCCTTGGTGAAGAAGCCAAACGGGACGCCATCGTGCAGCACCAGGCGGCGCAGCGGATCGCCGAGCGAATCGTCGGCCGGGTCACGCTGATGGCTGATGCCACCGCGGCCGCGCAGGCACTGTTCCACGCCAGCCGGAGCGTCGAACTCGAAGAGTGGAACGCGTTCACCAGCACCATGCGCGCGGCGGGCTCGCTCGATGGCTCGACCAACATCGGCTTCGTGCAGCGCGTGCCGCGTGCCAAGCTCGGTGAGTTCGTGCAGCAGGTTCGCGCCGACGGAGCGCCCGGGTTCGACGTCGTGGGGCCGTTGCCGGAATCGAGCGAGGACCTGGCGATCCTCCGCTTCCGAACGTCGCCGGAGGGCCGCGGGTTGGTGCTCGGCGCCGAGCTGTCGTCGATGTCGGCGCGCGTAGCCGCACTCTGGCAATCGACGCAGACGGGCCATTGGGTGGTCAGCGAACTGGTGCCCGATGGTCCTTCGGCCCAGGACCGCCGCCTGATCGGCTGCCTGCCCGTGTTCGCCAAGAACGTGCCGCTGACGACGCCCGCGGAACGACGTGCTGCATGCGAGGGGTGGATCGTGGCGGGTGTTCGCGCGCTGGATGTGCTCGAGCAGGCGCGCAACGGCGGCGAAGGCGCGGACGCGGAGCTTCGTGTGCTGTTGTCGGCAGGAGATGCGGCGGGTGCACCGATCGTCAGCGGCGGCGACCAGACGGGCCGCGAGGCAACCGTCGACCTGTCGATCGGCGAACGGTCCTACCGGGTCACCACCGTCCGTCGGGCGCCGGCGCCAGGCTCGATGCTCGCGGCGATCGCTCCGAAGCTCGGCGCCTCGTTTGCGCTCGGCGGCCTGCTGACCGCCGTCGTCTGGATGCTCGCAAGCACCTCACGGCGCGCGCATTCGCTCGCTGACTCGATGACGCGCGATCTACGCCAGAGCGAGGCGCGCATGCATGCGTTCATCGATCACGCCGCCGCGTCGGTTGCGATGGTCGACGTGGAGATGCGCTACCTGGCGTTCAGCCGTCGTTGGCTGGCCGACTACGGTCTCGACCACTCGATTCTCGGGCGCAGCCACTACGACGTGTTCCCGGAGATCCCGGAACGCTGGAAGGAAGTGCATCGGCGCTGTCTCGCAGGCAGCGTCGAGCGTTGTGAGGCCGACGCGTTCGACCGGGCCGACGGCACGCGTCAGTGGTTGCGCTGGGACGTCCGTCCGTGGCGCCTCGACGATGGGTCGATCGGCGGCATGATGATGTTCACCGAGGACATCACCGCCGACCTCGAGGCGACGCGGGTGCGCGAGACGACGGTCGCGGTGCTGAACGGCATCACCGCCGGCCGCCCGCTTCCCGAAGTCCTGGCGTTGATCACCAACCTCGCCGAGTCCCTCGACTCGGACCTGCGCGCGAGCGTGCTCCTGCTCCGCGAAGACAAGCTCTACGTCGTCGCGTCGCCGTCGCTGCCCGCGGCGTATGCCAACGCGATCCAAGGGCTCGTCATCGGCCCCGAAGTCGGCGCCTGTGGTACGTCGGCGTGGCGGCGTGAACTGGTCGTCTGCTCCGACATCACGACGGATCCGAAGTGGGCCAACTGGACCGACCTCGCCCGGGAGTTCGAGTTGCGCGCGTGCTGGTCGCTGCCGATCTTCGGTGGTGGCGGCAACTCGGCGGAGCCAGCGTCGCGGTTGCGCCGCGTGATCGGCACGCTCGCGATGTACCACCGCACCCCGCGCACGCCGACGGCACACCAGGTGCGCTTGGCGCAGGAACTTGCCCACCTCGCGGCAGTCGCGATCGAACGCTGGCAGTCCGCCGAGGCGTTGCGGCGTTCCCTTGCCGACCTCGAGGCGGCGCGGAGCCAGGCCGAATCGGCGAACCTCGCCAAGAGCGAGTTCCTCGCCAACAT
>DDSQ01000023.1:0-213 GCA_002343845.1 Planctomycetes bacterium UBA2386 | reverse complement strand
GACATCTCGAAGATCGAGGCGGGCAAGATGACGATCGAACGGCTCGCGACCGATCCGGTGCAGTTGATGCACGAGGTCGTGGCGCTGCTCGCCGAGCGTGCGAATGCGCAAGGAATCCAACTCGATGTCGCCACCGGTGGCGATCTGCCGCGCGCGATCCTCACCGACCCCACGCGCTTGCGGCAGATCCTGCTGAACCTGGTCGGCAACGCG
>DDSQ01000043.1:174-28656 GCA_002343845.1 Planctomycetes bacterium UBA2386 | reverse complement strand
TTCTGGGGCTGCTTCATCGCCCTCATCACCACCGCGTTCGCGTTCATCACCAGGGCCTTCCTGGTCAACATCCCCGACCTGTGGCCGGCGGAATTCGGCCTCGACAAGGTCCAGGGTCAGGAACTCTTCGGCGCCGGCATCTGGCCGTTCGCGATCAGCATCATCCTCTTCAGCCTGATCATCGATCGCATCGGCTACCGCGCTGCGATGGTGTTCAGCTTCGTCTGCTACGCCGCCTACGCAGCGCTGGCGCTGCAGGCCTACGGCATCGTCAACGCCGAAGGACTGCAGGCCGCCGACCTCGCGGCGGCGAGGGCCCACGCCTTCGACTACCTCTACTGGGGCTCCGTCGTGCTCGGCCTCGGCAACGGCACCGTGGAAGCGTTCATCAACCCGGTGGTCGCCACGATGTTCCGCCGCGAGAAGACGAAGTGGCTCAACATCCTGCACGCCGGGTGGCCGGGCGGGCTCGTGATCGGCGGCGTGCTGACGATCCTGCTCGGGGCGCAGGTGGCCGCCGACTGGCGCGTGCTGATCTACGTGATCGCGCTGCCCGCCGTCGTCTACCTGGCCATGCTGCTGCTGGTGCGCTTCCCGGTGAACGAACGGGTCGCCGCGGGCGCCTCGTATCGCGAGATGCTCGGCGAGTTCGGCGTGTTCGGCGCAGCGATCGCCGGGTTCCTGATCGTCAAGCAGCTCGGGCTCGTGTTCGGCTGGTCGGATGGCATGGTCTACGGCGTGCTGGCGGCGCTGGTGATCGCCTACGGCATCTACTGCCAGTCCCCGGGCCGTCCGCTGATGGTCCTGCTGTGCCTCGTGATGATGCCGCTGGCGACGACCGAACTCGGCACCGACGGCGCGATCACCGGGATCATGGAAGAGCCGCTGAAGCACGCGGGCTACCACCCGCTCTGGGTGCTGATCTACACCTCGGCGATCATGTGCGGGCTGCGCTTCTTCGCCGGCCCGATCGTGCAGCGCCTGACCCCGCTCGGGCTGCTGGCGGTCTGCGCCGCGCTCGCCAGCCTCGGCCTGTTCGCGCTGTCGCAGACGGAGACCATGGCCTGGATCTTCGCCGCCGCGACGCTCTACGCGTTCGGCAAGGCCTTCTTCTGGCCGACCACGCTGGGCGTGGTGTCCGAGCAGTTCCCGAAGGGCGGCGCGCTGACCCTCAACGCGATCGCCGGCATCGGCATGCTGACCGTCGGCATCATCGGCGGCCCGCTGATCGGCGAGATGCAGGAACTCGGCGCGAAGCACGCGCTCGAGGCGCAGGTCCCGGGCGTCTACGCGACGGTCGCCAAGACCGACAGCTACTTCCTCGGCGACTACCAGGCCGTCGACGCCGACAAGGTCCGGGCGCTGCCGAAGGAACAGGCCGACAAGATCGAGCAGGTGGTCAAGGAGGCCAAGCAGGGCGCTCTCGCCAACGTGACGATCTTCCCGCTGCTGATGCTGGCCTGCTACGTCGGCATGATCCTCTACTTCAGGAGCCGCGGCGGCTACCGGCCCGTCGAGCTGGGGCAGTCCGGCCACTGACGCAGCGTCCCCCGGCGGTCGCGCGCAGCGCCGCTGGGGTTTCGGCCGACGTCAGCCGCGGAACAGGGACCTGGCGTCCGGAGACTCGCCGCGCAGGATCGC
The DNA here is from genome assembly GCA_002343845.1 of Planctomycetes bacterium UBA2386. Next base: position 27,015 of record DDSQ01000043.1, on the reverse strand, counting down.
GGCGACGTTGCGCGCGGTGTCGACGCACATCGCGCGATACGTCAACGCCGTCAGCGACGCCACGTGCGGCGTCAGCAGCACCCGCCCGTCGCGCAGCAACGGGTCGTTCGGCGCCGGTGGTTCCTGCTCGAGCACGTCGGCGGCGAAGCCACCGAGCCGGCCCGCCGCGAGCGCTGCGCGCAGCGCCACGCCATCGATCAGCGCGCCGCGCGCGGTGTTGACCAGGAACGCGCCCGCCTTCATCGCCGCCAGTTCGTTCGCGCCCAGCAGGCCCTTCGTCGCCGGCGTCAGCGGCAGGTGGAGCGTCACCACGTCGGCCACCCGCAGCACGTCGGGCAACGACGCCGCTTCGTACGGTGCGGGCACCGACCGGTCGCGATGCGCGAGCACCACCACCCGCATGCCGAACGCGTCCGCCAGCTTCGCCACGCGCTGCCCGATCGCGCCAAAGCCCAGCACGCCGAGCACGAGCCCGCGGATCTCGTTGCCCGCGTAGCTCCCGCGGTCTTCCCAGCGCCCGGCCGCGGCCTGATTGGCCGAACGCGTGATGCCCCGCACGAGGTCGAGGACCAGCGCCAGCGTGTGCTCGGCCACCGTCAGCGAGTTGCCGCCCGGCGCGAACACCACCGGAATGCCGCGCCGCGCCGCCGCCGCGGTGTCGAGGTTGTCGAGGCCGACGCCGGCGCGGGCGACGACCCGCAGCGCCGGGCAACGCGCGAGCAAGGCGTCGGGAATGCGCCCACGGCCGCGCGTCAGGATCGCGCGCACCGCGCCGAAGTCGCAGTCGGGCGCGTTCGGGTCCTTCGCGCGCACGATCTCGCCGGCACCGGCGAGCAGCGCTTCCGCCTCGGGATGCAGCGACTCGAGCAGCAGGATCGTCACGGCGACTCGTGCCGGCCGACGGCGGCGCCGGGCGCCATGCGGTAGGTGCCGGGCTTCGGCTCGACCAGTTCGTCGGCGAACAACGCCGGATCGATCACCGCATCGCGCGCGCTCGAGATCTCGACCAGGTTGCCGGCCGGATCGCGCACGAACATCTGCATCGCGCCCGACGGCAGACGGCGCACGCGCCCCCACGGCTTGCAGTCGATCGCGCCGGCCTGCTTGGCGCGGCGGAACACGGCCGGGAAGTCGGGCGCGACGATGCAGAAGTGGCCGCGGAACTGGTGGCTGTCCGCGATCTCGTTCATGTGGATCTGCTGCGTGGCGCCGAGGCGGAAGAACTGCGAACGGAAGCCCTGGTCGGGCGTGGCATCGAGCGGCAGTCCGATCACGTCGCGGTAGAACGCGACGGCCGCGTCGAGGTTGTCGACGTTGACGTTGACGTGGTGCAGTTGGAAGTCGGTCACGACAGCTCCTCGGGTCGCAGTCTCAGGTCACCGTGCAGCGACGCACGAACGCGGGATCGGGCACGACGCCAAAACCCGGCCCGGTCGGTGGCCGCAGCATGCCGTCGTGCAGCGCGAGGTCGATCGCCGCCATCTCGCGCAGCAGCGGCGCTCCGCCCATCGGCACCTCGACCAGCACCCCGGCCGGACTGGCGAACGCCAGCGTGCGAGCGGCCTGGAACGAGATCGCCGAGCCCCAGCAGTGCGGCGCCAGTTCGAGCCGGTGCGCGTAGGCCAGCGCAGCGATGCGCAGCCCCTCGCTGAGCCCGCCGGCGATCGCGAGGTCGGGCTGTAGCACGTCGATCGCGCGGCGCTCGAGCAGTTCGGCGAAGTCGAACGCGGCGGCTTCGCTCTCGCCGGCGGCGATCGCCACCGGGCTCGCGGCGCGCACCTCGGCGAGGCCTGCCCGGTCGTCGGAGGCGACCGGTTCTTCGACGAAGCGCAGGCCGAGCGCTGCCGCCCCGGCACAGAAGCGTTTGGCCTCGGCGACGTTCATCGTGCCGTGCGCATCGACCATCAGGTCGACGCCGGGACCGATCGCGCGCCGCGCCGCGGCGACCCGCGCGAGGCTCGCCTCGACGCTGGCGTCCATCGCGCCGATGCGCATCTTCGCGGCGCGGAAGCCCTGCGCCGTGTAGCGCCCCAGTTCTTCGCCGATCGACGCGGCATCGGCCCAGCCGCCGCTGGCGTAGCCGAGCACCGTGTCGCGGCACGGCCCGCCGAGCAGGTCGAGCACCGAACAGCCACGGGCCTTGCCGGCGAGATCCCACAGGGCGAGATCGACGCCACTCATCGCCGCGGTGTGCACGCCGCGACGACCGAGCACCGGCATCGCGCGGCCCGAACGTTCGGCCAGCCCCGCCCGCACTCCGTTGTACATGCGCGACCACGCGCGGCCGATGTGCCGCGCATCCTGACCGACCAGCAGCGGCCGCAGCTCGCGTTCGACGATCGCGACCAGCGCCGCGCCGTTGCCGGCACTGCCGACCGCGGGCTTGGCTTCGCCATGGCCGACGAGGCCGTCCTCGGTCGTGACGGTGACGAGCACCGCGTCGAACGCAGCGATGCGGCCGAAGTCGGAGACGTGCTGCTTGGCCGCGTCGAGCGGGCAGTGCAGCCAGGCGGCGTCGACGGAACGGATCTTCACGAGCGCCCCGGTCAGCGGATCAGCGGCAGCAGGGTCTTCGACGCCGTCTCGTACAGCATCGTGTAGAAGGCCTCGCTGAGCAGCGAGCTGCCGTGGTCCTGGATGAACTTCAGCTGCTCGGGCGGGATGTCGACCGGGTTCTTCTCGACCTGGTTCGGCCACGGCGACATCGGCGTGCGATCCACCGGCGCCACCGACTCCATCGTCAGCGCCCCGTCGTAGCCGGCGGCGCGCAGCGTCATCACCAGCTTCTTCCAGTCGACGTTGCCCATGCCGGGCGCCAGACGGTTGTTCTCGGCGACGTGCACGTCGACGAGCCGTTTGCCGACCTTCTTGATCGCCGCGAACATGTCGACCTCCTCGATGTTCATGTGGAACACGTCGAGGCACACGCCGCAGTCGGGGCCCACTTCTTCGGCGAGGCGAAGCGCCTGGTCGGCGCGGTTCAGGAAGTAGGTCTCGAAGCGGTTCAGCGGCTCGATCGCCATGCGCACGCCGCACTGCTTGGCGTAGCCGTAGACCTCCTTCAGCCCCTGCACGACCCACTTCCACTCGAGCTCGGGCGTGCTGTCCGGAACGATCTTGCCGACCGTCGCCGGCACGATCGTGATCTCGTGCCCTTCGAGTTCCTTCACCATCGTCACGACCGACTTCACGTAGTCGACGGACTTGGCGCGCTGCGCTTCGTTGCTGGCGGCGAGGTTGCGTTCGCCGAGCGTCAGCGTCACGGCGCCCCAGCAGCGGATGCCGTGCTGCTTCAGCAGCGGCCGCGACGTCTTGGTGTCGTACTGCTTGGGCTCGCCGCTGATCTCGATGCTCTCGAAACCGAGTCGCTTGATCCGGCGCAGCGTGACCTCGAGCGGTTCGGCGCGCATCCAGTTGTGGGTGGAGAGGTGCATGGGTGTTGCCTGGAGCAGGGAGGAACGGGCTGTCGCACAGTCTTGCCGAGCCGAGCAGCCGACGACAGCCCGGCCCGCACAGATTCCTGCATGCGCAGCGCCGCCGCGGCGCGCGACGCCGCCGAAGGTCCCCGCCGGACCAAACCGGTGTTCCCGGGTCTACGTAGGCCGGAGCCGAGTTCGCCGGTACAAGCCTCCCCCATGCCCGGTCCAATCCTCGTTCGCGGCGGCCCTGACTGGTCCCGCTTCCGCATCCTGCGCGTCGTGATCCCGGTCCTGCTGCTGCTGATCGGCATCTTCACGACCTACTACACGGTCCCCTCCGATTCGGTCGGCGTCGTGCTCCGCTTCGGCCGCTACAGCGCGACGAAGGACCCCGGCCTGCACTTCAAGGTGCCGTTCGGCGTCGACGAGGTGTGGACGCTGCCGGTCAAGCGCCAGCTCAAGCTCGAGTTCGGCTTCGGCAGTCGCGAGTACAACAACGAGGACCAGGTACCCGAGGAGCCCGAGGTCGAGAAGAGCATGGTCACCGGCGACCTCAGCGCCGCGCTCGTCGAGTGGGTCGTCCAGTACCGCGTCAGTGACCCGCGCCTCTACCTGTTCCACGTGCGCTTCCCCGGCCAGACGCTGCGCGATCTCAGCGAAGCCGTCATGCGCGAAGTCGTCGGCGACCGCACCGTCGACGAGGTCATCACCGTCGGCCGCCAGGACATCGAGACGGTCGCCGCCGCGCGGTTGTCCGAGCTGACGCAGGCCTACCAGCTCGGCGTCACGATCGACCAGTTGCAGCTCAAGAACGTCAATCCGCCCGGTCCCGTGCAGAACTCGTTCAACGCGGTCAACAAGGCGCAGCAGGACCGCGAGAGCATGATCAACGTCGCCAACGGTGACTACAACAAGGTCGTGCCACGCGCCGAGGGCCAGGCCGAGCAGAAACTCAGCGAGGCCGAGGGCTACCGCCAGAAGCGCGTCAACGAGGCGCTCGGCGACGTCGCCGCGTTCCGGGCAATGCTCGCGGAGTACGTGAAGGCGCCAGCGGTGACCAGGAAGCGCCTCTACCTCGAGACGATGCGCGACGTGCTGCCAGCCCTCGCCGACACCTGGATCGTCGACGCCTCGGTGACGCAGCTGCTGCCGATGGTGAAGAGCGCTGCGGCAGGAGGTGGCAAGTGAAGTTCGCGCGCTACCTGATCGCGCTCGTCGTGGTGTTCCTGCTGCTCGTCATGGGCGGCGCCTTCTACACCGTGCGCGAGACCGAGATCGTGATCCTGACCCAGTTCGGCGCTCCGGTCGGCGACCCCGTCACCGAGGCCGGCCTGCACTGGAAGACGCCGTTCGTGCAGGACGTGCACCGCATCGAGAAGCGCGTGCTCGAGTTCGACGGCCCGACCGTGCGCATGCCGACCAAGGACAAGACCTACATCGAGGTCGACACCTTCGGCCGCTGGCAGATCACCGACGCGGCGAAGTTCTTCGTCGCGCTGCGCGACGAACGCAGCGCACAGTCGCGGCTCGAGGACATCGTCGGCAGCGAGACGCGGGCGGCGGTCGCCAGCCACGACCTGATCGAGGTCGTGCGCAGCGACAAGGACCGCACCGCCCCGGCCGATGCCGGCGGCCAGGCCGGCGCCACCAGCGGCCTGCGCCGCGCGACGCGCGGGCGCAAGGCGATCGAGAAGGACATCCTCGAGGCCTCGGCGCCGAAGCTGGTGCCGCTCGGCATCGCGTTGCTCGACGTGCGCATCAAGCGCGTCAACTACAACGCCGACGTGCTGACGACGATCTACCAGCGCATGACCAGCGAGCGCGAGCAGATCGCGCAGCGCTTCCGCAGCGAAGGCGAAGGCGAGGCCGCGCGCATCCTGGGCCGCAAGGAACGCAAGCTGCGCGAGGTCGAGTCGGTCGCCTACAAGCAGGTGCAGGAGCTGCGCGGCTCCGCCGACGCCGAGGCCACGCGCATCTACGCCGAGGCCTACGACCAGAGCCCCGAGGCGCGCGACTTCTACGGCTTCCTCAAGACGCTCGAGACCTACCGCACCGTTCTCGGCGCACGCACCAACATGATCTTGTCCACGGACAGCGACCTGTTCGAGTTGCTCGGGAGGAGCACGAAGTGATGCACCGCCGCACATTCCTCGCGACCGCGACCGCAACGGGCGCGGCCGCTCTCGGCGCCACCGGCGCCCCGCGCGCCCAGGATCCCAAGCCCCAGGAAGCCAAGGGCGCGGGCAAGCCGTTCCAGCTGCGCTACGCGCCGCACTTCGGCATGTTCCGCCACCACGCCAAGGAGCTCGTCGACCAGCTGCAGTTCGCGGCCGACGAGGGCTTCGTCGCCTGGGAGGACAACGGCATGCCGGGCCGCGAGGTGGCCGTGCAGGAAGCGCTCGCCGCGAAGATGCAGAAGTGCGGCATCGCGATGGGCGTGTTCGTCGCGCATGGCGACTTCGGCAAACCGACGTTCGCGTCGGGCGCCGCCGACATGCGCGACCGCGTGCTCGCCGACATCACGCGCGCCGTCGAGATCGGCAAGCGCGTGGCGGCGCGCTGGTGCACGGTGGTGCCCGGAGCGATCGACCCGCGGCAGGACGAGGGTTACCAGTTCACCAACTGCGTCGACCTGCTGAAGCGCTGCTGCGAAGTGATCGACAAGGCCGGCAGCGAGCTGGTGATGGTGCTCGAGCCGCTCAACTTCCGCGACCACCCGAACCTGTACCTGACCAAGGTCCCGCAGGCCTACGCGATCTGCCGCGCCGTCGGCAGCAAGCACTGCAAGATCCTCGACGACCTCTACCACCAGCAGATCACGGAGGGGAACCTGATCCCCAACCTCGACCGCGCGTGGGAGGAGATCGCCTACCTGCAGGTCGGCGACAACCCGGGCCGCAACGAGCCGGGCACCGGCGAGATCAACTACAAGAACGTCTTCCGCCACGTGCACAAGAAGGGCTTCACCGGCATCGTCGGCATGGAGCACGGCAACGCGGAGCCGGGGCGGGAAGGCGAACGCGCGCTGATCGCGCGTTACCGCGACGCCGATTCGTTCTGAGGCTTTGGCGCGGCTTCGCCGCGCCCAANNGACCTGGCCGCGCGCCTTCGGCGCACCGCTGCGGTTCTGACGACGACCAGGGCCTTACGGCTCTGCTCGCTTCAGGACCTGGCCGCGCGCCTTCGGCGCACCGCTGCGGTTTCGAGTCGCCGCCGCCCGCTGCTCAGCCATAGACATAGCCCAGCGCGCGCGTGTTCAGCACCTGCCCCACGGTTCGCGTCAGGGTCGGCGCGGGCTGCAGCACCTCCGTCACATTGGGCGGATTCACGCCAGGATGCAGAGCCTGCCAATCGGCCCACAGCTTGTCGATGAACGCGTGATGCAGCCAGAACAACGGATCGGCCGGCGACCGGCTGGTCGCCATGGTTCCGCCGACCAGCACGTGCAGCCGGTTGTGGAACGGCGCCGCCTCAACCGTGGACTGGAAGGCGGTGAAGTCGACACCGGCCAGCAGCGTGTTGAGCTGCGCTGCACTCGCGAGGCTGTTGCCGTTGAAGGTCGCGTTGCGCGTGATGCCCCAGTCGGCAATGTCCGCGGCGTCGGTGAGCGCCGCCGGAATCGCGGCGCGATCGGTGACCCAGTCCCAGTAGGGAATGGTCACCAGCGGGTTGATGGCGATCAGCCTCGCCTCCAACCGCGCGAGGTACTCGCGATGCCAGGCAAGGAAGTTGCGTCCGGCGTGACCTGACATCGTGTGCGCGCCCCACGCATGGCCCGCATGCGTGCCCATCGCATCGACGTGGATCTGCACCATCTCGTCGTACGTCGGGCTCGGCATGCCAGTCTCGCGCAGCGCGGCGACAGCGTGCAGGAAGCGCTGCCACTCCATCGTCGTCAGGTTCTTCTGGTTCTTGCGCACGCGGTAGCGAGGCCGGCAGAAAAACCAACGCCACCAGTGCTCGGGCAGCAGCAGTTCTTTCGGGCCGAACTTGGTCGGCAACAGGCGCAGATCCCGAGGCGGGATGCGCAGCGGCGAGCGCAGGATCGGTACGGCTCGCGGACGCGGGCTGGCATGGAGCCGCCTCAGTTCGGCCTTGGTCGCGGTCCATTCGGGGACGGGGGAGAGCGTTCGGGTTCGGGATCTCGAAGTAGCCATGGTTTGTTCCGGCAGGCCCCCACACAGGGGCAAGCCGGGCATGGCCGCAGGTTCTTTTCGCCGGTTTTTCCGAGGCGCCAGGCTTCGCCCGCGTGCGCCGCCGCCAGACGCGCGCCTCGACCTAGCCCAGACCACGAACGTCCGCTTCGTGCACACGCTCGCTGCCCTCGTGTCCGTTCTGCGGGCATGAAGGCCCGGCGAAGGCGGCGGCACGCGTGTTGACCTGCGGCCCGTCGTCATGCAACACGACGCCGACCGCGCCGACGACCACCTGACCCGGCAGCCGTTCCGGGTGCTGACCTACAGCCACGACTCGGTCGGGCTCGGTCACTTGCGGCGCAGCGTCACCCTGGCGACAGCTATGGTCGCGCGTGGTCCGAACGTGCGCGCCCTGTGCGTCACGGGTTCGCCGGTGCCCGACCTGTTCCCGCTGCCCGAGCGGTGCGACCTGGTGAAGCTGCCGTCGATCGGCAAGGACGAGCACGGCGACTACTGCGCACGCCGGCTGCCGATGCCGTTCGCCGAGATCGCGTCGCTGCGCAGCGACATCGTCACGGCGACCGTCCGCTCGTTCCGCCCCGATCTGCTGCTCGTCGACCACACGGCGGCCGGGCCCGGCGGCGAACTGCTGCCCGTGCTGCGGCGCCTGCGCCACGAGCAACTGCAGACCGTGGTCGTGCTCGGCCTGCGCGACGTGCTCGACACGCCGCTTCGCACCCGCAACGAGCTGCAGCGGTTGGGCACGTTCGCGGTCGTTCGCGAGCTCTACGACCACGTGCTCGTCTACGGCGACCGCGCGGTGTTCGACCCGGTGCGCGAGTACGGCTTCCCCGACGATGTCGCGGCGAAGACGTCGTTCACCGGCCCCGTGGTGCCGCCCGAGGCGCGCGGGCGTCGCACTCCACCCGTGCCCGGCGCGCCTGCCCACGTGCTGGTGACCACCGGCGGCGGCGAAGACGGCTACGCCCTGCTGCGAGCGACGATCGCCGCTCTGCGCGGCCCGCTGCGCGCAGAAAGGCTGCGTGCGACGATCGTCGCCGGCCCGCTGCTCGCCGAGGTCCCGTTCCAGGACCTGCGCCGCGCCGTGCAGGACGACCCTCGCCTGCTGCTGGTGCGCAGCACCGATGCGATGCAGGAACTGCTCGCCGCCGCCGACCTCGTCGTCGGCATGGGCGGGTACAACACCGTCTACGAAAGCCTCGCGCGCGGCGTGCCGCTGCTGGCCCTGCCCCGACGCCGCCCGCGCGAAGAGCAGGCCGAACGTTGCCAGCGCCTCGCCGCGCGCGGCCTGCTGCACGAGCTGGCCGACGACGACCTGCGCGACCCGCGCGCGACTGCCGACGCGATCGTCGCGGCGCTGCACGCCGGGACGACCGAACCGCCGCGCCCGCTGCGCTGCGACGGTGCCGACCAGGCCGCCAGGCTGCTGCTGCGCGGAAAGCGGTCGCGCGCATCGTCGAACAACCACCTGGCCCGCCTCGGCTGAGGACCGGCGATGCACCTCGGCTACGTGCTGAAGAAGTTCCCGCGCGCGTCGGAGACGTTCGTCCTGAACGAGATCCTGGCCCAGCAGCGGCTCGGCGCCGACGTCACCGTGTTCTCGCTGAACCGGCCCGACGACGGCGTCTTCCACCGCGGACTGGCGGAGTTGCAGCGACCCGTCGTCTACCTGCCCGCGCGCAAGCCGGACGGCTGGCTCCAGCTGTTGCAGGCGCAGCAGCCGCGGCTGCGCCGATTCGCACCGGAGGCGTGGCGCGAGTTCGACGACCTGCTCGCGGCGGGGCGGCCCGACCTGTGGCAGATCCTGGGCGCCGGGCTCGATCTGGCGATGCTCGCGGAGGCGCACGGCGTGCAGCACCTGCACGCGCACTTCGCGACGGTCGCCGCCTACGCGGCCCGCACTGCCGCTGCGTTCACCGGCCTGCCGTTCAGCGTCACTTGCCACGCCAAGGACATCTATCGCGCCGGCATCGTGCCCGAACGCTTCCAGAGCCTGCTGCTGCGCAGTGCGTTCGTCGTCACCGTCTGCGAAGCGAACGCACGCTGGATCCGCGGACAGCTCGCCGGCGATTGCCCACTCGACGTGCGCGTGCTGTACAACGGCGTCGACACGCGCGCCTTTTCGCCGACCCAGCGTGTGCCGAGCGCGACGCCGACGCTGCTGGCGGTCGGCAGGCTGGTCGCGAAGAAGGGCTTCCACGTGCTGCTCGAGGCCGCGGCGATGCTCGATCGCGAGGGCCTGCAGCCCCGCATCGTGCTGGTCGGTGACGGCGAAGAGCGCGCGACCCTGATGGCGCAGGCGCGGCGGGCCGGCCTGGACAACGTCGAGTTCGCCGGGATGCGCACGCACGACGAGGTACGCGCCCACGTGCACTCCGCCACGATGATGGTGCTGCCGTGCGTCGTCGACGACGACGGCAATCGCGACGCGCTGCCGACGGTGCTGCTCGAAGCGCTCGCCGCCGGACTTCCGGTCGTCAGCACCCCGATCGTCGGCGTCGCCGAGATCGTCGACGACGGCGCCTGCGGCGTGCTGGTTCCTCCCGGCGAGGCAGCGCCTCTGGCCCGCGCCATCGCGTCGCTGCTGCGCTCGCCCGGCGAACGCGCTCGGCTCGCCGCTGCCGGCCGCTTGCGCGCCGAGCGTCTCTTCGACCTCGATAACAACGTCGCCACGCTGGCCGGCTGGATGCGCCACGCGACCGCGCCGGTCGCCGAGGCCCCACGATGACCCTGCCGATCGCCTACGTCTGCGCCGATCCCGGGATCGCGCCCGACGGCGACAAGGGTGCCTCGGTGCACTTCCGCAGCCTCGCGGCCGCGTTCGCGCGCGCTGGCGTCGAGCTCGACGTGTTCATGGCGCGCGACGGCGACGTGCGTGGTTTCCGCCCGCATCGCGCCCGCGTCGTGCCGACGCCGCGCGCCCGCGGCGTTCTCGGTGAAGTGCTCCAGCTCGGCCATGCCGAGGCGATGCAGCGAGCGCTCGCGGCCGCCGGCCCTCACGGCGCGGTCTACGAACGCTTGTCGCTGTTCGGCCTCGCCGGCCTCGCCCACGCACGAACGTCGGGCATCCCGTTGCTGGTCGAGGTCAACTCGCCGCTGTGGCGGGAAGCGGCGATGTTCCGGGATCTCGCGCTGCCGAGCGCCGCTCATGGCGTGTGTCTCGACGTGTTGCGCGGTGCGACGCGCATCTTCGCCGTGTCGTCGTCGCTCGCGGCCGAGCTCGCTGTCGACGGCATCGACCGTTCGCGCATCGAAGTGCTCGGCAACGGCGCCGAGCTGGCGGCATGGCGCGCGGCAGCGCCCGCCGAGAAGCCACCTGCGCTGCGCGGCCGACCGACGCTGCTGTTCGCCGGCTCGCTGAAGCCGTGGCACGGCATCCCGTTCCTGCTGCGCGGCTTCGCGGCATTGCGCGCCGAGCGGTCGGTCGGTCTGTGGATCGTCGGCGACGGTCCCGAACGTGATGAGGTGGCCAAGGCGCAGCGGGCCTTTCCCGGTGACATCGTGCACGAAGGCGCGGTCCCGCACGAACGCATGCCAGGCATCGTGCGGGCAGCCGACGTGGTCGTCGCCCCGTATCCCGCCGCTGCTCCCGGCTGGTTCTCGCCGCTGAAGATCGTCGAGGCGCTCGCCGCCGGCCGCCCACTGCTCGCGAGCCGTGTTCCCTGCGTGCTCGAGACGCTGGAGGGTCACGCACCGCTCGGTCTGTTCGACGCCGACGACCTCGCCGACTTCGTGGCCGCTGCACGGCGCGTGATCGCTGCGAGCGCCGCAGGCGCCGCCGGCATCGATCCGGCGCGCATCGCTGCCCTGGACTGGTCGCACAAGGTCGCACGCATCCTGGAGGCCCTGCACGCGCCGCAAGGCCTGGAGGCAGCCCGTGGCTGAACGAAGGCCTCGACGCCTTGGCCAGGCCTTGCGCGTCTGGCGCCGGCTGCTGCCGTTCCTGCGGCCGCACCGACGACGACTCGTCACCGCCGGCGCGCTGACCGTGCTCGTCGTCGCCGTCGAGTTGCTGAAGCCGTGGCCGATCAAGGTCGTCGTGGACCAGGTGCTGCTCGGCCAGCCGTGGTCACTGCTGCCGGCGGTCTTTCGCGATGACGCCACGGCTCTGACCTGGCTCGCGATCGTCGCGACGTTGCTGCTCGCGGCACTCGGCGGCATCGGCGCATTCCTGCGCGACCTGCGCCTCGCCGAAGCCGGCCAGCGTGCGATCGCGACCGTGCGCAGCGACGCTCTCGACGCGGTGCTCGCGCAGTCGCTGGCATTCCACGAACGCCACCGCGCCGGCGACCTGCTGGTGCGGTTGTGCGGCGACGCGCAGCAGCTGCGCACGCTGCTCGTCGATGGCCTGTTCGCGCTCGGCCGCGAAGCCGTGCTCGTGCTCGGCACGCTCGCCGTACTGCTCGCCATCGACTGGCGTCTGGGGCTGGCGGCGATCGCCGTGCTGCCGGCGATCGCGCTGGTCTCGGCGCTGGCCGCGATCCGACTGCGCGCCGTCGCACGCAAGCAACGCAAGAAGGAGGGTCAACTCGCCGCGAGCGCGCACGAGACGCTCGCCGCCGTGCCGCTGATCCAGGCCTACGGACTCGAGTCCGTGGCGGCGGCCACCTTCGGCAAGCAGAATCGCCGCAGCGCGCGAGCCGGTCTGAAGGCCACGCGCATCGAGGGCCGGCTGGGTCTGGCCACGGACGTGGCGATGGCGCTCGGCATCGCCGCCGTGCTGTGGTTCGGCGTCGGTCGCGTGCAGGCTGGTGCCCTGTCCCCAGGCGAACTGCTCGTCGCCCTCGCCTACGCACGTTCGTTCTACCGGCCGATCAAGAAGGGGCTCGGCCGCAGTGCGGCCGTGGTGAAGGCCGCCGCTGCCGGGGAACGCGTGCTCGAGTTGCTCGAGGCGCAGCACCACGTGCCGGCGGTGGCCGACCCTCGCCCGCTGCCAACGGTGCGCGGCTCGCTGACCCTGCGCGGCGTTCGCTTCCGCCACGCCGACGGCCGCGACGTACTACGCGGCGTCGACCTCACGATCGCACCCGGCGAACACGTGGCACTGGTCGGCGGCAACGGGGCCGGCAAGTCGACTCTCGCCTCGTTGCTGGTCCGCCTGCGCGACCCCGACGCGGGCGCCGTGCTGCTCGACGGCGTCGACGTTCGCGATGTCGATCCCGCCGTGCTGCGCGCGCACTTCGCGATGGTGCAGCAGGAGACGATGTTGTTCGCCGGCACGCTGCGCGACAACGTGCGGCTCGGGCGCCCGGACGCCAGCGACGCCGATGTCGACGCCGCCTGCGAACTCGCGGGCGTCACCGCCTTTGCGTCGCGCTGGCCCGAGTCGCTCGACACGCGCGTCGGCGATCGCGGCGCCGACTTGTCCGGCGGCGAACGGCAGCGGCTCGCGCTGGCTCGCGCCCTCGTGCGCAACGCCGCGGTGTTCGTGTTCGACGAGCCGACGACCGGCCTCGACGCCGCCGCCGAGATCCAACTCTGCGACCGCGTGCTCGCGCACCTTCGCGGCCGCACCGTCTTGCTGATCTCGCACAACCAGCGCCTGTGCGCCGCGGCCGACCGCGTGCTGCGGCTGCACGACGGCCGGATCGAGCCCGCACCGGCAGCGACGGCACGGCCGGGAGGTGCCGCGTGAAGACGCCCACGCCGATCTGCCGCGCCCCCGAGCGGTGCATCGACACCGCGTTCCTGCGCGCGCTCGATCGCGACCTGATCGCAGCGCTGGCCGGGCGCCACCTCGCACGCGAAGGCGAACTGCTGGCGCTGCAACCGGACTACGTGCGCTGGAAGGACGCCGACGGTTCGCTCGTCGGCTGGCGCGCGACGGTCCGTGTCGACGGTAGGCCGATGCCCACGTACCTGACCGTGCGCTGTGCTCCATCGCACCGCCTGGCCAGCGAGGCCGAGCGTCTGCAGCACCGCGCCGACGAGTCGTGGGCCGGGCTCGGCGGCCTCGCGTTGGTGCCGCAACACGACCTGCTGTTGTTGGCGTTCCCGCTCGACCGCGCGATGCACGACCTGCGTCGCGTGGTCCGCCCATCGAAGGTGCGCAACCTCGTCGCCGAGGTGTGCCCCCACGTCGTTCCCGAGGGTCAGCGCTTCTCGAAGAGCCGGAGCACGTTTGCCCTCGTGCGCTACAAGCCCGAACGGCGGGCGGTACTGCGCTGGCAGATCGGCTGCGTGGACAGCGTTGGTCGTTCCCCGGCACCGACGTCGATCTGGGTGCGCTGCTACGCCGAAGCAACCGCCAACCGCGCGGAGATCGCCGCTGCTGCCGCCGCGCGCGCCGGTGTCGTCTGCCCGACGCCGCTCGGCCGCGCTCACGATCGGCTGGTCGTCGAGAGCCACGTCGAGGGGCGTCCGTGGACCACGTACGATCGCGACGCGATCGCCGCTGCCGCGCGGACGGTCGCAGCGCTGCACGCTGCGGGCGGCGAGCCGGCGTTGCCGTGGCACGGCCCGGTGCAGGAACTCGATCGTGCACTGCGAGCTGCCGAAGACCTCGACCGCCTGTCCGCGGCGGTGGGCGCGCGCGCGCGCCACCTGACCGACCGCCTCGCGGCACTGGTGCCCGGCCCCGGTCCCGCGGTGCTGGCCCACGGCGACCTGCACACGGGGCAGTTCCTGTTCGACGGGGAACGCGCGGCGTTGTGCGACTTCGACCGCGCGTGCATCGCGCCCGCGGCCTGCGACCTCGCTGCGTTCCACGCCCACTGCGTGCTCGCGGACGCGGCGCGCGGACGCGCGGCGGCCGCGGCGTTCGTGGGCGCCTACGCCGCCATGCGCGAACTGCCGCCGGCGACCGAACGGGCGTGGTGGGACGCCTGCGCCTTGCTGCGCGCAGCATTGCTGCCGTTCCGGTCCCTGCACGCCGACTGGCCGCAAGCGACCTTCCGGATGTTGACGGCCGCCGAGAGCTGCCTCGGCGCGGAGGCCGTCACGTGAGCCCGACGACGAACACAAGCGCCGATCTGACGGCGCTGCAGCGTGCCCTCTGGCCGGTCACCCCCGGGGTCGAGTTGATCCTGCGGCCGCGCGCCGACGGCGCCGTCGCGACGCTGCGCAGCGACGACGCGCCGCCGCGCACCTTCCAGGTCCTGGACGGTGCCGTCGTCGAGTGTCACGTCGGCGACGACGAGAGCCTGGCAGGCAGGAGCCTCGTCACCGATCGGCATGCGCTCGCCGCCACGGTCGCACCGCTCGGGCGTGAAGTGCTGGCCGCCGAACTCGTGGCCTGGCGACCAGGGCGACGCGCCGTGCTCCGGCTGCGCACGCAGACCGGCCGGCTCTGGCTCAAGCTGCTCGATGCCAAGACCTGGCGCCGCGCACACGCCGCGTTCTCGGCGCTCGGGGAACCGATGGCGCCGCTGCGCTTCGCGCGCCCGCTGCTCCTGCTGCCCGAGCTCGCGGCCTACGTCAGCGCCGACGCCGACGGAACCGCGCTGCGCCATCTGCTCGCGGGGGAACCGGACCTGACGCTCGTCTCGCGCTCCGTGCTGGCGCTCGGCTACACGCCGACGACCGGCAACCTGCCAGAGCTCGGTTTCGACAGCGCACGTGGTGCTGCCGCGGCCAGCCTGCGACAAGGCATGAGCCTGCGCGAAGACCTCGCGACCCTGGCCACGGCGATCGCCCAGGTTCCGCCGGTACGGACTGCCGATCGCGCCGGCTTCGTCCACGGGGACCTGCACGACAAGCAACTGTTCTGCGCCGCCGGCGGCGTGACCGTGATCGACCTCGAAGGCGTGGGGCGCGGCGACACCCGCCTAGACCTCGTCAACCTCGCGGAGCACGTGCGGCTGCGCGAACTGCAGCAGCATGGTTGCGACCGCGGCCTCGCCGACCGGGTGCTCACCCGCTGCGGCATGCACCCCGACGACATGGCGACGCGCGCGTTCCGCGCCGTCGTGCGCGCCCGCCTGTGCGGCGTCTACGCGCTGCGCCCCCGCTGGTCGACGTTGGTCGACCAACTGCGCGACAGCACCCTGCGACTCCTGGAGCACCTGTGATCCCTGCGCATCGTTCCCTGCTGGCGCTCGTCGCCCTTGCCGCCGCGTGCAGCGCGCCGGGCCGCGAGTCGTTCGGCGTTCTGCGACCTGGTCGATTCGTCGAAGCGAAGGGCAACTTCGTCGGCGGCACCGCGCAGGTACGCGAGATCGACGAAGCGCCGCGCGAGCCCGACGACCGGGGCGACAAGGCCGAGGTCACCGCTCCGGTCGAGCGAGCCGAGAGCGGCGGCCTGGTCGTGCTCGGCAACGTGTTCGCGCTCGCCGACGACACCCAGTTCGAGGACGCGGACAAGCAGCCTGTTGCCCGCCGCACGCCGGAGGTCGGCGAGTGGCTGCGGCTCAAGCTGCGCGACAAGGGCGACGCCGGCCTGCGATTGCGCACCGTGCGGGCGATGGCCCCGCGCGACCAGTTCAAGGTCACCGGCGAGGTGCGCGCCGTCGACCTCGAGAACGGCCGCCTCGATGTCGGCGGCGTGAAGCTGGCGATGGTCCAGGATCCCGATGTCGACCTGCCCGGTCGGCGCGACGTGAACGACCCGTTGTCGATGTTCCTCGCCGACGACCAGAAGGCGGTGCCGTTCACGATCCGGCTCGGCGAGTCGTTGCGCCTCGGCGGGCAGGGCGCCGGCGAAGTCGAGTGGAACGACGAATTCGACCTCGACGCGGCGCGCGATCGCGACCGCACCAAGCCCGCGTTGCGCGGCAAGCTCGATCTGCTGTGGCTGCTCGACGACGCCGGCAGCTACGCGCTCGGCGAGGTCGCGTTCGGTCGCGACGACACGCTGCGGCAGGGTGGCGAGGACACCTACGACGAGACGCTCGAAGTCACACGCGCGTTCGCGTCGGTACGGCTGCACGAACGGCTGCAGCTGCTCGTCGGCCGGCAGGACTTCGACGGCGAGCGCGAGTGGCTCTACGACGAGGTCCTCGACGGTGCCCGCGCGGTGTTGTCGTTCGGCGACGTGGAGGTCGAGATCGGCACCGCGCATGGCCGCCGGGCCCTCGCCGAAGCCAACGCCAACGACGACTCCGGCATGCTGTTCGGGAACGCTCGCTGGCGGGTCGCTCCCGATTGGCAGCTCGCGGCGTACGCACTGCAACGCACCGACCGAACGGTCGCGGGATTCGAGCCGTTGCTGCTCGGCGTGCGTTCGCTGGCCGAACCCCGCTACGGATTCGGGCACTGGTGCGAGCTCGGGATCGCGCGCGGCGACGTCGGCAATCGCCCGGTTCGCGGCCACGCGTTCGACGTCGGAATACTGCACACCTTCGACGCGTCCTGGCGGCCCGCACTCGGCGTCGGCATCGCGCACGGCAG
The DNA here is from genome assembly GCA_002343845.1 of Planctomycetes bacterium UBA2386. Next base: position 10,112 of record DDSQ01000043.1, on the reverse strand, counting down.
CGGCACACGCGACGGCGCCGACACCGTCGGTTACCGCCAGTCCGGCTTCCAGGACAACAACGGCAAGCTCGGCGGCGTCACCAGCGTGCGCTACTACGGCGAGCTGCTCGACCCCGAGCTCGCGAACCTCACCGTGCTGACCGCCTGCGCGGCCGTGCGGCCGATTCCCGGCGGTTCGGTGTCGCTGCTGCTGCACGGCTACCGCCAGGACGTGGCGTCGGCCCTGGCGCCGGCCACCGAGCTGCGCACCTCGCCAACCGGCCTGAGCCGCGACCTCGGCTTCGAGGTCGACGTCGTCCTCGGCTACCGGCTCGCGCGGTCGCTGACCGTCGAGGTCGTCTTCGCACACTTCGAGCCGGGCGACGCCTTCGCGACCGACGACGCGGCAACCCTGCTCGCCTTCACGACGCGCCATTCCTTCTGAACCCCATGAACGCGCAGCCCGTACTTCTCTTCACCCTGGTCCTGGCCCTCACCGCGTGCGGCGGTGGTGGTGGCGGCGGCGGCGGCGGACCGACACCCGGCCCGATCCAGCCACCGAATCCGCAGCCGGCGACGCCGTCGCCGCAGGCCAGCGGCATCGTGACCGCTGCGGCCGGCGACGCGACGGTACGCGTCGACGTGGCGTTGCCGGGCACCGGCTTCGAGGCAGCGCTGTTCCAGGGCACGAGCGCCGGCAACGTCTACGCCGCAGCACCCGTGCAAGGTCCGATGGCGTCCGCAAGCGCGATCGTGACCGGACTGCCGAACGGCAGCGACGTGTTCTTCGGCCTGGGCATTCGCGCCGCCGGCGCCACCGCATGGACGCCGGTCGGCTCCGTCGTGCGCACGCGGCCCGGCATGGTGCTGTACGTCGACGCTGCCGCGAGCGGCGCGGGTGCGAACGGCCTGACGCCGGCCACGGCGTTCCCGAGCTTGCAGGACGCGCTGCTGGTCGCGGGTGCCGCCAACGGCGGCAACGTCTGGGTGCGCGCGGGCACCTACGCGGCCGGGCCGTACGCGCTCGGGCCGAACGTGCACTGCGCGGGTGGTTTCGGCGCGTCGTTCGACCTGGCGACGCGCGATGTGTCGGCCAACCTGACGGCCCTCACGGGGTCGACATCGCAGGAGATCATCTCGGTGCTCAGCGGCGGCGCCGATGGCACGCTCGACGGGTTCACCATCGACGCCGGTGGCACGGTGTTGAAGGGCGTCGATGTCGTCGACGGCGACGTCGAGTTGCGCAGCCTCGTCATCCGCGGCTGCATCGACCGCGGCATCAAGGCCGTGACGACGGTCCCGATCCCGAACCGCCGGATCGCCGTGATCGGATGCAACGTCACCAGCAACGGGGGCGACGGCTTCTCCAGCGCCGGGGCCATCGACGTGGTGCTCGACCTGTCGGCATTCGACGCCAACGGGCAGGAAGGCGCCGACGTCGACGATCTGCAGTGCCCGGACAACGGGTCGATCTCGTTGCGGGCGACGGCGTGTCGCTTCTACGGCAACGGCTTCGAGGGCCTCGACGTCGACCTCGCCGCAGCGCCGCTGTCGGTCGGGACCGGCACCTTCGACGTGCGCGTCGACAACTGTCGCTTCGAGGTCAACGGCCTCGACGGGCTGCTGATCGACCAGGAGCACGAGGCGTTCCCCGGCTTCGCCGCCACGATCGTCGTGCGCGGTTGCTTGGCGCGCGGGAACCGCGCCGCCGGCGTCCACGTCGACGCCGACGCCGCCGGCAGCTACTGCTTCGAGCGCCTGCGTTGCACCGCGAACGCCGGCGACGGCGTGCTGGTCACGAGCGAGACGAATGCGGGCGAGATCCTGCTCAGCGGATCCTGGCTGGCTGGCAATCTTGGTCACGGCGCGCGCGTCGCGACGGGCAACAAGTCGCTACTCGCGTCGCACTGCACATTCGCCGGCAACCAGACCGGCGGCATCCGCAGCGACGCGCAACCAGGCGGCGTCTGCAACAGCGTGTTCCTGCGGCAGGGAGCGCCGCGCACGAACGTGATCGGCGGCGGCAACGTCGACGCCGACGGCAGCGCCGACGTGTTCTTGGTCGCGCCACGCGCGTTCGCTGCGGTCAGTGCCGTCAACCAGGGCACGTTGACGGTCGCGACCAACGTCGGCTTCGGCGTGGGCACCGCCGTCGTCGCCGCCGACGACGAACGACGTCTGCTTGTCGCGCAGAGCAGTCCGACGACGCTCGTCCTGGACGCGCCGCCGACCGCATTCCTCGCGCCGGGAATGCTCACGGGCTACGCGACCTCGACCGTCGTCGACGATCCCCGCCTTTCCGCCACTTCGCCGGCGACTGCCGCGGGAATCACTCCGGCTGGCGTCGCCGCGCCCGACGCCGGGCCGCTCGGCGCGCCTGCCGGCGGCGTGCCCGGCCTGCGCGAACCGTTCGCACCGAACTCCCTGCGCTTGCTTGGCGCGGCCCCCGCGCTGTCGACAGGCGGCGGCGCACTCGCACCGATCGTGTTGACCTTCGACCGGCCGATCGCGGGCGCGTCGGTCACGGCCGACCGCGTCGTGGTGCTGCAGAACGGCACACCCGCGATCGTCAACCTCAGCGTCGCGGGCGCGACGCTGACCATCGCGCCAACCGCCCCGCTCAACGGCTCGGTGTCGCTGCGCCTGCTCGCCGGCATCGCCGCAGCCGACGGCGCCGTGCTCGGCGCACCGCTGCTCGCCCCACTTCGAATCCTCTGACCCGCTCGAGCCACCCATGAACCGCAACGACTTCGTTCCGCGTCTGCTCTTGTTGGCGACGCTGCTCACGACTCCGCTGGCCGCCCAGACGCTGAGTGGCCGCGTCGTTTCCCCCGCCACGATCCCGATCGCGGGCATCGTCGTCGACGCCGGCAACGGGTCGTTGCCGGCCACCACCGATGCCCTCGGCTCGTTCACGATCAACGGCCTGCAAGTCGGGAACGACTACGACGTGGAGTTCGTCCCGCCGGTCGGTGCGCCCTGGGCTGCGCGGCTGCTCACCGTCGTCATCACCGGCGCGACGAATGTCGGCGACGTCGTGCTGCAACCTGGATTCTCGATCAACGGCGCCGCGACCAACGTCGCCGGCGTGCCGCTCGCGGGCTGCAACATCAACGTCTACGACCAGTCCGGCGGCAAGCTGTTCACGCCGCGCGACGGCACCGACGCGGCGGGTGCGTTCCTCGTCGTCGTGCCCGCCGGCACGTGGGACGTACGCGTCGTCCCGCCGGTCGGCGCGCTGCTCGTGCCACGCCAGATCGAGAACGTCGTGGTCGGACCTGCCGCGCAGCTCGGCACGGTCGTGCTGCCAACTGCGCATCTCGCCACCGGCAGCGTCGTCGACAAGGTCACGAGCGTGCCGATCGCGCAGGTGCGCCTGAAGATCTACAACTCGCTGACCGGCGAGCGCATCCACGTTCCGAACGACCAGACCAATCTGTTCGGTCAGTTCTCGCTGCCGCTACCGCGCGGATTGGCCGACATCGACGTCGAGCCCCCCGTCGGCAACTCGCACGTCGCCAGACGCCTGTACGGCGTGCCGGTGCCCGGCCCGATCGTGCTCGGGCAGGTGCGCCTCGAGAACGGCGTGTTGTTGAGCGGAACTGTGGTCGCGAACGGTCAGCCCATCGGCAACGCCGACATCGACGTGCTGCTTCCTGACGGCGACAAGGTCTTCACACCGCGCGACACGACGACCGCCGCCGGCACGTTCGCGGTCGCGGTTCCGGCGGGCGTGGCGCTGCGCACTCGCGTCGAGGCTCCCGCCGGCACGATGCTGTACGGCGTCGTGACCCCGGCAACCACGTTCACGACGGCAGCCAATCTCGGCCCACTCGTGCTCGGCCCGGGCGTCGCCGTCACGGGCCTGGTGGCCGGGCCCGGCGGTCCCGAGGCTGGCTGCTCGCTGCGCTTCTTCACGACCGCAACCAACACGCAGATCATCGCCACCGGCGCCATCACCAACGCCGCCGGGACCTACACGACCTACGTGCCCCCCGGGAACTACCGGGTCGAGGCTGCCACGGCCGAGGGCAGTGCTCGTGCCTCGGCGGAACAGGTGGTCAGCATTCCTGGCCCGGGGACGGTGAACTTCGCGCTCGTCGACAAGCTCGCGCGCGTGGCGTTGTGGAGTTTCGGCACCCCGACGATCCCGCAGAACAGCCTGCTGCCCCTCAACGCCCTGCTGCACAGCATGGTCCCGGGCAACCAGACCATCCTGATCGATCTGGCCGTCGAGCTGCCATCCGGCGTTCGCCTGCAAGTGCTGTACGGGGAACCCGTCGGCCTGCCGAACCTGCCGATCCAGGTCGACTTCGTCTGGGTTCCGGTCCCGCCCGTGCCTGCTGCGGACGTCGGGCGCGTGCTCGACTATGTCGTCACGCTGCGCAACGCCAACGGCAGCGTGGTGCTCGACGAAGCGAAGACGCCGTTCGTCGTCGAGTAGCCCCGCGCGGCCTACGAACGCGCGGCGAGGTACTGAGCCGGCCACGGATGCGCGGCGACGCGCGAACCGTTCGCGTCCTGCTGCACCAGGAACGGATCGCCGAGGAAGCCGCGCGCGATCGCGCAGAGGTCGGCGCGACCGGCCGCGACGATCGTGTGCGCGTGGTCCATGCCGGCGATGCCGCCGACCGCCATCACCGGCACGCCGGCTTCGTAGCGGATGCGCTCGGCGAACGGCACCTGGTACATGCGGCCGTACTGGGGCTTGGACTCGGGCGAGTTGCCGGCCGACGAGACGTCGACCACGTCGACACCACGCTCCTTCAGCCAGCGCGCGACCTGCACGGCTTCGTCGAGCGTGAAGCCGCGGCGCTCGTCGTCGAACCAGTCGGTCGCCGAGATGCGCACGAACAACGGCTTGTCGGCAGGCCAGACGCCGCGCACGGCGTCGACGACCGCGAGCGGGAAGCGCGCGCGGTTGGCCAGCGAGCCCCCGAACTCGTCGGTGCGCCGGTTGCTCAGCGGCGACAGGAAGCTCGACAGCAGGTAGCCGTGCGCCATGTGCAGTTCGACGACGTCGAAGCCCGCGGCGCCGCAGCGCTTCGTGGCGGCGACGAACTGCGCCTGCACCGCCGCCATGTCGGCACTGGTCATCGCTTTCGGAGCCGGCCACCCTGGTCCGAACGGATCCGCCGACGGCCCGAGCGTCGTCCAGCCGCCGCTGCGCAGCGGCGCGTCGCCTTCCCACGGCTTGCTGCACGAACCCTTCCTGCCCGCGTGCGCGAGCTGCATGCCGATCTTCGCCCGGCCGTTGCCGTGCACGAACGCGACGATGCGCGCCCAGGCCGCCTGCTGCGCATCGTTCCACATGCCCGCACAGCCGGTGGTGATGCGGCCCTCCGGCGACACGTCGGTCATCTCGGTGAAGACGAGGCCCGCACCACCGAGCGCGAACTTGCCGAGGTGCACGAGGTGGAAGTCGCCCGGCACGCCGTCGGTCGCCGAGTACATGCACATCGGCGACACCACGACGCGGTTGTGCAGCTCGAGCCCGCGCGACCGGAACGGTGAGAACGCGGGCGGTGCTGGCGACGCGCTCGGCGCGACCACCTGCCCCTCCTCCGCCGCGGTCACCGCGTCGACGCGCGCGACCAGCGCCGGATCGCGCTGCTGCAGATTGCGGTAGGTGATGCGCCGGCTGCGCGTCATCAGGTTGAAGACGAAGCGCTCGGGGTGCTGGCCCAGGTAGCGCTCGCTGTTCTCGAACCACTCGAGGCTCGTCTGCGCGGCGCGCTGCACCTTGAGCACGTCGAGCCGCCGCGCCTCCTCGTAGGCCGCCAGCGCGCGCGGCACGTCGGTCGCGTTCGCGGCGACGGCGTCGGCGAGCGCGATCGCGTCCTCCATCGCCAGCTTGGTGCCCGAGCCGATCGAGAAGTGCGCGGTGTGCGCGGCATCGCCGAGCAGCACGAGGTTGCCGTGCCGCCACGACCCACAACGAATGGTCGGGAACGTGCGCCAGATCGAGCGGTTGATCAGCAGCTTCTCGCCGGCGAGATGTTCGGCGAACAGCCGTTCGCAGAACGCCGCCGATTGCTGCTCGTCGAGCCGATCGAGGCCCGCGCGCTTCCAGGTCTCCTCACGGCACTCGACGATCCAGGTGCCGCGCCCGCTCTCGAACGGATAGGCATGCACCTGGAACAGCCCGTGCTCGGTCGGCTGGAACACGAACGTGAACGCGCTCATGCGCTTGGTCGTGCCGAACCACGCGAACTTGCACTTGCGCCAGTCGAGCTGCGGGCGGAACGCGGCGGCGTGGCGCTCGCGCACGCGCGAGTTCACGCCGTCGGCGGCGACCACCAGGTCGTGGCTGGCGGTGACGCCGTCGAAGTCGCTGATCGGATTCTGGAAGTGCAGCCGCACGCCGAGCGCCCGGCAGCGTTCGTGCAGGATCTGCAGCAGCCGCACGCGGGCGAGCCCGCAGAAGCCGTGGCCGGTGCTGGTGACCTTCACGCCGCGATAGAAGGTGTCGATGTCGGTCCAGTAGGCGAAGCTCGAGCGGATCGCCGCGAAGCTCTCGGGGTCGGCGGTCTCGAAGTTGCCGAGCGTCTCGTCGGAGAACACGACGCCCTGGCCGAAGGTGTCGTCGGCGCGGTTCTGCTCGTGCACGTCGATCACCGCCGCGGGCAGCCGCTTCTTCAGCAGGATGGCGAAGTAGAGCGACGCGGGGCCGCCACCGATGCATGCGATCTTCATGCGGGTCCTCGCGATCCTCGCACCGCCGCGTCAATCTGCAAGCGCGCGGTGGATCGTGGACTTCGCGATTCGATCCGCGGTGCCAACAGCCGCTCGACGGCGCGATGGCTGGCGGCACCAACCAGGGCATGTCGCGGGGCCACCAGGTTCGCGAACGGGTGCCCGCGGTTGCCGGTCACGGTCGCCTGGAAGGCACCCGCCCAGCCGGGTCCACGACGCGGGTTCGCGCCGCCGACGCATGACCGGCGGGCGCGGAACATCGCGGTCCGGGCCGCACGCCGGTTAGAGCGCGCCGACCAGCAGCGACACGCCGTTCGAGGTGTAGAGGCCGACGACGTTGAAGAAGACGTCGAGTTCGGCCTCCGCAATCTGCAGGTTGATCTGGGCCCCCGCGAGCGAAGCCACGTACGGGAGCGGCAACGAGGTCGTGATCTGGCCGCCGATCGGCACCACCACGTCGCCGATCACGTCGGCCGAGTTGAGCATCCAGCAACCCACCGGCGCGGCCGGGAAGACGGTGCTCAGCGGCAGCGACGTGGTGCTGAATCCCCACGCGGGAACCGCGTACGTCGAGGTCCCGAGGCCCGAGCAAGTGGCCGACCACGTGCGGCCGGTCCACGGCCGGTCGTTGGCGACGCACGAGAGCAGGCCGCCCGGGCCCGAGCAGCCGGTCCCGTACGACGTGGCCGTGGCCACGGGGTTCGCCTGGTACTCCTTCACGAAGGCCAGGGTCGAGTCGCCGATCGTCGGCGGATTCTGACCGCCCCAGAAGTAGGTCTTGCCGTTCAGGAAGGCCATGCACTTCCGCTGCACCTGCCCCCACACCGGGTGCGAGGTGTTCTGCGTCACCGTGTTGTTGCCGAAGGCCCGCCACTCGTTCTTCACGCAGTCGTACTCGCTGACCCAGCCGTTCCCCGCGGTGGAGTTCGACGGCGCGATGCCGGTGCCGGTGCCGCCGAGAATCGTCACGACCTTGCGCACCGAGTCGTAGACCGCACCTTCCCCGCTCGACCAGGTGACCGGGACGGTGTTGTTGATCGGCGTGACCTGCACCCAGGTCAGGGCGGCGGCGTCCCAACGCCAGGTGTCGTTCAGGTTGCCACCGGCGTCCTGGCCCGCGATCACCAGGATGTCGTTGTAGGGCGCCGACCGTGCCGTCATCGAGTGCAGGGCGCGGGCCGACGGGCTGGTCGTGGGCGTGAGTTGCACCCAGGTGGTGCCGGCGAGCAGCCACGTCTCGTTGGATCGCGTGGCCGGTGTGTTCACGGTCTGGCCGCCGAACAGCAACAGACCGCCGAGTACCGCGTCGAACTGCATCGTCGCGTCCCAACGAGCCGTCGGACCGGTCGTACCCGGCGTGGGATTCGGGATCGCGCTCCAGGTGTTGAGCGTCAGGTCGAACGCGAAGCAGTCGGCGAGCGGAACGCCAGGGCTGGGCGAGCCCCCGAAGACGACCAGGCGGTTGGCCGTCGGGTCGTAGGCCATCGCCATGCGGAAGCGGTTCGACGGCGCGCCCGCGGCACCCTGCGCCGACAGGTTGGTCCAGGTGTTCGTCGTCGGGTTGTAGGCATCGAGCCGGTTGAAGTAGGTGCTCTGCGCGTCGCCGGCAGCATTCACGCCGCGGCCGCCGAGGTTGAACATGCGCGCACCGTCGGTTGCCCAACCACCCCAGTAGACCAGGCCCGGGGCGCCGATGTTGCTGCCGGCGATGACCGTCGCGTCCGCGCGCGGCGTGGAGTTCGAATAGACCGTGGTCTGGGCCAAGGCGCTGGAGGCGATGGCGAGGACAACAAACAGGGGGAGGGTTCGCATGGCGGAGGTTCTTTGCGTGGCGCGGAAGAGGCGCCGAGGCGCAGGTCCCAAGGCGACACTTCCGCGCTGCCAGCCAAGAGAAAAGGGACGCCCTTGGTCCGTCGTGCGTGCGGACCGCAACGGCCACCGCCGCGGTGGCGGATCGCGCGAAGCGGTCGGGATTCCGGTCTCCTTGGACGACCTGTTTCTGACGAATCCGGTCGCCTGAGGCGACCACGTGCAGACCGCCGTTCGCCCACCCGGGCAGTGCAGCCTCGGTGCCAGAGGTCTCGTGCCGCGAGAACCGCCGTGGCACCGGACGTGCGGCGACGGCAACGCGCGAATGCAGCCGGCAGCCCGCGCTGGCCGATGCACGGTTGACACCAGGGCTCGCGATACCGACCCTGCTCGCCCCGATCGGGCGAACCGCCCGCGATGACCGAGCCCAGCAAGAACCTCCGCCGCCACGACGGCACCGTGCACCGCGCCGATCGCGAGCGCCTGCTGCGCCAGCGCGGCGCCGTGCTGTGGTTCACCGGGCTGTCGGGCTCCGGCAAGTCGACGGTCGCGCGCGCGCTCGAGGAACGTCTCGCTGCCGCCGGCCGGCTCGTCTACGTGCTCGATGGTGACAACGTGCGCCACGGACTGTGCGCCGACCTCGGCTTCTCCGCCGCGGATCGCAGCGAGAACATCCGCCGCATCAGCCACGTCGCCGCCCTGATGGCGGACGCCGGCGTCCTGGTCCTGACCGCGTTCATCTCGCCGTTCCGCGCCGACCGCGCTGCGGCGCGCGCCGTGATCGGCGCCGACTTCCTCGAGATCTTCGTCGACGTTCCGCTCGCGACCTGCGAGGCGCGCGACCCGAAGGGCCTCTACGCGAAGGCCCGGGCCGGCGCGATCCCGGAATTCACCGGCATCAGTTCGCCCTACGAGGCGCCCGAGCGCCCCGAACTGCGCCTCGCGAACGACGCGCCGCTCGCTCGTTCCGTCGACGCTCTGCTCGCTTTCCTGCACGGCCGCGGCCTGCTCGCGCCGCCGACCACGCCCACCGCGCCATGACCAACTACGCGCTCTCCCACCTGGAGCAGCTCGAACACGAGAGCATCCAGATCATCCGCGAGGTCGCCGCCGAGTTCGAACGGCCGGTGATGCTCTACTCGATCGGCAAGGACAGCGGCGTGATGCTGCGGCTCGCGCAGAAGGCGTTCGCGCCGGCGCGAATCCCGTTCAAGGTGCTGCACGTGAACACGCGGTGGAAGTTCCGCGAGATGATCACGTTCCGCGACTGGATCGTGAAGGAGTACGGACTCGACTTCATCGAGTGGATCAACCCCGACGGCGTGCGCGACGACATCAACCCGTTCGTGCACGGCACGCAGCGCCACACGCACGTGATGAAGACCGAAGGGCTCAAGCAGGCGCTCTCCGCCGGGCAGTTCGACGCCGCGTTCGGCGGCGCGCGCCGCGACGAG
>DDSQ01000043.1:0-122 GCA_002343845.1 Planctomycetes bacterium UBA2386 | reverse complement strand
ACTGGACCGAACTCGACGTCTGGCTCTACGTGCACAAGGAGAAGCTGCCGATGGTGCCGCTCTACTTCGCCAAGCCACGACCGGTGGTCAAGCGCGGCGGCACCTGGATCATGGTCGACGAC
>DDSQ01000153.1:15198-19395 GCA_002343845.1 Planctomycetes bacterium UBA2386 | reverse complement strand
ACCGGCAACCTCGACCGCGCCGCCGCGACGCGCACGATCGAACTGCTGCGCACGCTCGTCGACCGCTTCGGCAAGACCCTCGTCATGGTCACGCACGACCCGGCGGCGGCGAAGTTCGCCGACCGCATCGTGCATCTCGACAAGGGCCGCATCGTCGCGGAGGGCGCCCATGCGTGATCTGCTGGCCTTCCTGCCGTACGCCGTGCGCACCGCCCTGCGGGCACGCACCCGTTCGCTGCTGACCCTGCTCGGGGCCGCGCTGGCGATGGCGCTGTTCGCGTTCGTGCGCACCGTCGACGACGGCGTCACCACGCTGCAGCAACGCGCCGACCAGCCGGTCCTGGTCGTGTTCCAGGACAGCCGCTTCTGCCCGCTGACCAGCGAACTGCCGCTGCGCTACGAACGCACGATCCGCGACCTGCCCGGCATCGCCGACGTGTTGCCGACCCTCGTCTACATCAACAACTGCCGCAGCAACCTCGATCTCGTCACCCTGCACGGTGTCACCGCCAGCGAGCTGACCAGGCTCTACGACCTGGACGTGCTGTCGGGCAGCATCGACACTTGGCGGCAGCAGAGCGACGGCGCACTCGTCGGCGAACGGCTCGCGGNNGAGCGGCGTCGACTCGCTACGGGCCAACGCGTGCGCCTCGGCGAGCTCGACGTGCAGGTCGCCGGCATCGTGCGCAGCGAAACGGCCGGCGTCGCCAACCTGGCCTTCGTGCACCTCGACCAGCTGTCGCTGGCGCGCAAACGTCAGGGCGCGGCGACGCAGTTCCTCGTCCGCGTGAAGGACGGCGCCGACACCGATGCGATCGCTCAGGCGATCGACGGCGTCTTCGCGACCGACACGGCACGCACCGACACCAAGACCATGCAGGCATTCGTCGCCGCGGCGATCGCCGAGATCGCCCAGGTCGTCGAGTTCGCGCGCTGGCTCGGGTATCTGGCCGTGCTCGTCGTCGCCCTGGTGCTCGCCAACACCGTCTACATCAGCGCGCAGTCGCGCAGCGGCGAGATGGGCGTGCTCGAGACCGTCGGGCTCACCAAGCCGAAGCTGATGGCACTGATCGCCTGCGAAGGCGTCGGGCTCGGTCTCGCCGGCGGCGTGCTCGGCATCGGACTCGTGTTGGGCCTGCTCCTGTTTCGTCCGGTGACGCTCGGCGTCGAAGGCTATGGCATCGACCTGCAGCCGACCTGGGCCACCGCCGTGAGCTGCCTGACGGCTGCGCTGATGATCGGCGCGCTCGCGTCGCTCCCCCCGGCGATCGCGACCGCCCGCCGGCCGTTGGCGATCGGCGTCAAGGAGGAATGAACGTGCTCCCCTTCGACTACGTGCTGCGCAACCTGCTGCGACGGCGGGCACGCACGCTGGCGACGCTCGGCGGCATCGCGGCGACGACGTTGTTGGTGATCGCGATGACGTCGTTCGCCGACGGCATCACGCGCGCCGGGGCGACCGCCGCGCGCGACGACGTCGTGCTGCTGCTCGGCTCCTCGGCCGAGGTCGACCTCGTACGTTCGGTGGTGCCGAGAGGCAGCGCCGAACTCGCCGCCGCGGCGGCGCCCGGCGTGCTGACCGTCGGCGGCCAGCGGGCCGCCTCGGTCGAGCTGCACATCGCGACGCGTTCGGGTGACCAGGTGGGTCTGCTGCGTGGCGTCACCGACGCAGCCTGGATCGTGCACGACAAGGTGCTGATCGTCGACGGACGCGAGCCGCGCGCGCCGTTCGAGTTGCTGGTCGGCCCGCTCGCGCACACACGCCTCGGTCTGTCGGCCGAAGATCTCGCCGTCGGCCGCACGCTGCATCTCGAGCGTCGCGACTTCACGATCGTCGGTCGTTTCGCCGCGCCCGGCACCACCCTGGAAGCCGAGATGTGGGGGCGCCTCGCCGACGTGATGCTGGCGACCAAACGCGAGGACGTGTCGTGTGTCGTCTGCCGCCTCGCCACGCCCGACGCGCTCGACGAGCTGCGGCTGTTCGCGGCGCGGCGCGTCGACCTCGAGATCGTCGCGGTGCCCGAACACGAGATGCTGCGGGCGCTGACGACAAGCCTCGAGCCGATCATCGCGCTGGCCCGCTGGATGGCGGTGCTGGCGCTGGTCGCCGGCGCCTTCGCCTGCGCCAACACGATGTTCGCCGCGGTGCTGGCGCGAACGCGCGAACTGGCGACCTTGCGTGCGCTGGGCTACTCGCCGAGCGCCGTCGCGGTCGCGCTGGTCGAAGAGAGCGCCCTCGTCGCCGCGCTCGGCGGCGGCATCGGCATCCTGGTCGCGCTCGCGATCGGCGACGTGTCCATGCGGTATCCGATGGGCGCCTTGTCGCTGCATCCCGACGCCGGCAGCCGCCTGCTGGGCCTCGGTTCGTCCCTCGCCTCGGGCGTGATCGGCGGCATCGTGCCCGCCGTCCGCGCCGTGCGCATCCCCCTGATCGAGGCCATCGGAGGCCGAACATGAAGACCGCGTTCCTCGTCGTCGTTCTCACCACGTTCGTCGCTTGCGACCGCAGCGGCGAATCGTCCCGTCCCGCGGCCCGACCCGCCGCACCCGCGGTCGCGGCCCTGCGGTTGTCGCAAGCCCCGGCGAACGCGCTCGGCGTCAAGGCGGCAAAGGACGCCGGGCCGACCGCGAACGTCGCGGTGACCGGCCGTCTCTACGACGTCACCACCGGCTACGCGGTGATGAAGCTCATGGACCTCGCGATCCCCTACTGCGGCGAGACCGACAAGGCAGACGAGTGCAGGACGCCTTGGGACTACTGCTGCGAGAGCAAGGACACGCAGGCGACGAACTCACTGCTGGTCGAGGCCCGCGGCGCCGACGGCCAGCCGCTGGCGACCCCGGGGCTCGGCGACCTCGAACTGCTCGACCAGGTCACCGTGACCGGCGCGCTGGAGAAGGACGCGCACGGCAACCTGGTGCTGCTCGCGAAGGGCTGGTACCGCGCGAGCCGCCCGACCGTGCCCGACTACGTGAAGTGGCCGCGGTGAGATCGGTTTCCGGCCGGCAGCCGGGGTGAGCAGCCGTCGGTGGCGCCGGATCCTTGATCCTCGGGCCGACGGTCGCACGCTTCTCGCGTCGCGGCGTCCGCCGGTGCAAGCCGGTTGCTGCCGCCGGAACCGCAATGCCCGATCCCCAACACCCACGGCTGCGCGAGCTCTTCGACCTCGCGTTCCAGCTGCCGTCCGCGGAACGCGGTCCGTTCCTGGCCAGGGAGTGCGGTGCGGATGCGGAACTGCGGCAGCGGCTGCTCCGGATGCTCGCCGCGGCCGACGGCGAGCAGTTCCTCGGGGCGGCCACCGGCCCCGGCGTGGCGGCGACCAGCGCGCCGAACGACGAGGGCCCCGGCACGCGGATCGGCCCCTACAAGCTGCTGCAGCAGATCGGCGAAGGGGGCTTTGGCGTCGTGTTCATGGCCGAGCAGCAGGAGCCGGTCGTTCGGCGCGTCGCGCTGAAGGTCATCAAGCTCGGCATGGACACCCGGCAGGTGGTCGCGCGCTTCGAGCAAGAGCGGCAGGCGCTGGCCCTGATGGACCACCCGAACATCGCCCGCGTGTTCGATGCCGGCGCCACGGCGAGCGGGCGCCCGTTCTTCGTGATGGAACTGGTCAAGGGCGATCCGATCGTCACGTTCTGTGACCGCCACCAGCTGACGATCGACGCGCGACTCGAACTGTTCGCGCAGGTGTGCGCCGCCGTGCAGCACGCGCACGGCAAAGGCGTCATCCATCGCGACCTCAAGCCCTCGAACATCCTGGTCGGCATCGTCGACGGGCGCCCGCAGGCGAAGATCATCGACTTCGGCATCGCCAAGGCGACGGTGCAGAAGCTGACCGAGAAGACGCTGTTCACCGAGCATCGGCAGGTGATCGGCACGCTGCAGTACATGAGTCCCGAGCAGGCCGACGGCTCGCTGGACATCGACACCCGAACCGACGTCTACGCGCTCGGCGTCGTGCTGTACGAACTGCTGACGGGCTCGACACCGTTCGACACCAAGACGCTCGGCGGCGCCGTCTACGCCGAACTGCAACGGCTCATCCGCGAGGTCGATCCACCGAAGCCGTCGACGCGGCTGTCGCAGGCGACCGACACCATCGCCCATCTCGCGGCCTGTCGGCGTGTGGCCCCCAAGCGACTCGGCGCCCTGGTGCGCGGCGAGATCGACTGGATCGTGATGAAGGCGCTCGAGAAGGA
>DDSQ01000153.1:0-15169 GCA_002343845.1 Planctomycetes bacterium UBA2386 | reverse complement strand
GGTGCTCGCGGTGCCGCCCGGCGCGGCGTACCGGCTGCGCAAGTTCGTGCGGCGCCACCGTTCGCTGGTCGCCGCGACGGCCGCCGTCGCGATCGCCCTGCTGCTCGGCCTGCTCGGCTTCGCGTGGCAGGCAGCCCGCGCCGACGAACAGGCGGCGACCGCCGACGCCAACGCCGAACGAGCGCGCCAACAGGAGCGTCGCGCGCAAGCGCTCGCGAACGACGTGCTGTCGCTGTCGGCGATCCAGGAACTGCAGGAACTCACGGAGCGAGCCGATGCGCTGTGGCCGGCGACGCCCGAGCAGCTGCCCGCCTACGAGCAGTGGCTCGCCGACGCCCGGGCCTTGATCGAGGGGCGGCCCGGCGACGCCACGACCAACGGCGTGGCACGTCCCGGCCTGCGCGAACACGAAGCCACGCTGGCCGCGATCCGGGAGCGCGCGCAGCCGCGCACCGAGGCGAGCATCGCCGCCGATCGGCAGGCATGCCCGCAGCGCGACGAGCTGGAAACGCAGCGCGGTCGGCTGACGTGGATGCGACGCATGCTCGGCGACGAGCCGTGGCCCGACGAAGGCGCGGTGCGGGCCAGCCTCGCCACGCAGTCGCTGCCGACCGACAGCGCGGGGCTGCGCCAGGTGGCCACGCCGTTGTTCGACAACAACCCGGCAACCGTGGTCTACGGCCAGGAGATGGCGGGTCTGCTGCTGGCGCAGCGGGCGCTCGCGGCCGCCACCGACGACGANNGCTTCGAAGCCGCCCTCGCCGCCGGGGAACAGGCCGTGCGCGCCACACCGCCAGCGCTGCAACAGGATCAGCAGAAGCGCTTCACCATGCTGCGCCAGGCGATCGCCGAGTGGACCGACCCGGACGCGCGGCAGCAACGCGTCGCGGAGTCCGCGCGGCAGGTGCAGCAGGTCGCGGCTCTGCAGGCGCAGGTCGACGCCTTCCGCACCTACCGCTTCGACGACGCGCGCGATCGCTGGTGGCATGCCCAGCTCGAGCGACTGATCGCGGACCTGCGCGCGTTCGCCGATCCGGAGACCGGGCTGGTGTCGACGGGCATCACGGCCCGGCACGGCTGGGGCATCGGCAAGCGGCGCGCGTTCGCGACGGCGATCGGTTCGCGCAGCCTCGACAGCGACGACGCGCGGCAGCGCTGGTCGGCGGCGCGCGCGGCGATCGCCGCGAGTGCGAAGTACGGCGGCTTGCAGTTGGCGCCACAAGCCGGACTGCTGCCGTTGGGCAGCGACCCGGCGTCGGGACTGCAGGAGTTCGCGCATCTGCAGACCGGCGAGCCCGCCGAACGCAACGCGGACGGCAAGCTGGTACTGCACGAAGGGACGGGCCTCGTGTTCGTGCTGCTGCCGGCCGGCACGTTCGCGATGGGCGCGCAGCGCGACGACCCTGCCGGCCGCAACTACGATCCGCAGGCGTTGCCCCCCGAATCGCCGGTGCACACGGTCGAGGTGTCGGCGTTCTTCCTGTCGAAGTACGAGATGACGCAGGCGCAGTGGCAGCGCTGCACCGGCGACAACCCGAGCTACCTCAAGCCCGGCAAGCGCGTGCAATGGGTGGAGTCCCTGCTGCATCCGGTCGAGCAAGTGAGCTGGTTTGCGTGCCAGCAGCAACTCGAGCGCATGCAGCTGACGCTGCCGAGCGAAGCGCAGTGGGAGTACGGCGCGCGCGCCGGAACCGGTACCGTGTGGTGGACCGGCGACGCGCGCGAGACGCTGCGCGGCGCGGTGAACCTCGCGGACCGCACGGCGGCGAGCAACGGGGCGCCGTGGTCGGAAACGCAGGACTGGCCCGACCTCGAGGACGGTTACGTCATGCACGCTCCGGTCGACGCCCACCGCGCCAATGCGTTCGGACTGCACGGCGTGCACGGCAACGTCTGGGAGTGGTGCCTGGACGGCTTCGACAGCGCGTTCTACCGCCAGAGCCCGGCCCGCGATCCGGTGTGCCCGCCGGCCAGTTCGGCATCGCGCGTCAACCGCGGCGGCTGCTTCGCCAACGCGGCGGCCAACGCGCGGTCGGCGAACCGGCCGAGCGACGCGCCGCAGGTGGCCGATCGCTACCTGGGATTGCGACCGGCGCGGGCGATCCGCTGACCGCCGCGCGTCACTGCAGGAACAGGATCTCGCGGTACTTCGGCAGCGGCCACTCGGCGTCGTCGACCATGGTCTCGAGGCCGTCGGCGATCTCGCGCAGCTTCGCCATCGCCGGCACGACCTTGTCGCGGTAGGTCTTGGCGTGCTCCGCTGGCGCCCCGCCATGGTGCTCGGCGTGCTCGAACTGCGCCGTGAGGTCGTCGATCGCGACCACGAACGTCTCGATGCGCGCGCAGAAGTCGCGCAACCGCTTCTCCTGCACCTTGACGTCGACACCGGCCGCCTTGGCCGCGCCCACGCTCTGCGCCACGCTGCCCTGCGCACGCTGGGCGGACGGCAGGATCATCGTGCGGGCGATCGACAGGGCGCTCTGGCCCTCGATCGCGATCGCCTTGCAGTACGACTCGAACATGATGTTCATGCGCGACTCGACTTCCTTGCTCGACAGCACCGCGAAGCGCTCGAACAGATCGACGTTCTTCTTGCTGCCGAAGTTGGCGATCGCGTCGACCGCGTTCTTGAAGTTCGGCAGTCCGCGCTTGCCGGCTTCGGCGTGCCACTCGGCCGAGTAGCCGTTGCCGTTGAACAGGATGCGCTGGTGCTTCTTGAACAGGTCGACGACGACGTCGTTGACCGCGGCCTCGAGGCCACGCGCCGCCTTGCCCTTCTCGATCTCGCTGCTGATGTGGGCGAGCGAGTCGGCGACGATCGTGTTGAGCACCGCGTTGGGCTTGGCGCAGGCCTGGCTGCTGCCCACGGCGCGGAACTCGAACTTGTTGCCGGTGAACGCGAACGGCGACGTGCGGTTGCGGTCGGTCGCGTCGCGCGGCAGCGGCGGCAGCACCGAGACACCGAGGCGCATCGTGTCGCGCTTGCGCTCGCTGCCGCGGCTCGTGCCGGCGATCATCGCGTCGACGACGTCGGTGAGCTGCTCGCCGAGGTAGATCGACAGGATCGCCGGCGGTGCCTCGTTGGCGCCCAGCCGATGGTCGTTGCCGGCGTGGGCGATCGTCGTGCGCAGCAGGTCGGCGTGCAGGTCGACGGCGCGCATCACCGCCGCGAGCATCACCATGAAGCGCATGTTCTGCTCGGGGCTCCTGCCCGGCTCGAGCAGGTTGTCGCCGCCGTCGGTCGCCATCGACCAGTTGTTGTGCTTGCCGCTGCCGTTGATGCCCGCGTACGGCTTCTCGTGCAGCAGGCAGTGGAAGCCGTGCTTGGTCGCGACCTGCTTCAGCACTTCCATGCAGAGCATGTTGTGGTCGACCGCGATCGTCGTGCGCTCGAAGATCGGCGCGACCTCGTACTGGCTCGGCGCGACTTCGTTGTGGCGCGTCTTCACCGGCACGCCGAGCTTCCACAGCTCGAACTCGGACTCCTGCATGAACGCGAGCACGCGCGGCGCGATCGAGCCGAAGTAGTGGTCCTCGAGTTCCTGGCCCTTCGGGGGCTTGGCGCCGAACAGCGTGCGGCCGGTCGCGATCAGGTCCGGGCGCAGGAAGTACAGGTCGCGATCGATCAGGAAGTACTCCTGTTCGCAGCCGAGCGTCGGGTAGACGAACTGCACCTTGTCGTCACCGAGCAGGCGCAGCAGCCGCACGGCCTCGCGGTTGAGCGCTTCGGTGCTGCGCAGCAGCGGCGTCTTCTCGTCGAGCGCCTCGCCGGTCCAGCTGCAGAACGCGGTCGGAATACACAGCGTGCTGCCGTTCGTCGTCTCGCGGAGGAACGCCGGCGAGGTCGGATCCCACGCCGTGTAGCCGCGGGCCTCGAACGTCGCGCGCAGGCCGCCGCTCGGGAACGAACTCGCGTCCGGCTCGCCCTTGATCAGCGCCTTGCCGGAGAACTCCATGATGATCTTGCTGCCGTCGAACGAAGCGAAGCTGTCGTGCTTCTCGGCGGTCGAGCCGGTCATCGGCTGGAACCAGTGCGTGAAGTGCGTGGCGCCCCGTTCGACGGCCCACTCCTTCATCGCGGTGGCGACCTGGTCGGCGAGCGCGTGGTCGAGTTCCTGCCCGTGCTCCATGCACGAACGCAGCGCCTTGTAGGCGTTCTCCGACAACCGCGTGCGCATCTGCTCGACGCCGAAGACGTTCGCGCCGAACAACTGCGGCACGTTGCTCTGCTGGCAGGCAACGGCGACCGGCGACTTGCGGGCGATGAGCTGGATGGCGGCGGAGCGCGACGCTGCGGACACGAGAACCTCCCTGGAAGCTTGGACCGAGATGAAACGAGACGACGACGACGACGGGCGGCGACACTAGCGGTCGCTGGTGCGGAAAGCACGTCGGCCGCGCGTAGCGGGTTGCCGCGCGCAGCGCAGCTTCTGCCGCCACAACGCGGGGCGGCCCGCCAGGCCCGACGCGAGGCCGCGGTGCTTGCGGCGACAACGGGCCAGCGCGGCGATTGCCGGGTCGGGCGTGGTCAGGTGAGGCGACGCGTCGCCTGCGGAACGAACGGTCGCGGCTACGGCGGAGCGCCGTCGCGGCTCAGCCGACGCGGAACTTGCCGGACCGCTTGATCTTCCGCTTGATGACCTTGCGCCCCCCCGCAGTCTTGCTGCGGGTCCGGAACCCGACCTTCTTCAGACGCTTCTGCTTGGAACGACGGACTTTCAGCTTCATGGCTATCGGGTTCGAAGGCGGCCACGGGGATCGCGGCGCACCCTTCGGCGGGCGAGCACGCTAGCCCGGCACCGGGACACGGTCAAACGCGCAGCGACGTCGCGCGCACGATTGCAGGCTCCGCCACGCATGGGCATCGTCCCGTCATGCGGATCCTGCTGCTCGCCCACGGCCTGCCCCCGGACAGCGTCGGCGGCGTCGAACAGCACGTCGACGGCCTCGCCCGTGCCCTCGTCGCCGCTGGCCACGACGTCGAGATCTTCGCGCGCGAAGGCACGCCGGGCCTCGCCGAAGGAACGTGGCGCACGACCGCCGACGGCAATCCGCGGATCACGCGCGTCGCCTACCGCTGGGAACGGGTGCCGGATCTCGCGGCGATGTACGTCTCGCCGCCGATGGCGACGGCCCTGCGCGGGTTCCTGCGCCAACGCAAGGAAGCCGGCGTGCACTTCGCGGTCGCGCACGTGCACCACCTGACCGGCATGTCGACGGACAGCCTCGGCGAACTCGCGGCGGCCGGCGTGCCGTCGGTGATGACGCTGCACGACTACTGGCTGTTCTGCCCGCGCGGCCAGATGTTCCACCAGCGCGAAGAAGTCTGCGTCACGGCGACGGTGCCGCGATGCGGCGAGTGCCTGCAGCGCACCTGGCCGGGCTGGGTGACCACGCAGAACCGCGACGGACAGATCACCGCGATCCACGCCCGCGCGCTGGCCGCGCTGGCCGTGCCGCAGCGGCTCGTGGTGCCGAGCGCGCGCGCGATCCCGCCGTTCGAAGCGCTCGGCGTGCCGCGGGCGCGCTTCACCGTGGTCGAGAACGGCGTCGACACGGACGCCCTCGCCGCGCTGCCGCCGCCGGCGATCGGCCCGGGTCCACTGCGCGTCGGCTACCTCGGCACGGTGATGCCGAGCAAGGGCCTGCACGTGCTGCTCGCCGCCGCCGCGCGCCTTCCCGCCCACCGCGTCGCGATCCGCATCCATGGCAACGTCGTGCCCTACCACGGCGATGCCAGCTACGCGACGCGCTGCTTCGCTTCGCTTCGCCCCCACGACGACGTGCAGTACCACGGCCCGTACGGCCTGCACGACCTGCCGGCGTTGCTCGCCGGCATCGACGTGCTGGCGGCGCCGGCCTTGTGGCACGAAGCCTTCGGGCTGACGGTGCGCGAAGCCCTCGCCGCCGCGCGGCCGGTGCTGGTGAGCCGCATCGGCGGACTCCAGGACGCCGTCGTCGACGGCGAACAGGGGCTCGTGCTGCCGCCCGGCGACGTCGACGCCTGGGCGCAGGCACTCGATCGCCTCGCCGCGTCGCCCGCGACGGTGCGGGCGATGTCGCAGCGGGCGCGGCCGCGCGCCCGCGGCTTCGCGGCGATGGCCCACGACCTGCTCGCGGTCTACCGAGAAGCGGCAGCAGACTTCGCGGCGACGGGCCACTCGCGAACTTGACCCCGACGGGGGATGGGGCCTAGTCTGCTCCGCCCTTTGCCGGCCACGCCCCGGCCCGGCCTTCGCCGGGCGGCGGGCCGTTTGCACCCCCGATGACGGACACGGCTCCCATCCCCTCGCTCGATCCCGCGGCCCTGCTGGCCGGCGACCTGACGCCGACCAAGCTCGATGCGTTCCGCGCCGCGGTGTTCCAGTCGGTCGACTCCCTCCAGCAACTGCGTGACTGGCTCTCCGAGCCGCGCGCCAAGGGCACCGCTCGCGGCGTCGCGCTGTGGGCGCTCGGTCGCCATGAAGAAGCGCTGCCGCTGCTGACGGCCGACAAGACCAACGCCGTCGTCACCTGCTGCCTCGCCAGCAGCCTCGGCGCGCTCGGTCGCCTCGACGAAGCGCAGAAGCTGCTGTCGCGCCGCGAGTCGGATCCGGCGCAGGCGCTGGTCTGGCTGCGCGCGCTCGACGGCCACAACGATGGCGAACGGCTCGCCAAGGATGCCGACAAGCTGAAGTCGCTGCTGTCGCCCGCCGACCAGAAGTACTTCGCGGGCCGCGCGCTCGAACTCGCCCACGAAGTCGGCAAGGCGATCGCCTGCTACGACGACGTGCTGGCCGTCGACGGCAGCCACAAGCAGGCGCTGTTCCGCCTGGCGCTGAACGTCGACCTGCGCGGCGAGGACGAAGAGGCCCGCGAGCTGTACGAGCGCGCACTGATGTCGCCGCCCGTCAACGTCGCCTGCGTCGTCAACCTCGGCATCCTCTACGAGGACATGGGCAACTACCGGCGCGCCATGCAGTGCTTCGACCTGGCGCTGCAAGCCCACCCCGACAACGCCCGCGCGCGCCTCTACCGCCGCGACGCTGCCGCGGCGCTGAACATGTACTACGACGAGGACCAGGAGCGCCGCGACGACAAGCGCAACAAGCTCCTGCGCACCCCGATCAACGACTTCGAGCTGTCGGTGCGGTCGCGCAACTGCCTCGCGAAGATGAACATCCGCACGCTCGGCGACCTGGTGAAGAAGACCGAGGCCGAGTTGCTCAGCTACAAGAACTTCGGCGAGACGTCGCTGACCGAGATCAAGGAGATCCTCAAGATCAAGGGACTGCGGCTCGGCATGACCAGCGACGAGCTGATGAGCAAGGACCTCGGCGAGATGTCGGAGCCGGCCCTGCTCACCGAAGAGCAGCCGGACCCGGACAGCCCGGACCCGCAGAAGCGTCCGATCAGCGAACTCGACCTGTCGGTGCGCAGCCGCCGCATCGTCGACCTGCTGAAGATCCGCACCATCGGCGACCTCGCGATCAAGACCGAGGCCGAGCTGCTGGCGTGCCCGAACTTCGGCCAGACCTCGCTGAACGAGATCAAGACGAAGCTCGACGAGTTCGGCCTGTCGCTGCGCGGCTGAGTTCGCCGCGCGGGCCATGTACGACCACCTGTTCGGGGACGTCGTCGAGAAGGAGACCTCGCGCGTGGTCGTGCGCTGCGGCGGCGTCGGCTACGAGCTGCGCACGAGCCTCAACTCGTCGTCCGAGCTGCGCGTCGGCACGACCGGGCTCGTGTTCACGATCCTGCACGTCGTCGACGGCATGCCTTCGCTGCTCGGCTTCGCGACCCGCGCCGAACGCGATCTCGCCCGCCGCCTGCTCGCCGTCAGCGGCGTCGGGCCTTCGATCGCGCTGGCGCTGCTCAGCGTGCATGCGCCCGCCGACCTCGCGCACGCGATCGCGCACGGCGACGTCGCGGCGCTGAAGGCGGTGAAGGGCGTGGGCCAGAAGACCGCCGAACGGCTGTGCCTCGAACTGCGCGATGCGATGCAGAAGCTCGATCTGGCCGCGCCCGGCGCCACCGATCGCCCACTGCCGAGCCGCACCGCCGACGACGCCATCGCCGCCCTGGTCACGCTCGGCTACGCCGAGAAGGACGCGCGCGACAAGGTCGAGAAGGTGCGCCGCGGCAGCCACGCGCCGGCCACCGGCGACATCGAAGCGCTGGTCAAGGCCGTCCTGCAGATGTGAGCGCCGGGCGTCAGCGCCCGAGCGCGACCAGCAGCAACTGCACGTCCGCCTGCCGCACGCCGGCGAGCCGCGACGCCTCGCCGATCGTCAGCGGTCGCCGCTGCAGCAGCCGCGAGCGCGCTTCGTTGCTCAGCCCCGGCAGCACCGCGTAGTCGAACGCCGTCGGGATGCGCCGCTCCTCCATCGCCCGCAGGCGTGCCACCTCCATCGCCTGGCGTTCGACGTAGCCCGCGTACTTGACCTCGGCCTCGACCTCGGACGCCTCCGCCGGCGACAACGCCATCGCCGCGAACGTCGGATCCCACTGCGCCAGGTCTGCCGTCGTCACTTCGGGCCGCCGCAGCCACTCGGTCAGCGTCTTGCCCGAACGGCGCTGCAGGTCGAGCCACTCCCGCGCGGCGGCGATGCGCTGCTCCTTGCTGCGAACGGCGGCCGCCTGCTCGGCGCCGACCAGGCCGAGCCGTTCGCCGAGCGTGGTCAGGCGGCGGTCGGCGTTGTCGCTGCGCAGCAGCAGCCGGAACTCGGCGCGGCTCGTGAACATCCGGTAGGGCTCGGTCGGGTTCACGCGGCAGAGGTCGTCGACCATCACGCCGAGGTAGGCGGTCGCGCGATCGAACACGACGGGCTCCTGCCCGCGCGCGAACCGTGCCGCGTTGAGCCCCGCGACCAGACCCTGTCCCGCCGCCTCCTCGTAGCCGCTGGTGCCGTTGATCTGGCCCGCCGCGAACAGGCCGCGCAGCCCGGCAACCTGCAGATCGCCGCGCAACTGGTCGGTCAGCACGTAGTCGTACTCGACCGCGTAGCCCGGCCGCAGCATCACGACCTGTTCGAGCCCCGGGATCGTGCGCAAGAACTGCATCTGCACGTCCGCGGGCAGGCTGGTGCTGATGCCGTTGGGATAGATCTCGCGCGACGTGCGCCCTTCGGGCTCGAGGAAGATCGGGTGCGAGTCCTGCCCGGCGAAGCGCACGACCTTGTCCTCGACGCTCGGGCAGTAGCGCGGCCCCGTTCCCTGGATGCGGCCCTGGAACATCGGCGAGTGGTGCGCATTGGCCCGGATGATCGCGTGCGTCTCGGGCGTAGTCCGCGTCAGCCAACACGGCATCTGCTCCTGCACGATGCGCTCGGTGCGGAACGAGAACGGCTGCGGCGGGTCGTCGCCCGGCTGCACTTCGAGCCGCGTGAAGTCGATCGAGTCGGCATGCAGGCGCGGCGGCGTGCCGGTCTTGTGGCGGCCCAGCCGAATGCCGAACGCCCGCAGCGAGTCGCTGATGCGCGCCGCCGGCGCTTCGCCGTGACGGCCGCCCGGCGCCTCCCACGCGCCGGCGAACAGTTTGCCGCCGAGGAACGTGCCAGTCGTCAACACCACGGTCGGCGCGCGCAGCGTGCTGCCATCGGCGAGCTCGACGCCGTCGATCGCGTCACCACGCGCGTTGCTGCGCAGCGCCACCGCTTCGCCGGCGACCACGGTGAGCCCCGGGTAGGCGAGCACGCGCGCGACCATCGTGTGGTTGTAGGCATCACGATCGCACTGGGCGCGCGGCGAGCGCACCGCCGGGCCCTTGCTGGTGTTCAGCATGCGGAACTGGATGCCGGTCTGGTCGGTGACCAGACCCATCTCGCCGCCGAGCGCGTCGACTTCGCGCACGAGCTGGCCCTTGGCGAGGCCGCCGATCGCGGGGTTGCACGACATGCGGCCGATCGCCGCGGGGTCGAGCACGACCATCGCGGTGCGGCAGCCGATGCGCGCAGCCGCGGTCGCCGCCTCGACGCCGGCATGGCCGCCGCCGATCACGATCACGTCGAAGTCACCCGTCACGGCGACAACGCAACCCGAAGGTGCGGCCGCCGGCAAGGGTCAGGCGGCGGTCGAGCGGGCGTAGATCGCGCGCAGCAGCAGGCGGTGGCGGAGCACGTAGGTCCACATGGCGCCTCGTGCATCGGCAACACGGTCGGCGCGGGTTGAGAACCGGCCGCCAGGTCGCGCTTCGGCCGCGGCATGCGAAGCACGGAGATTGCCCCCCCTCCTCATTCCCATGAGACGGATAGTCTCGCCAACCCATGAGGAACCCAACGCTCATCACATTGGGGGTGGCTGCGGTCGCCGGCGCGGTTCTCTGGATGACGCGCGAACCGCCAACTGTCCCGCCCATCGCGCACGCGCCAGCACTCGTGACCTCGCGTTCCGCGCCTGATCCCGATTCCGAAGAAGAACGACAGGAAACGCAACCAACCAGTGGGTCGGCTGGGGAAGTCTCGGCGACACCCAGCGACGAATCCTCATCGCAACCCGAAGGGCATGGTCCTGTCGGCGAGGCGGCCCAACGGACCCTGCGCCGCGGCATTGCCGCGGGTGCGCTCCCAGAGGACCTGCGGCTCCCCTCTCGCGAAGATTGGGACCGACTCGTCCAACTCTGGGACGATGCCAGTGCGCCCGTCCTCGCTGCTGAGGAGATGCGACGCCGCCTCGGAAAGGCGCTTGCGAGAGAACGCTACCGGTCGGGGCTACACGAGGAAGTCCTGTTCGAAGAGTCGCAGCGCGTCAACGGCGGGTTTCCAACCGATGCCTTGACCAAGCTCCGGCATGCCGACGAGTGGATCAGTCTTCGGATGCTGTACCGAGAAGGCGGCGGCCAGCGGTTTCACATCGTCCGCGTCATGCCCGGCGAGGCTCCGCAGCTCGACAACGCAACGTCCGAACTCCGTCTGGCCGAGAACCTGCGCAAGGACGCCATGCAGCAGTTCCTCACCGTTGCCGGACGGGCGAAGGGAACCAGATAGCCAAGAGCCAAGTGCGGCCTGCGTTTCCGCGGAAGCCCAGCCGCTCTTCCCCAGTTCCGGGATGGTCACGCCACATTGGGGGCGCTGCATCGACAGGAGAAGCCATGAAGCAGCGGCGAGTAAGCGGCATACTGAGCCGATGCCGCCGCGGTGCTCGCCGTTCCTCCTGTCGCTCGCCGTCGCTGCGACCGCAGCCGCCCAGGTCCCGCTCGCCGAGGTCGCCAAGATCGCCCGCGAACGCGCCGAGCGCAGCCGGCCGGCCCAGCAGACAGCGCTCGAGCCGTTCTGGGGCGACCTCAAGCTCGACTACCGCATCAACCAGCAGCACATCGACCAGAAGGTCGCCGAGGTCGCCGCCCTCGGTGACAGCGTGGTACCGCTGCTGCTCGAGAAGCTGCAGCCCGCGCAAGGCGGCGAGGACGCGCGCCATCTCGCCGGCAACTGCCGCCGCGTGCTCGAGAGACTGGACCCGGCGAGCTTCGTCGACGCGTTGGTCGAACTCGTCAACGGCAGCAACGACGTCGGCCGCAACGAGGCCATCCGCCTGCTCGGCGTCGCCCACACCCCGCAGGCGACGGCAGTGCTCGTCGACCAGCTCGACCGCACGACCGGCGAGGACAAGCGCCTCGTCGTGCGTTCGCTGCGCCTGCAGAAGGCCGCCATCGCCGCACCGAAGGTCGTGACGATGCTCGCGTCGAGCGACCGCCAGGTGCGCGAGGACGTGCTCGCCTACCTGGTCGCCGCGCGCGCGGGCCAGGTCGCCGACACCGTGATCCAGGCGCTGGCGACCGAGAAGGACAACAAGCTGCTGCCGTGGTACGTCCAGTACTTCGCGGCGGCGGTGAAGGCGCACGACGCCGCGGCGCGGGCGCTGCTGCCGCTGCTCGACCGCGACCGCCTCGACTACGTCGAGACCCGCCAACTCGCGCAGGCGCTGGCGACGATCGCGCCGCCCGAACACGAACCGACGGTGCGGCGCCTGCACCAGATCATCGACGACGGCGAGACCAGTTCGCTCGCCGTGACCGCCGCGGTGTCGCTGCGGGCGCTCGGCGACCGCCAGGGCGTGACCAAGCTCAAGCGGTCGCTCGACGAACAGGTCCGCAAGCCCTCGCGTCGGCGCGAGTCGAGCCTCTACGAGCTGCGGGCGAACCTGCTGTTCGCGATCGAGGAGTACGGCGAAGCGCTCGCCGACTTCGAGAAAGCGCTCGAGTTCTCCGTCCAGGACGGCATGGCGATGGCGCGCCGAGCCTACGTCGGCCAGATGCGCTGCGAGGCGCGTCGCCGGAAGATCCCGAACTTGACCAAGCTGATGAAGCAGTCGGGCTTCCTGGTCGCCGAGATCGAGGCGATCGGCAACGACGACCCGGTGTTCGCGGAGACCCTGCAGCAGGACCGCGTGCGCCAGTTCCTGCGCGATCTCGCCAAGGAACAGCAACCGAAGTAGCGCACCCGGCGCGGCCGCGGCTTCGTCGCCTTGACCCGCCTGCGCGACGCCGCCAAGATGCTCGGCCCTTTTCGCCGCCGCATCCCCGACCGAGCCCACCCGCCATGCAAGTCACGGTTGCCGAAACCGGCCCCTGCACCCGTTCTCTCACGATCACTGTTCCGCCCGCTCTCGTGCAGGAGCACCTCGAACGCATGTACGCGTCGGCGCAGCAGCAGATCCAGCTCAAGGGCTTCCGCCCCGGCCATGTGCCGCGCGCGATCGTCGAGAAGAAGTTCGGTCCGTCGATCCTCGCCGAGGCGAAGGAGCAGATGCTCAACCGCTTCTTCGGCGACGCCTGCCGCGAGAAGGACCTCTCCCCCGTCGGTCGCATCGCCATCGACGACGTCGAGAAGCTCACGGTCGTGCCGGGTTCGGCGCTGCAGTTCACCGCCAAGATCGACGTGCGCCCGCAGATCGAGCTGAAGGCCACCAAGGGCCTGCAGGTCGAGGCCTTCGAGGGCGCGGCGACCGATGCCGACGTCGACAACGCGCTGAAGGAGATCACGCACCAGAAGCGCACCCTGCAGACGACCAGCGAGCCGGTGCAGGACGGCGACTTCGTCAAGGCCGACTTCACGTTCGCCGACGGCGGCGGCAGCGCCGTGCACAGCCGCAAGGACGTGCAGCTCAACACGCGCAAGCCGATCCACGGCGTGGCCGAGGCGGACTGGCAGCAGGCCCTGATCGGCGCCACGGCCGGCAAGCAGCTCGAGGTCGCGATCACGTTCCCCGCCAACTTCGAGAAGGAGGCCGTGCGCGGCCAGACCGGCACCGTGCGCCTGACCATTCACGAAGTGCTGCGCGTGATGCCGCCGCCGGTCGACGATGCGCTCGCCAAGGGCCTCGAGTTCGAGAACGTCGCCGCACTGCGCGCCGACCTGGCCGCCCGCATCACCGAGCAGAAGACGCGCCTGGGCCGCCAACGCCAGGAGGAACAGTGCCTGCAGGCGCTGCTCGACACCCACGAGATCCCGCTCCCCCCGTCGCTGATCGAGGAACAGCAGCGCGCGTCGCTCGGTGCCCTCGCCCACCGCATGCAGCAGGCCGGGGCCAGCGAGGCCGACATCGAGAAGAAGCTTGGGGAATCGCAGGCCGAGGCCCAACAAGACGCCCAGCGCCGCGTGCGCCTGTTCTTCCTGATCGAAGCCGTGGCCAAGCAGCAGAAGCTGTTCGTGACCGAGACCGACGTCGAGGCCGAACTGCGCAACCTCGCCGTCGCCAACAGCAACGACGGGCAGCAGGTCACGGCGGCGATGGTCCGCGAGCACCTCGAGCAGGAGAACCGGCTCGGCGAGCTGCGGCTGTCGCTGCTCGAGCGCAAGGTGCGTGATTTCCTCAGAGACAACGCCAAGATCGTCGATAAGAAGGGCAGTTGATCGAAGTCGCGGTGCGTCGCCTGGCGCGGCGGGCCGTGGTCGATCGACGCCCCGACCCCGACCGCCCGCCGAGCCCATGAGCATCGCCAACGACTACATCATCCCGTTCGTCATCGAGAAGACCGGCCGCGGCGAACGCCAGTACGACATCTACAGCCGCCTGCTCGAGGACCGCATCGTCTTCATCGGGTCGCCGATCGACGACGGCGTCGCCAACTCGGTGATCGCGCAGCTGCTGTTCCTGCAGAAGGAGAACAAGAACCAGGACATCAACCTGTTCTTGAACACGCCGGGCGGCAGCGTCACCGCGGGCCTGGCGATCTACGACACGATCCAGTTCGTGCAGTGCCCGGTCGCGACCTACTGCCTCGGCCAGGCGGCGTCGATGGGTGCTCTGCTCCTCGCGGCGGGCAGCAAGGGCAAGCGCCACGCGCTGCCTCACTCGCGCATCATGATCCACCAGCCGTGGGGCGGCGTCGGTGGCACCGCGGTCGACATCAGCATCCAGGCCGACGAGATCCTGCGCCTGAAGACGACGCTCAGCGAGATCCTCGGACGCCACTGCAATCGCCCCGCGGCCGAGGTCAGTCGCGACAGCGATCGGGACTTCTTCATGGGACCGGCCGAGGCCAAGGCCTACGGCCTGATCGACGAGATCGTGCAGACCAGCAAGTGAGTCGACCGACCGTCACGGCCGCGGGGCTGACCCGCGCATCCGGACCACCTGCGCGGTAGACTGCGACGCGGGCTCCCCCGACACGAACATGGCCGCCAAGGGCAAGACCGTCGAGCGCTGCACGTTCTGCGAGAAGTCGCGCCACCACGTGCAGTCGCTGATCTCCGGCCCGCCCGGCATCTACATCTGCAACGAGTGCATCGAGATCTGCAACACGATCCTCAAGGAGGAGGATCGCAAGCAGAAGGGCGGCGGCAGCACGCCGACGTTCCTGAAGGACCTCGTCACGAAGGACAAGGTCCCGAGCCCCGAGACGATGATGAAGCGTCTCGGCGAGTACGTGATCGGCCAGGAGCGCGCCAAGAAGGTGCTCGCGGTCGCGGTCTACGGGCACTACCGCCGGCTGCACGCGCGCTTCCAGAACCCCGAGCTCGAGCTCGAGAAGAGCAACATCCTGCTGGTCGGACCGACCGGATCCGGCAAGACGCTGCTGGCGCGCACGCTGGCGAAGATCCTCGACGTGCCGTTCGCGATCGCCGATGCGACGACCCTGACCGAGGCCGGCTACGTCGGCGAGGACGTCGAGAACATCCTGCTCCGATTGCTGCAGAACGCCAACTTCGACGTCGAGCGGGCGCAACAGGGCATCGTCTACATCGACGAG
>DDSQ01000004.1:250-4047 GCA_002343845.1 Planctomycetes bacterium UBA2386 | reverse complement strand
GGCGACATCGTCAAGGTGACGCCGACGAGCAAGTCGGTCGGCGATCTGGCGTTGTTCCTGGTCGCGAACGAACTGCGAGCCGAAGACGTGCTCGATCCGTCGCGGCAGTTGAGTTTCCCCGAATCGGTGCTCGATCTGGTCGGCGGAAAGATGGGACAGCCTCCCGGAGGTTTCCCGCCGGCGGTCGTCGAGGCGATCATGCGCGGTCGCCCGGTGATCAAGGGGCGGCCGGGCGAGACGCTGCCGCCGGTCGACTTCACCAAGGTCGCCGTCGAACTCGAAGAGACGCTGCAGCGAAAGCCGTCCGATCGCGAAGTGGTGACTCGGGTCCTCTATCCCAAGGTCCATCAGGAGTTCCTGCAGCATCGGGCGAAGTACTCGGACGTCTCGTGTCTGGAAACGACCAACTTCTTCTACGGTCTGCTGCCGGGCGAAGAGATCGGCGTCGAGATCGAGCCGGGCAAGACGCTCGTCGTGTCGCTCGAAGCCAAGAGCGAGCCGGACGAGGACGGCAACGTCACCGTCTACTTCAAGCTCAACGGCCAGCACCGCGAAGTCGTCGTCGCCGACCGGTCCCTGCACAAGGAGGGCGTCGATCGCCGTCGCGCCGATCCGGCGAACGCCGGCGAGGTCGGGGCGCCGATGCCTGGCCGCGTGATCGTGCTGCACGTGCGCGAGGGCCAGGCCGTGGCCGAGGGCGAGCCGCTGCTGACGCTCGAGGCGATGAAGATGGAGACGATCGTGCGGGCGCCGATCGCCGGCGTCGTGCGCGAGCTGTGCACCGACGTCAAGGCGGCGGTGAAGGCACAGGACCTGCTGGTCGTGCTCGACGCCAAGAAGTGACGCGTGCCGCGGCGCTGCCGCAGCCGCTACGAACTCGGGTCGCTGCGCGGCGTGGGGCGTTCGCTCATGCGCGCGCCGCCGGCCATCAAGCGGCCCAGCAGGGCGGGGCTCGCCTGGATCGTCATCAGGCAGCCGTCCTCGGTGTAGAACTCGGACAGCACCGTGGCCTTGGCGCGGATCTCGCCGTGCAGCGCGCCGGCGTGGTGGGGCAGCAGGATCTCGACGCGCTGCTCGACCGACGCCAGGTGCGTCTGGATCGCGGCGAACAGGTCTCCCAGCCCGTCGCCGGTCAGCACCGAGACCGCGATCGCCTTCGGGTCGGCCTCGTACAGCGGCGTCAGGTTGGCGCGGTCGGCGACGAGGTCGAGCTTGTTGAGCACGGTGATGCGCGGCAGGTTCTGGCTGCCGAGCGTCTCGAGCACTTCGTCGACCGCGCGCAATTGGTCGAGGGCCTCCGGCGAACTGCCGTCGATCAGCACCAGCAACAGGTCGGCGTGCAGCGCCTCCTCGAGCGTGGCGTGGAAGCTGGCGACCAGCTGGTGCGGCAGCTTGCGCAGGAAGCCGACGGTGTCGGTCAGCAGCACGGTGCGGCCGCCGGCGAGGCGCCAGGGCCGCGTGCGCGTGTCGAGCGTGCTGAAGAGCCGGTTCTCGGCGAGCACGCCGGCGTCGGTCAGGCGGTTCATCAGCGACGACTTGCCGGCGTTGGTGTAGCCGACCAGCGCCACGGTGAAGAGGTCCGGCCGCGCCTGCACTTCGCGGACCTTGTGCTGGGCGATCTTCTCGAGCTCCTTCTCGATCGCCGCGATGCGCGTCTTCAGCAGGCCGCGGTCGACGTCGATCTGCTTCTCGCCGGCACCACCGCGCACGCCGATGCCGCCGCGTTGGCGCTCGAGGTGCGTCCACTTCCGGCGCAGGCGCGGCATCTGGTACTGCAGCGACGCGAGCTCGACCTGGAGCCGGGCCTGCGGCGTGCGCGCATGCATGCCGAAGATCTGCAGGATCAGTTCGCTGCGGTCGATGCACGGCACGCCGACGGCGGCCTCGATGGCCTTGCCTTGGTTGGGCGTCAGCGAGTCGTCGCAGATCACCGCCGCGCAGTGTGCGAGCTTGACCACCTCGGCGAGCTCTTCGAGCTTGCCGCTGCCGAGGTAGCTGTGCGGATCGGCGTGGCGGCGGTGCTGCACGATGCAGCCGGCCGTCACGAAGTCGGCGGTCTCGGCGAGCAGTTGCAGTTCGTGCAACGCCTCGGCCGGGCTGCGCGGGTCGCCCATGGGCATCAGGCCGAACAGGATCGCCTCGGTGGCGTGTCCCTGCCGCGTGTCGATCGGCTCGTTCCTCATGGCGAGATCGGGGTCGTGGCGTCGGTCGGCGCGTGCAGCGGCCCGAGGGTCGTGCGGACGCCGCCGTCCGCGGCGCGCTGCAGGAAGATGCGGCGGCAGAAGCCGGCGTCGTCGCGGCGCGGCCAGTCGTCGCGGAAGTGGGTGCCGCGCGATTCCTCGCGCGCGATCGCGGCATCGGCGACCAGCGTCGCGACGGTGAGCATGTTCGCGAGTTCGCACCGCGCCCGGTCGGGCAACGGCGCCTTCAGCAGGTAGTGGTGCCAGAAGCCGATGCGCTCGCGCGCGTCGACCAGGCTCGAACCGGTCCGGCGCAGGCCGACCTGCCGCCACATCAGGCTCTTCAGGGAGTAGAGCAGGTCGTCGTGCAGCAGGCGCGGCGGGTCGGCGGCGAGCAGCGGCCCGCTGCCGGCGCGCGGCAGCCCCGGATGACGTCCGCGGGCGTCCGCGGCGGCGGCTTCGCCGGCGGCAGCACCCGTGGCGGCGCCTTCGAGCAGCGAGTTCGAAGCCAGGCGGTTGGCGCCGTGCAGCCCCGATGCCGAGGCCTCGCCGACCGCGAACAGACCGGGCACGTCGGTGCGACCGTGCGCATCCGTCGCGGCTCCGCCGACGAAGTAGTGGGCGCCCGGGCGCACCGGGATCGGATCGCTGGCGAGGTCGAGGTCGAACGTCGAGCAGATGCGCGCGATCGACGGGAACAGCGCGCGCGGGTCGCCCTTCACCGTCGACAGGTCGAGGTAGACGTGCGTGTCGTTGGTCGCGACCATGCGATCGAGGATCGCGCGGCTGACGACGTCGCGTGGCGCCAGCTCCGCCATCGGGTGCACGGCTGGCATGAAGCGCTCGCCGTGGCGGTCGCGCAGCACGGCACCTGCACCGCGCACGACTTCGCTGATCAGGAAGCGCGAGGCGCCGGCGATGTAGAGCGTGGTCGGATGGAACTGCACGAACTCGCAGTCGGCGATCCGGGCGCCGGCGCGGAAGCACAGGGCATGACCGTCGCCCGAGGCGCCGGTCGGGTTCGTGGTCTCGCGGTAGATCTGGCCGGTGCCGCCCGCGGCGACGACGATCGCGCCGGCCTCGATCGCGACCTCCTGGCCGCCCTGCAGGCCGATCGCTCCGACGCAGCGGCCGTCGGCGAGCACCAGGTCGCGCACGAAGACGTGTTCGCGGGTCGTGATCCGCGGGTGGGCAGCGAGCGCTTGTGCCAACGCTCGCTGGATCTCGCGGCCGGTGGCGTCGCCGTTGGCGTGCACCACGCGCGCGTGGCTGTGCCCGCCCTCGCGCGACAGTGCGAACGGTGCCGTGGTCGTGCTGCCGGTGCGGTCGAAGCGGGTGCCGAGCCGCTCGAGCCACTGCACGGCGTCGCGCGCCCGGCCGACGATCGCGCGCACGACGGCGGGATCGGCGAGGCCCGCGCCGACGCGCAGCGTGTCGGCGACGTGGGCTTCGAGCGAGTCCTCCGGCAACTGCACGACCGCGATGCCGCCCTGCGCCCACGCGGTGTTGGTGACCTCGAGGTGGTCCTTGGCCAGCAGCAGGACTTCGGCGCCGGCGTCGGCCGCGTGCAGCGCCGTGCAGGCGCCAGCGATACCGCCGCCGATCACCAGCACGTCG
>DDSQ01000004.1:0-142 GCA_002343845.1 Planctomycetes bacterium UBA2386 | reverse complement strand
GCGTCGCCGTCGGCGTCGCCGCCGGGAGAGGCTCGACCTTCGGCTGCGACAAGTCGCCCTTGTCGAGCCAGATCAGCACCGGTGCAGCGATGTAGATCGTCGAGTAGACGCCCGACACCATGCCGACGATCATCGCGAACGC
>DDSQ01000052.1 GCA_002343845.1 Planctomycetes bacterium UBA2386 | reverse complement strand
GGGGGGGGGGGGGGGGGGGGGGGTCCTTGCCCTCTGGGGTTTGCGTTACCTTGCCCCGGCACGTCTCCGTTTTCTCTTTCCCACCGACCACGATGAATCGAATTGCCTTCGTCTCTTCACTCCTGCTCGCCGCGCATGTCGTCGCGCAGACCAGCCTGTTCTTGCCGCCCGAGTACGAGCGTGCGTGGGGCCGCGGCAGCACCGCGCTGCTCGGTGGCAACGCCACGCGAACGCAACTCGTCTACGCGGCGCCGTTCGCGCCCGGCACGGTCGTGACGGGCATCCGGTTCCGGCCGACGACGTCGAACCTGGACCGCGCTGCCTTCACCGCGAGCATCCAAATCAGCTGCTCGAGCGGGCCGAACGTCCCGGGCACCCTGTCGACGACCTTCGCGCTCAACCACGGCAACGACCTCGCCGTCGTGTTGCCGCAGCAGACCGTGAACATCCCCGCGATGCCCGCGAACCGCGGTACCGGCATCATGGCGACGATTCCGTTCGCGACGCCGTTTGTCTATGGCCTGAACGGCAACACCAATCTCGTGGTCGAGGTGCAGGTGTTCTCTCGCTCCGCGGGGGCGTCGTGGAGCACCGATCGCGCCTTTGCCTCCACCAACGGCCGTGTGGCCAACCACGGCATCGGCTGCGGCGCGGGGACGATCGGAGGGACCACGACGGCCGCGAGCTACGTCGCGGGCGGTACGTTCAACGTCACCTTGGCGAACGCTCCCGCGAACGCGCCGGCGCTGCTGGCGCCGTCGTTCGACCAGAAGGAGCTCCTCCCCGGCGTGCTGCTGGCGTTCAACCTCGGCCAGTTCGGCTTGGCCCCGAACTGCGACGCCCTTGTCGCCGGCGAGCTCGGTACGATCGGGTTCACCGCGGACGCGCTCGGCGCGGTGTCCGTCCCCGTTCCGATTCCCGCCACGGCCTCGCAGTTCGGCATCGGCTTCCAGTGGCTCTACCTGGTGCCGCCGACCGCGATCAACCCGCTAGGCGTCGAGATCACGGCGGCGCGATCGGCCTGGGTCGGCCCGGAGGTCTGCACGCCGTTCTACCAGTACGTCTGGGACCTCTCGAGTGCGACTGTCGCGACCGGCAATGCGACCACGAACTCGATCCCGGTCGCCGAGTTGATCCTGCAGTGATCCGATGACGTCGCGCGGCGCGGTGGATCTCACCGCGCGCGTTCGAACTCGTCGCCCGGCGTCCACGTTGGGCGGCCGTCGGCATTCGCGGTGCGCACCAGGCACTCGCGCAGCACTTCGAGGTCCTCGACTGCGCCATCGAGGTTCCACCACGGCGCGATCTCGTCGGTCGGCTGGTGGTAGTGCACCGTCGTGTAGCTGTTCTTCATGCGCCGGCGATCCTCGGGGCGGTCGAGGAAGTCCTTGCCGGCCTTGAAGTAGGCGGCCGGCACGCCGATGCGTGCGAAGTTGAAGTGGTCGCTGCGGTAGAAGAGCCCGAGGTCGGGGTTGCTGTCGGGCTCGATGCGGCGGCCGCGTTCTTTCGCCACGGCGTCGGCGAGCGCGGTGAGGCTGTTCTTGCCGTGGCCGATGAACTCGATGTCGTGCGAACGCCCCCAGACGTTGAGCCCGTCGATGTTGAAGTTCGCGACCATGCGGTCCTTCGGCACGGTGGGGTTGGCGGCGAAGAACTGCGAGCCGAGCAGGCCCGACTCCTCGGCGGTGACCGCGAGGAACAGCACGCTGCGGCGCAGCGGGGTCGCGGCAGCGCCCAGCGAACGCGCGAGCGCCAGCATGCCGGCACAGCCGGAGGCGTTGTCGACGGCGCCGTTGTAGATCGTGTCGTCGCCGCGCGGCTTGCCGATGCCGAGGTGATCCCAGTGCGCGGTCACCACGACGTACTCGTCGCGCAGCACCGGATCGCTGCCCGGCAGCACGCCGACGACGTTGCCGGACTGGATCTCGCGCACCGTGTTCTGGATCGCGAGGTCGAGCGTCACGCCGAGCGGCACCGGCGGTTGCCCGCCCTTCTTCGCCGCCGTGCGCAGCGCGTCGAGGTCGTGGCCACCGAGCGCGCACAGCTTCTTGGCGGCGTCCTCGCTGACCCACGACCGGATGCCGAGCGTCGGCGTGCCGGCCGCGAACGGGAGCCAGAAGTTCTCACGGCCGTGGTTGGCCTGGATCACCTGGAAGGGGTAGCCCGCCGACTCGTTGGTGTGGATGACGATCGCGCCGAGCGCGCCGCGCCGCGCCGCCTCTTCGTACTTGTAGCTCCAGCGACCGTAGTAGAGCCGCGTCTTGCCGGCGAAGCGCGCCGGGTCGTCGGACGGGTCGTCGTTCATCACCAGCAGCACCTTGCCCTTCACGTCGGCGTTGCCGAAGTCGTCCCACTGCTGCTCGGGGGCGGTGATGCCGAAGCCCACGAACACCAGCTCCGCCCCGCTCCAGGCTGCGAGCGCGTCGGGGTTGCCGGCGACGGCGGTGTAGTCGTCGGGCGCGGTGAACGATGCTGTGCCGCCCTTGCCGCGCGCGCCGAGCGGCGTCGTCACCGCCGAAGTGATGCCGAGGATCGGCACCGGCTGCGTCCACGATCCGTCGGCGCCGCCCGGCTTGCAGCCGGCGACCTGCAGCTGCGAGGCGAGGTAGTTGCGCGCGAGCACGTCGCCGCGCGTGCCCGGGCCGCGGCCCTCGAGCAAGTCGTCGGCGAGGAAGCGCACGTGCGCGAACAGGTCGTCCTTGCGAATCGACATGGCGCCGGGCGGCGCCGACGAGCAGGCGGCGATGGCCAGGAGCGGGAACAGCAGCGGAGTCGGCTTCATGGGGGAGGCGGGGTGCAGGTCAGGCGCGCAGCAGGAACGAGAGATCGCACGGCGGCACGTGCTCGACGGGCGCCTCGCCGCGGCGGAACAGCCGCGCGTTCGTGGTGCCCTTGAGCTCGGCGCGCGCGCCTTCGACGCGCAGCATGCAGCCTTCGCGCAGTCCGAGCACGGGGACGTCGTTCTCCTCGTGGAACTGTCGCAGCCGCTCCTCGCGCGTCTCGCCCATGTGCTTGCTGGTCGGATCCGGATCGAGGTAGTGCGGGTTGATCTGGAACGGCACCAGCTGCAGCGCGTCGAAGGACGGCGGCATGACGATCGGCATGTCGTTGGTGGTGCGGATCGACAGCGTCGCGACGTTGGTGCCCGCACTGCTGCCGACGTACGGCATGCCGCGCAGCGCGCGCCCCTGGATCGCCGGGAGCAGGTTGGTGCGGTACATCGCCGCGAGCAGCCGGAACGTGTTGCCGCCGCCGACGAACACCGCCGTGCAATGATCGAGCAGAAGCAGCGGCGGGCCTTCGTGCGCCGAGACGACGTCGTGCCCGAACGTGGCGAACGCCGCGCGCGCCTTCGCCGCGTAGCCCGCGTGGTCGGCGAGTGCATAGGGCACGAACAGCACACGCTGCCTGCCGCCGAGGAAGTCGCGGATCTCGGCGGCGCAGTGTTCGAGGTAGCCGCCACCGTGCATCGTCGAGTTGCTGATCAGCAACGCGCGCACGGAGCTGCGATCGAGCGTGGGCCCGGTCGCGAGCACCCGTGCGACGGCCGCGCGCAGCGAAGCACCGTCGAGGCCGGCCTCGGCCAGCGCGCGCGAGGCGAGGCTCGGTCCGTCGGCCATCGCCAGCAGCACGTGCTCGGTGCCGATCCGGTGGTGGCCGAGCGCGTAGGCGTGTTCGAGCGTGCGTTCGAGGACCTGTTTCGCCTCGGACGTGAACGGCAGCTGACCCTGCGTGACGGGACGCTCGCCGCGAGCGGCCAGCGCTTCGACCTTGCTGCGAAGGCCTCCGAGAGTGGCGCCCGCCGCGAGCAGCGCCTGCGCGCCGGCGCAGTCCGGCAGGGCGAGCAGCCCGAGCAGGATGTGCTCGGGCGCGATGGACTCGTGTTGCAGGTGGATCGCCGCGGCACGCGCCTGCGACATCAACTGCTTGGCATGGGTGCTGAAGCGGTCGAACATCGGGCGCGCAGCATACGTCGAGCCCGCGACCGATCAGCAGTCGTGCACGCTGTGGTTGCGGATGGCCACGCCGGCGACGTGACGCAGGGCCACGAACGCGGCGATGCAGCCAGCACCAACGAGGTTCAGCCCGAGCGACGGCGGGAAGACGAGCACGTAGCCGGCGTCCTTCACCAGCGCCGCGAAGCTCGAGACGCAGAAGGGCATCAGGAACAGGCGGAACACCGTCCAGCCGTCGCGCGCCACGGAGCCGTTCCCCGCCGGGGCGGTGCTCAGCAGCAGCGCCACGCCGATGATCGCCGACAGGCCGCAGGACGTGATCCACAGGCGCGGCGTGGCGTCGAAGTTCGCGACCACGTTGACGACGTACCAGATCGCGTAGCACCACAGGATCGTGCGGCCGGTGGGCAGGGTCGCGAGGTAGCGGACGAAACGGAGCATGGGCCCGACGATGCTGCCCGGTGGCGGCGAGTGCAAACCCGACAGGAACGCGAGCCGCCGATTGACCGCGGGGGGAGGCGACGTCACCCTCCGGCATGTCCACCGCGCAAAGAACCTCGGACGGCGACCCCGCCGCAGCGGCCGCTGCCGATCCGTTCGCTGCCGTTCCCGCCGCCCTGCGCGCCGCCCTCGTGCGCCGCGGCTTCGCGCAGTTGACGCGCGTGCAGGAGGCGGTGCTCGCGGCCGACGACGGCGTCCGCGATCTGCGCATCACTTCGCAGACCGGCTCGGGCAAGACCGTGGCGCTCGGCTTCGCGCTGGCGCGCACGGTTGCGCAGCAGGAACGGCAGGGTCCGACCACGCTGGTCATCGCGCCGACGCGCGAACTCGCGGCGCAGGTGCGCGAGGAACTCGCCTGGCTGTTCGAGGATCTGGTCGACGTGCGCTGCGGCGTCGTCACCGGCGGCACGTCGGTGACGCGGGAACAGGAGCGGCTGAAGAAGAAGCCCGCGGTGCTGGTCGGCACGCCGGGTCGCCTGCTCGATCATCTGCGCAGCGGCGCGCTGTCGCTCGCTTCGGTGCGGCAGCTCGTGCTCGACGAGGCCGACCAGATGCTCGACCTCGGCTTCAAGGACGAGCTCGACGCGATCCTCGAGGCCCTGCCGCAGGAACGGCGCACGCACCTCGTGTCGGCGACGTTCGCTCCGCAAGTGCGCGCGCTGGCCGATCGCTTCCAGCACGACGCGCTGTCGATCGCCGGCACCGCGATGGGGCAGCGCCACGAGGACATCGAGCACATCGCCCTCAAGGTCGGCGCGCGCGAACACTACGCCGTGCTCGTCAACCTGCTGCTGCTCGCCGGCGACGAACGCACGCTGGTGTTCGTGCGCACGCGCGAGGACACGCAGGGCCTCGCCGACAAGCTCGCGGGCGACGGCTTCCTGGCACTGCCGATCCACGGCGACCTCGCGCAGGCGCAGCGCACGCGCACGCTGTCTGCGTTCAAGCGTGGCGCGATCCACACGCTGATCGCCACCGACGTCGCTGCGCGTGGCCTCGACATCGCCGACGTGACGTCGGTCGTGCACTTCGACCCGCCGATCGACGCGGAGACCTACGTGCATCGCAGCGGGCGCACCGGGCGCGCTGGCCAGAAGGGGCGCAGCTATCTGCTGGTGACGAAGTCGCGCGCCGACCGCGCGCGGCGGCTCTACCAGCAGGCCGGCATCCGGGCGCGGCTGGAAGGCGCCCCGGGCGCTGCCGAAGTGCACGCCGTGCAGTTGCAGCGCGCGGCCGAGCGCACGCTCGAAGCGCTGGGCCGCGGTGCCGGCGGCAGCGAGGAAGCGCTCACGATCGCGGATCGCCTGCTCGCCGGCCGTCCTGCGCGCGAAGTCGTGGCGGCGATGGTCGCGAACCTCGCGCATGCGGTGCGCGAGCCATTCGAAGTCACCGCGGCGCGCGAGCCGGTGCTGGTGGTGGTCGAGCCGGCGAAGCCCGAGGCGGCCGTCGCCTTGCCCGCGGCGCCGGCGGCCGTGGCGCCGGTGGCGGCGACCTCGGCCCCGAAGGAACCGGTCCGTCCTCCGGCTGCACCGCCGTCGCCCGTGCCGCCGCCTCCGCCGCCGCCGGCCACGAAGAAGCTGTCGCCCCAGCAACGCGGCAAGCCGGGCGCGCGCCCGGCATGGCAGCGCGGCGACGACCGGGCGGCAGCGCGCAGCGGGCCACCGTTCGCGCGGTTCCGCATCAACTGGGGGCGTCGCGACGGCGCCGATCCGCGCCGCGTCATGGCCCACGTCTGCCGCCGCGGCGGCATCGAGAGCCATCAGGTCGGCGTGATCGACATCCACGTCGCGGCGACGACGTTCGAGGTGGCCAGCGAGGTCGCCGAGCGGTTCCTGCGCGCCGTGGCGAAGCCCGACCGGCGCGATCCGCACCTCGTCATCGTGCGCGAGCGCTTCGGCGAACGGCCGTGACGACCGGCCGCGGCGGCCGAGTCGGCGGACCGTTCGTCACTTCAACAGCCGCGCGAAGCGCCGATTGCTGTCGGGAACGTCGACGCCCATCGCGATCGCGACCATGAGACCGATGGCGGCACCGGCGATCGCAGCCGTTCCCGTGCTGCCGCCGACGAGCGGCCACGCGGACGGCAGGCACGTCAGCACCGCGCCGACGACCAGCGACAGCAGTGCGTACCACTGGTACTCGATGAGTCCGGCCCATCGCCGCGTCTGCGGCTCACCGCGGTACGCCTCCTCGACGAAGCGCCCGAGCCCTGCGAGAACGAAGTAGCACCCGGCGACGACGCTCGGCGGTTGGCCGAGTTGTGCTGCGCGCAGCAGGGCGACGCCGCACGGCACGTTCCAGAGGATCGAGTAGAGCGGTGTTGGGTGCAGCGGCACGCCGCCGGCGTGAGCGAGTCGCACGATGCGCGACCATGGGTGCGTGCAGACGATGCCGACATCGGCTGGTGCCGGGCGACCGTGGCAGCAACCCTGCACGAGGCAGCGCAACCGCCCGATCGCCTGCGCGAAGGGAGCCGCGATCGCCAGCCCACCGGCGATCGGCCAGATGTCGACGCCCGCGACCGCGAGGGCGGTCAGCGCTGCGATGCCGCCGAGCATCGCGCCGTAGTAGCCGAACGGCCGCAGCGACACGGCTGCACCTTCGATCCACTGCGCCCACGCGGCGGCGCCGACCACGGCCGCGACGCAGACGATCGCCGCGGCCCAGGCGTCGCCAGGAGCGGCCTGCCGCACGACGGTGAAGGCGACGACGAACGCGGCGGGCCCGGCATACGCCGCGTGCACGAACACGCGCAGTGGCCCGAGACGCCACCAACGCATGCTGTTGCCGAGCCGCTGCGCGCCCGCTCGCAGCCAGGCCCACACGCCACGACGATGGTGGACGAGGGTGAACGTCAGCGCGCCGGCGATCACGTCGGCGACCGCGTGCATGCCCGTAGCGCTGCAGCTCCAGGCGACGCCGACGGCCCACGCCGCCGCGAGCCATCGCAGGCGCGGGTACGAGCGTGCCGCGAGCACCGCCGTCAGCAGAGCCCACGTGGTGTGGAACGAGGGGAAGGCGGCAGCGCCGTTCGCTTCGTTCTGCCCTTCCCATGCCAGCCACTCGCCGAACAGCGTCGCCGGCTCGAACGCGCGCGGCGGCACCACGATCGGCACGACCAGATACAGGAACGTGTGCAGGGCGGTCGCGGCGAGGCCGGCGCGCGCGAAGTCGCCGAGCCGTTCGGCGCCGCGCGCCCAGAACGGCGCGAGGGCGGTGATCGGGTACGCGCTCGCATAGACGAGATAGCTGCCTTCGACCACCGGCCACGCGTCTTCGCCGGGCAGCCACACGGCCACGGCATCGCGCGTCGGCCCGATCGCGACGGCCCAGAGATAGAGCAGCAGCCAAGGCAGCAGGACCAGCAGCGCGACCGCGATGCGGCGTCCGACGTGCAGTTCGTCGTTCGCGCGCGGCAACGACAACCATGGCCGGTGCTGCAGGTCCGGGAAGCGCGCGCGCAGCGCCGGACCCTCGTGGCCGAGCACCAGCGCCACCGCCCCGAGCGCCACGACCGGCGTCACGAGGTAGAACGCGACCGCGCTGCCGGCAGCCAGGGCGGTGCCAGCCGTCATCGCCACGAAGCCGACGTAGATCGGATGGCCGACGATCGCGTAGGGGCCGCGCGTGACGAGGCGCGGCGGCGGGAACGCGTTCATCGGCAGGCCGCCGCCGTGCCGCCACAGCGCGTGCATCGCCGACAGCATCAGCAGCGCGCCGGCGGCGAGCAGCGCCACGCCGACCGTCGGCGGTGCCGGCAGCGGCCAATCGACGGCGACTCGTGCGTGCGCGGCCCAAGCCCACAACAACCCGGGCAGCACGACGCAGAAGAGCAGCGCGTAACCCACGCGCGCCGCGATCGCGCCCAGGCTCAGCCCCATCGCACGACCTCGTGCAAGGCGGTGCCCTCGATGGCGTCGTTGCCCGCGCCATGCAGCACACCGCTGGAGAGCCACTTCGTCTCGCGCATCGCGCGAATCGCTCGCGGCAGCGGCAGCCAGCGCAGCAGGCGACGCGTCAGCACGGTGCGTTCGATGTCGCCGTCGCGCAGCACGGTCGGCGTGCCGAGGGCGAGCCGACGTCCGTCGGCGAACGTGAAGCCGCAGTCCGTGATCGGTCCGCAGTCGACCGGCTCGCCGTCGAGCAGGCACAGGCGCAGCGGATGCGGGCCGCGCCATTCGATCCACACCAGCGAACGGTTCGCGCCGTGCCAGCGGCCCCAACGGAGCTCGTCGATCGGCAGATGCCACGGCGCCACATCGAGGGCCAGGTGTTCGACGTAGCCCCGGCCGCGCAGCGTGCGGCCCGCGAACGTCAGTTCGGCGGTGGCGTCGGGCAGGCGCAGTGACCACACGACCGCACCGCGCGGCGAGCGCCACAGTTCGCGATCGGCGAGTTGCGGCCGGCCGCGCCACTTCGCGTGCAGGCCGAGGCGCGGCTCGACGAGTTCGCACCCGTCGCTGCCCAGCGTCGGTGCCGGCGGCCGCCCGAGCAGCGTGCGGGTGTGCGTGCGACCGCCATGATGGTCGAGCAGAGCGGTGTAGCCGAGCCGCAGCAGGCCCCAGTGCAGCCGGGCCGCGTAGACGATCGCCGCGTCACCGTCCGGCGCAACACAGTCGAAGTACCACTTGTGCAGTCGGAACACGGGCGGCTCGTCGCTCGACCCTACGGCAGGATCGGCTTCAACTTCGCGGCGAGCTCGGCCTTGCCGGCCTTCTGCAGCGCGTCGGCGACGCGCCCCGCGATCGCGCGCGGCTTGCGCTGCAGGCCGTCGTTCTCGTCGAGGCTCTGCGGGCGCAGGTCGTTCGCACGCAGCAGGTCGGCGGCAGCGCCCTCGGCGTCGCCGTTGGCGCAGCGCAGCTCGGCGCGGCCCGCGAGGGCCTGCACGACGTGGTGGTGGGCGGAGTCGGAGTAGTCGGGATTGGCAGCGGCGCTCGAAGTGAAGCGGTCGATCGCCTCGCCGTACGCCGCGA
Source organism: Planctomycetes bacterium UBA2386 (assembly GCA_002343845.1). The sequence continues at coordinate 43,140 of DDSQ01000052.1, read as the reverse complement.
TCGCCAGCGCGGTGCGAGCATCGCGCGTGTGCTGGTCGCCGGCGACGAGCGAGGCATAACCGGAGAACCACGCAGCCGTGGGCTGGTCGGTGGCGGTGGCGAGCCAGGTGGCGTAGGCGGCGCGCAGGCCCTCGGCGCCGAGGTCGACGAGCAGCCGCGCGCGCCACCGTTCGTGCGCGCGCACGTCGCCGGGCAGGCGAGCGACTAGGTCGGCGAGCCGCANNCTGCCGCGCTTCGGCGCGCAGGCCGCCGAACTCGAGCAGGCCGATACCGGCGAGCAGGGCGGCCGAACGTGGAGCACCCCGCTGCAGCAGCAGGTCCATCATCGCGCGGGCCCGATCGATCTCGGCGCGCTGGCTGCGCGTGCGGGCAGCCTCGGCATCGGCGAACACGCCGCTGGCGAGCGCTTGCAGGGCGACGTCGAGCACGCGCGCGGCGAGCTGCGGCGACACCTGGCGCGGGTTGCGCACCGCCGATTGCGCCTGCACGACAGCCTTGCCAGCCGCCTCGGCGTCGCCGGTCATCCACGACGCGTAGGCGATCACGCCCTGGGCCTCGGCCTGCAGCACCGGGCCGCGGATCTTGCGGGCGTTCGTCAGCGCATCGGTGAACCACAGCTCGGGACCGCTCTGGCCGTCGCGCACCAACAGGTCCGCGAGGGCGAGCTGGGCCGTGGCGAGACCGAGGCGCGCTTCTTCGATCGTCGCGTCCTTCTTCAGTTCGGCTTCCCAGTGGTCGAGCTGGCGTTCGATCGCGTCGCGATCGCCGTCGTCGAACGCCGCCTTGGCCCACGGATTCGACCACGGCGTGGCGATCGCGGCGGGCGGCGCGTCCTTGCGGAAGTGCAGCGCCAGGCGCGCCGCGCCAGGGTCGTTCGGCGCCAGCTCGGCGAGGCGCGCGACGAGGCGGTCCTGCAGCGCAGCATCGTCGACGCGCGCGAGCGCGTCCTCGAGGTCGATCACGGCGTCCTTGCCGCCGCGTTTCGCCAGCGCCAGCGCCGCCAGCGCGAACGTCTGCGCGTCGCGTTCGCGCAGGCCGGCGCGCAGCAGGTCGACCGGTTCGTTGGTCGCATCGGCGGCCGCCGCGAGCAGCGCGCGCTTCTGCAGCGCGTCGCCGAGCCGCCACTTCGCCTCGATCGCGCGTCGCGCCGCCGCATCGCGGCGCGTGAACAGAACCGCGGGGTCGTCGCTCGGCGCGGGCTGCTTGCCGGCGTCGCCGCGGTGCTTGGCGATCGCGTCGATCGCGGTCTGCATGCTCTGGTCGAGGAAGCGGTCGAACAGGATCTTGCCGTCCTTGCTCACGCCGATGTGCCGCGGGGCGACGCGCGTGTCGTTGAAGTACTTCGCGAACAGCTCGGGTTCGATGGCGCTGTGCTCGCTGCAGGTGCAGCCGCCAAAGCGTGGGCACTCGACGCGGTTGCCGTCGGCGTCGTAGTCGATCGGGGAGTGGCGGTCGTGGGATGCGATCACGCAGACGTAGCCACGCGTCGACTGCACGAACGCCGGGTCGAGGTAGGTCGTCTTGGCGAAGCGCTCGTTGAACACCTCGCCGTCCATGTTCACCGCGACCAGGAGCGGCAGGCCGGTCGCCTGCTGCACGGCGAGCGCGTCCGCCAGCGTTCGCTGCCACTCGATGCGCGGTGCTGCCGCCGGGGCCGAGGGTGCTGGCGGCGGATCCTGGATCGAGGCGGCCAGCAGGGAACAGAGCCACGGTGCTACGGCAGCGAGCATCGTGTGCGATCCTACGCCGTGGTGGTAGAACCCGCGAACGTGCCGCGCCCGCGGCAGGAGGTCGTGATGCGCTGGTCGTCCGTGTTGTTCGTCTGGCTGTCCTTGTTCGCCGCTGCCTGCCAGACCGGCGAAAGCGCCCTGAAGCCCGGGCTGATGCTCGAACAGGACGGGGCTGCGTCGGCTTCCGCCGAGAACCCAATGGCCGGCGCCTTCTACAACGACGGTAGTGACTCCGACATCCGCGCGCGCACCGAGAACTACTTCACTTCGGACAAGGGCGGAGTCGCGTCGCTCGACGACGTCACGGACGGGCGGCCAGCCACGCCGAACGCGCCGGCGCGGGCCGAGCGCATGCTCGTGCAGCGCGGCGAGGTCGCGGTCGAGGTCGCCCGTCCCGAAGAGTCGGCGCGCGCCTTCCTCGCGCAGATCGGGGAGTGGAACGGTTACTTGCAGAACCAGAGCGGCACCCGCTTCGTCGTGCGGCTGCCGGCGAAGCGCTTCGAGGAAGCGTTCGCCGCGGCTCGCGGACTCGGTCGGGTGCTGCGCGAATCCCGGGCTGCCGACGACGTCACCGAGGAGTTCGTCGACCTCGGCATCCGCCTCGACACGGCGCGCAAGTCGCGCGAGCGGCTGCTCGAAGTGCTGGCGAAGGCGGAGAAGGTCGAGGACATCCTCAGGGTCGAGGCCGAACTGCGGCGGCTGACCGAGGAGATCGAACGCATGGAAGGGCGGCGCAAGTTCCTCGCCGACCAGGTGGCGCTGGCGACGCTCGCGGTCGAGTTCGTCGCGACGAGCGCGCCGCCGCCGCCGAAGAAGCGCCCGCAACGCAGCCGCTTCGACTGGATCCAACGCGTCGGCGCCGAATCGATGATGGGGGGCTTCTGATGCGCGCCCTCCGCTCGTTGTTCCTGCTGCCGCTGCTGTTCATGGTGGCGTGTGCTTCGGCGCCGATGAAGCCGCCGGCCGACTTCGTGGTGCTGAAGGACCGCGGCGAGGGCTTCCGCGCGGTGACCGCCGACGACGCGCGGCTGCGCGTGCGCGACCTCGCCGAGCCGACCGAAGGCGGCATCGCGTTCTGGGCCGACACGCTGCGAGCCGATCTCGTGCAGCGCGGCTACGAGCTGATGGCGAGCGGCGAGGTGAAGAACGTCGCCGGCACCGCCGGTCAGTGGCACGAGTTCGCCGCCAACGTGCAGGGCGAACGCATCGGCTACCTGGTCGCGGTCTGGGTGATCGAACCGACCCTGCCGTGGCGGGACGACATCCTGCGCGTGGTCGAGTTCGCGGCGCGGGACGACGTGTTCAAGGCGCGCGTCGATGCGGTGCGCGCGGCGCTCACGACGGTCGAGGACTGAACCGTCAGGGCAGCGGGAACGCTTCGCAGAGGCCGCGCACGACCGCGCGGTGCCGCTCCGGATCGTCGCCGCGCACCAGCCCGACGATCACATCCGCGACCGCGGTGATCTGGTCCGTGCCGAAGCCGCGCGTCGTCACCGCGGCGGTGCCGAGCCGCAGCCCGGACGTGACCAGCGGCGGACGCTGGTCGCCGGGCACGGCGTTCTTGTTCACCGACAGCCCGGCGACGAGCGCGCGCTCTTCCACCCAGGCACCCGTGACGTCGGTCTTGCGCAGGTCGACGAGCACGATGTGGTTGTCGGTGCCGCCGGTGACGAGATCGAGCCCCGCCGCGAGCAAGCGCTCGGCCAGGTGCGCGGCGTTGGCCTTCACCTTCTGCTGGTAGACCTTGAACTCGGGCCGCAGCGCTTCGGCGAACGCGACCGCCTTGGCGGCGATCTGCTGCACCAGCGGCCCGCCTTGCGCGCCGGGGAACACCGAGCTGTTGATCGCCTTGGCGACGTCTTTCTTCGCCAGGATCATGCCGCCGCGTGGGCCGCGCAGCGTCTTGTGCGTCGTCATCGTCACCACGTCGGCGACGCCGATGGGGCCGGGCACGACGCCAGCGGCCATCAGGCCCGCCGGGTGCGCGATGTCGGCCAGCAGCGTCGCGCCGACTTCGCGGGCGATGCCGGCGAACGCCGGGTAGTCGATGTTGCGGCAGTAGCTGCTGCCGCCGGCGATCAGCACCTTCGGCTGGTGTTCGCGCACGATGCGCCGCACCTCGTCGAGGTCGATGCGGCCCGTGGCATCGACGCCGTACTGCCGCGCCTGGAACACCATGCCGGTGTGGCTCTTGTCGTGGCCGTGGCTCAGGTGTCCACCCGCCTTCAGCGCCATGCCGACGATGCGGCCGCCGGGGCCGGCCAGTGCCAGCAAGGCGGCGAGGTTGGCGGTCGTGCCCGAGTGCGGCTGCACGTTCGCTTCTTCAGCGCCCGCGAACAGTTGTACTGCTCGCTGCCGCGCCAGGTCCTCGATGGCGTCGGCGATCTCGCAGCCGCCGTAGTAGCGGCGGTGCGGGTAGCCCTCGGCGTACTTGTCGGTGATGCGGCTCTTGCTGGCTTCACGGACGGCGGTCGAACAGTGGTTCTCGGAGGCGATCAGCGTCAGCGTGTTCCGCTGGCGGTCGTCCTCGCGCTGGAGCAGGCCAGCGATCTCGGGATCGCGTTGCTGCAGCGGATTCGCTTTCGGATCGGCTTGGCTCACGGCGCGAACCTTACGCGTCGAGCGTGAAGACGACCAGGGACCCCTGGTCGCCCCGGTGCGCAAAAAAGGCGTCCGCCATCTGCATCTGCGCGGACGAACGTGGTTGAATCCCGCCCACGCGAATGCGTCCGACGCGCGCACCACGTGGCGTGGTGGCCGTTGCACGCCCGCGACACTGGAGTCTCCCGCTTTGAGTTCACCGCAGAAGGACCTTCGGGCCTGGACGATCCGCGACAGCGCCGAGCTCTACCAGCTCGCGGCATGGGGAGGCGACAGCTACGCGATCAGCGATCGCGGCGACCTGCTCGTGCAACCGATGGGCAAGGGCGGACCGAAGTTCTCGTTGCCCGAACTGGTCGAGGACCTGCGCAACCGCGGCATCGAGCTGCCGGTGCTGCTGCGCGTGTCCGACATCCTGCAGCTGCGCGTGCAAGCGCTCGGCGGCGCCTTCAAGAAGGCGATCGACGAATGCAGCTACAAGGGGCGCTACCGGCCGGTGTTCCCGATCAAGGTCAACCAGCAGCGCGACGTCGTCGAGGAGCTGGTCGACTTCGGCAAGGACCACGCGCTCGGTCTCGAAGCTGGCAGCAAGCCCGAACTGCTGGTCGTGCTCGCGCACATGACGAACCCCGAGGGGCTCGTCGTCTGCAACGGCTACAAGGACCAGAGCTTCATCGAGACGGCGATGCTGGCCCAGAAGATGGGGCTCTACACGATCATCGTCGTCGATCGTTTCGAGGAGCTCGAGACGGTGCTCGCGGTCAGCCGGCGTTTCGACCTGCGCCCGCACATCGGCGTGCGTGCCAAGCTCGCGAGTCGCGGTGCTGGCAAGTGGCAGGAGTCGGGCGGCGAGAAGTCGAAGTTCGGCCTCACCGCCGCCGAGATCGTGCAGGTGGTCGAGAAGCTGAAGGAGGTCAACATGCTCGACTGCCTCGAGCTGCTGCACTTCCACATCGGCAGCCAGATCACCGCGATCCGCGCGATCAAGGACGCGCTCAAGGAGGCGACGCGCTTCTACACCGAGCTGCACGACCTCGGCGCGGGCCTGAAGTTCCTCGACGTCGGCGGCGGCCTCGCCGTCGACTACGACGGCTCGCAGACCAACTTCCATTCGTCGGCGAACTACTCGCTCCAAGAGTACGCGAACGACGTCGTCTTCGCGGTGCAGCAGGCGTGCGACGAGAAGGGCATCGCGCACCCCGACATCATCAGCGAGTCGGGCCGGGCGCTCACGGCGCACCACGCGATCCTGGTCTACGACGTGCTGGGCGTCAGCAAGCAGAACGTCGACGTTCCGCCCGGCGCCGAGCGGCACGAGGACAGCACCATCGCCAACATGGTGCAGATCCTGAAGGACGTGTCGCTGAAGAACTTCCAGGAGAGCTACCACGACGCGCTGCAGCTCAAGGAAGAGGCGATCAGCCTGTTCAACCTCGGCTACCTCGACCTCAAGGGGCGCGCGATCGCCGAGAACCTGTTCTGGTGCATCTGCGACAAGATCCGCCTGATCGCCAACACGCTCGACTACGTGCCCGACGAGCTGCAGGGCCTCGAGCGTGCGCTCGCCGACACCTACTACTGCAACTTCTCGGTGTTCCAGTCGGCTCCCGACCACTGGGCGGTGAAGCAGCTGTTCCCGACGATGCCGATCCACCGCCTCGCCGAACGGCCGACGCGGCGCGCGATCCTGGCCGACCTGACGTGCGACAGCGACGGCAAGGTCGACAAGTTCATCGACTTGCGCGACGTCAAGAACGTGCTCGAGGTGCACCCGGTCACGCCCGGCAAGCCGTACTACCTCGCGATGTTCCTGGTCGGCGCCTACCAGGAGATCCTCGGCGATCTGCACAACCTGTTCGGCGACACCAACGCGATCCACATCTCGATGGACGAGCAGCACGGGTACCGCATCGAGCGCGTGATCGAGGGCGACTCGGTCACCGAGGTGCTCAGTTACGTCCAGTACGACAAGCAGGACCTGATCCGGCGCATGCGTGGCCGGCTCGAGCAAGCCGTGCGAACCGGCAAGGTCAACATGCGCGAGTCGGCGTTGCTGATGCGCCGCTACGAAGAAGGCCTCGCTGCCTACACCTACCTCGCCGACGACGACGCCGTGTTCGGCGCCGGCGACGTGATCGTGCCGCCGCTGTCGGCGGGCTTGTTGCTGCCGACGCCGCCGGCGACCGAGCCGGCACCGGCTCCCGTGCCCGACACGTCGGCCCCGCCGACGTGAGCCGCTACTCCGCACGCTGCCGTGCGGTCGAACACCTGCCGGGCGGCGACGCCGCCCGGGGACCCCGAACTGTGGTGACCGAACTGCAATGCATGCCGCCGTCTTCGTCGATTTCGAGAATCTGTTCCTGTCACTGAAGAACCGCGAGGAACTCACCGGCCAACGCATCCGCGATCTCTGCCTCGGCATCCTCGAGCGGCTGAAAGAACGGCTGCATGCCGACAAGGCGCCGATGGTGCTCGGTCGCAGCTACGCGGCGTTCGACACCTATCCGGGCATGGAGGTGGCGCACGACCTCGCCTTGATGGGCTTCGATCCGCAGTACGTGCTGACGGGGCACGGCGGCAAGAACTCGGCCGACGTGCAGCTNNGGCGACCGCGACTTCATCCCGATCGCGCGCCAGGTGCTCGAGGAGAACCGCGAACTGCGCGTCGTCGCGATTCCCGACAGCACGAGCGGCGACCTGCGCATGCGCGTCGGCGGCGAGCGCTTCTGGAACGCGCTCGACCTGATCGCGCCGGACCATCGCGGCAACGGCCACAAGCCGGCCGCCGCCGAAGCGTCGGCGGGCGCCGATCCGGCCCGCGCCGTTCCCGCGGCGAACGACCACGCTCCCAGCGCGAACGGCAACGGGCACGGCGAGCATGGCGGACCGCCGGCGTTGCACGACGGCGTGCGCGTCGATCGCACGCGCCCGGCGAAGGCCGCGATCGTCGGCCACATTCCCGTCACGTGGCGCACGGCCGACGAGCTGCCGCAGGACAGCCTGGTGCTCGAACGGTTGCAGCAGTGTCTCGACCTGATCCTGCGGTCGCAGGTCCGCCACGGCAGCCCGGAAGTCTGGCTGTCCCCGTTCCTGAAGGGGCCGATGAGCCAGCACTTCAGCGGCCTCGTCCACCCCGAGCGCCGCGCGCTCGTCAACGAACTGCGCCACCGCGGCGTCATCCGCATCGAAGAGCGCGCCAACCAGTACGCCGACCATCCCTACTCGGTGATCGTGCTCGACGAAGCCCACCCGATGGTCGTGGCGGCGCACGACCGGGCGAGGAAGCGCGAGGAGGTCCAATGAACCATGGCGTGATCGTCGGCTGCCTGTTCGTGCCCGCGCTCGCGGCGCAGTCGTTCATGGACTTGACCGAGTCGCGCAACGCGGCTTCGCCCTATTCGTCGGTCCTCCAGCTCGAGCTCGGCGCGATCGGCGCGTTCGCCGAGGATGCGGACGCCGATCGTGGGCTCGACGATGCGTTCGGTCCGGATGGCAAGGTCTGGTACCGCGACGAGGCGTTCGGCAGCCGGCGCGGCACGATCGAGGCCTACGCCGGTCGCGACGGCGTGCTCGTCAGCTACGCCGACGGCAAGTTGATCAGCGACGACACCGTCACGCGCTTCGAACTGCGGGCGCGGCCGTGGATGTTCTATCGCGACGGCTTCTACCGCGACGACCGGCTGATCAAGAACGGCTTCTACGAGGGCGACGACTACGAGGGCTACGTCGGTTTCGGCCGCGAGGCCCAGCCCGGCTTGTTCATCGAGTTCGGGCCGTTCTACAAGAAGCTCGACTTCGCGCGTTCGGAGCTGACGCCGACGACCTTCACGATCCCGACCGACTACTCCGCCTACGGCATTCGCGCGTACTTCGAGCAGTCGACGGTGCAGAACGACCGCCGCCGCGGCCTGCCGCGCGACGGCTACGTGCTGACCCTGATCGGCGAGCGCGAGTGGAACGACAGCGAGGGTGCCTTCGGCGCCGACGGGTTCACGACGGAACTCCCGTCGGCGGTCTGGCGCGCGCGCGGACGTCTCGAGTGGTACATCGCCGGCTCGGACGCTTCGTGCTGGGAGGTGTTCGCGAACGGCGGCTGGCACGACGAGAAGGACCGCCTGCAGAACACCGAGTCGCAGCGACCGCTCGGCAACCAGTGGGCGGACGCGCAACTGCGCCTCCGCCTGCACCTCGGTCGCTCGCTGACGTTGACGCCGTTCGTGCAGGCGCAGTACTCCCGGCTGCTGCGCGAGGACGGCTTCGCGTCGGACAAGGAGTTCTTCTTCGGAGCGGGCGCCGAGGCGTGGTGGCACCTCGGCTCGGCGTTGTCGCTGCACTCGTGGTACTCGTGGGTCGACAGCGAGAACCGGCCGTCGATCCGCATCGACGAGGACGTGCACGGCCAGCACATGGTCTTCGTCGGCATGGTGCTGCGCTTGGGTGCGACGCCGAAGTGAGGCGATCGCCGGCGCGCGAAGTCGCGCCGCTCAGCGCTCGAGAACCGGATCCCAACGCGTGAACACGGTCTCGACGCGATTCTGGCCGTCGTCCTGCGTGGTCAGTCGATGGAACGGCACGCGCAGGCCGCGCACCGTGCGGTAGTCGGACCACGCCTCGGACACGTGCATGACGGTGCCATCGGCCAGCGTCTCCCAGGACTCGACGGCGCGCACCAGGTTGGAGCCGGTGTCGACGTGGATGCGCAGGCGATCGAACCGGTCGCCCGCAGCTTCGAGCACCGCGACCGAGCGGTCGCCGACCTCGCGGCGCGCGATGGTGCGGAACTGCAGTTCGCCGCGCGCGTGCGCCGCGAGCAAGGCAAGCGGGTGGCGCTGCTGTTCGCGACGCAGCAGCTGCGCTTCGCGGGCGTCGAGCGTCCGCGTCGCCGTGCCGAGGAGTTCGGTCCACACCTGCTCCACGAGCGACGTCTCGATCGCCTGTCCGAGCAGGGAGCGCGTCCGGCGCAGCGTGCCGTTCCGGTGCCAGTTCGTGGTCTCGGCCATCGTCGGCGTCGACTCGCTGCCGATCGTCGCCGCGTAGGTCCAGCCGGCGAGGCGGCGCACGTCGTCGGCGGCGCCGATCGCGTCGATGGCGAGCACGAGCCAGGGCGAGGCGCCCGCTGGTGCCTGTTCGTTCGGGGTCGTCGTCACCGGCACCTCGCCACCGACCGGAGTCAAGGCGAAGCGGCGTGCCTGCGGCAGGTCGGCGGGAACCTGCCCGCCGACGACGATCATCGCGAACGGGAGTTCGAGGAACGCCGTCGCCGGCACGGCGATGCCCGTCGCGGGCATGCGCGCGATCTCGGCGGCGCGTCGCTCGATCGCGGCGAGATCCTTGCCGCCGAGTGCGAGCAGCGTCGCCTGCCGCAACCGCGCGCCGTCGCCCTGCGCGCCGAACGCAGCCTGCAGCGGGACGCGGCGCAGCGCCAACGCGAACTCCGAGGCGTTCGGCGGCACGTCGGTCAACGACGCGCGCGCGAGTTCGACGGCGCGCCACAGGTTGGCGACCTCGTTCGCGGCGATCTCGGTGGTCAGCAGCATCGCCGTCGCTTCGCCCGCGGTGACGACGTCGGACTGCCAACGAACGTGCGCGAGCCCACGGTCCTGCTGCACCTGTTCGAGGCGGCCGCCGACGCCTTCGAGCGAGAAGCACGAATGCAGCAACAGGGCCGCTGCCGGTTCGGGATGCTGGAAGGTCGGCAGGCCGATCATCAAGGCGACGCGGCAGCGATCGATCGACACTCCGGCGCCGTCGGCGGGGGACCACCAGAGGCCGGGAGCGAACGGTCGCTCGAGTACGGGGACCGCGCCGGGAAGTGGTGCTGGCGGTTGCCAGCCGCCGAGCGCGACCTTGCCGCCACGGGCGAGCGCCTGCCGGACTTCGGCCGGTGCGTCGGCGACTTCGATCGCGAACACCACGCGATCCGGCCGGTACAGATTCGACTGCAACAGGCCGATTTCGCCGGGGTCCCGGTCGAGCAGGCCGAGCAGATGCCCGCTGCCGCTGGTCTCGCCGAGCAGCAGCAGCCGGGCCATCGTCGCCAGCGGCGTGCCGCGAATCGCGGCCGTGCGGCGTTCGACGAAGTCGTCGCGCACACGTTCGATCTGGTTGCGCGAACGCGTCGGCATGGCCAGGGCGTCGCGCATCGCCGTCGCCGCCTGCTGCCAACGCGCCCGCGGCACCCGCACGTCGATCCAGGTCATCTTCAGGCCGGGTTCGATCCGCAGCGTGCCGCCCAGCTGGGCGATGGCCTGCGCCAGCGGCGGGCGTCCTTCGCTCGGGTCCGAGCCGTCGACGAGCACCTGCGCGGCCAGTTCCGAAGCGCCCGGCGCCAGGAACGTCGCGCCCGCCAGCAATCCGAGCTGCAACGTCGCGGTGTGCGTCTGGCTCGTTTCCTGGATCGCGGCGGTGACGCCGTTGTCGAGCTGGACGATTTGCAGCGGCGGGGTCGTCGTCGCTCGTGCGATCGGTGGTTGCGCGTCGGGAGGCGGCGCGACGGGGGGCGTCGTTGCCGGCGGTGCTGGCGTGGGCGTGACGGGTGGAGCGCCGCTGCACGCGGCGACGACCACGGCAGCGAACGACACGAAGCCGCGGCTCGAACTCATGGCGTCGCCTCCACGACGGCGGGATGCCCCGCGAACACGCGCTGCAGCAGCGTCTGGACGGCGCGGGCGTCGACGTTGCCGGGGTCGTCGGTCGCGATCGGCGCGGTCGGCCACTGCAGGATCCTGGCAGCGAGTTCGCACGCCTTGTCGCGGTCGTCGGGTGCTCTCGCACGGGCCTCGTGCTGCATCGTCGTCGTGACCGCCCGCAGGACCTGTTCGTCGGGTGGTTTGCCGGCCGCCTGCCCGCATGCGCGCAGCAGCAGATCCGCGAGTCCGACGCTGCCCGTCCGGTCGTTGCACTCGATCAGCAGCAGGCCCTGGCCGTCTGGTGATGGCGGCCACGGCGCCGTGCAGCGAACGACGGCCGCCGCGCGGCCGGCGCGTTGCAGTTCCTGGCCGAGCACGCTGTCCGGTCCACCAGCCAGCCAGCGAACGGCGACGGCGAGCTGGTCGCGGTCGACGCCGGCGGGCAGCGCCCAGGCCAGCGCTGCTGCTGGCGTCGCGGCGCCCGCGATCGTGGATCGGCGGGCATTGGCCAACGGCCGCACCGGCGGGCGCGAGGGTGGTGGTGCGGGCGGCAGCGCGGTCGTCGTGAACGCGGCGGCCAGCGCGTCGCGCACGGCCGCGGCGTCGAAGTTGCCGAGCAGAACGTGCACCGTGCGTTCGGGCCGTTGCGTCGCTGCCCAGGCGGCGAGCGCCTGGTCGCGTCGTGGCGAGGCGACCGTCGGCGTGCCGAGCCAAGTCGCCAGCGGATGGCCGGGCATCGTCAGCTCGAGCACTTCGGCGCGCACCGCCCCTGACGAGTCGTTGGTTCGCGTGGCGGCCAGGCAGGCCTCGTGGTCGCGCCAGGCCTCGGGCAAGCGCCGCAGGGGCTGCTGTTCGCGCCGTTCGACCAGCAGCCGCGCGACCTCGGCGATCGCTTCCGGGACGGTGGCCAGCGCGAACGTCGCCACGGCACCGTGGTTGCGCACTTCGGGACGCCACGCCGGCGCGGCGGCGAGCACGCGCGGGAACATGCGCAGGTCCGCCAGCGCCTCGGCGTCGCGTTGCGCGTCGCGCAGGGCCGCCTGATCGGCAGCCGTCGAAGTTGCCGCGGGTCGGGCGAGCGCGCGGTCGAGCGCCGCCAGGGCGTCTTGTTCGCGCGCGGCATCGAGCGAGCCGGTGCGCCAGGTGCCGTGCATGGACGAGACCACGGTCGCGAACGCGAGCCCGGCGAGACCGGGTGGATCGTCGGCGGGATCGGCCCAGGTGGCGACCGCCCACTGCACCTGCAGCAGCGCGCGGTCGACGACCAGCACGCAACGGCTGCCGTCGGGTGTCCGGAAGTCGACGGCCTCCTGCGCCGAGGCGAAGGCGGTCAGCGACGCCAGCAGCGCCACCCACGGTACTGGCCCGACAGCGCGTTCAGACGGCCGTCGAGACATCACCCTGGAGGTCGCCAGGCTCGTTGCGCTGCTGTCGTCCGGATCGTGGACTGCAGACGCCGCGTTTGCTGGCGGCGACGAAGTCGACGAGTTCGCGGCAGAGCGGATCGCGGTGCATCGCCGAGGCGCGCACGAACTCGAGGCGTTGATGCAGCGTGCCAGCACGCCAGAAGAGTAGGCGGAACACGCGCTTGACGAGAGCCTTCTGTTCGGCGGTGAAGCCGTTGCGGTGCATGCCGACGACGTTCACCGCGACCAGCTTGGCGCGGTCGCCCTGCACGATCGCGAACGGCGGGGCGTCGTGCGAGACCATCGCCCCAGCGCCGACCATCGCCATCTTGCCGACGCGCGCGAACTGGTGGATGCCGACCATTGCGCCGAGGATCGCCCGGTCGCCGATCGACGTGTGGCCTGCCGCCATCGCCCCGTTCGTGAACACGACATGGTTGCCGACGGTCGCGTCGTGGCCGATGTGCGCGCCGACCAGGATCATGTTGTGGTCGCCGATCGCCGTCATGCCGCCACCGAACGGCGTGCCGCCGTGGATCGTGACGTGTTCGCGGATGCGGTTGCCGTCGCCGATGCGCAGTCGGCCCGGCGTGTCGCCGGCCTTCAGCTTCTTGTCCTGCGGCGTCACGCCGATCACCGCGAACGGGAACACCTCGTTGTCGGCGCCGAGCGTCGTGTCGCCGTCGATCACGACATGGCTGACGAGGCGGGTGCGATCGCCGATGCGGACCCGTGGCCCGATGGTGCAGTAGGGCCCGACTTCGATGTCGCGGCCGAGTTCGGCGCCGGCGGCGACGATCGCGGTGGGGTGAACTCCCATCGAGCTGCTTCGAGGTGCGTGGCACGCGGACCACGCCGCGCGACGCGTTCTTCTACCCGAGCCGCGCGGACGACGCTACCGTTCGCTGCCGCTCGCGGCCGCGGCGGCAGGCTGCCCTGGGCGACAGCGTCCTTGTCGTCGGCGGTTCGGCTCGCCTGCTTCCGCGCGACCGCAGCGCGATTCTTCCCGCCGATGCACCCACCGTTCGCCGCACGTCCGTCGCCCGCGTCGCCGCCAGCCGGCTCGTCCGCCCGAGGTGTGTCGTGACCAGGGTGCGTGGCGAGTGCGTGGCGCCGGGGGTCGCGGTCGGGCCCGTGTTCCTCCGCGGTTTCGAGGGCACGTCGACCGGCAAGCGCATCGCCGCCGACGAAGTCGAAGCCGAGCTGAACCGGCTGCGCGAGGCGCTGCAGAAGAGCCGCGCGCAGATCGAGGAGATCAAGCAGAAGCAGGCCGATGCGCTCGGCGAGGCCGAACTGCGCATCTTCGACGCGCATCTCGCCTACCTCGGCGACGCGATGTTCGTCACCGAGATCGAGGCCCAGGTCATCAAGGAACGACTGCCTGTGCGCGAGGCGGTGCAGTTGGTGTTCGTGAAGTACGACCGCATCTTCCAGCTCGTCGAGAGCGACCTGCTGCGGCGCCGCGCCAGCGACTTGCGCGACGTGGCGACGCGGCTGCAGCGCAACCTCGAGGCCGAAGCCGTGCGTGGCGCCGTGGCGCCGACCGGTCCCTACATCCTCGCCGCGCGGCGGCTGACCACGGCGGACATGTTCGATCTCGCCAACGAGAAGGTGCAGGGCATCGTCGCCGAGGAGGGCGGCATGAGCTCGCACGCAGCGATCCTCGCGCGCGGCATGGGCATCCCGACGGTCACCGGCATTCGCGATCTGCCGCGCCTGCTGCGCGACGGCGACGTCGCCGTGCTCGATGCGACGGCCGGCGAACTCGACACCGCTCCCGACGACGCTGCGCTGACCGAGGCGACCGCGAGCGTCCAGAGATGGAAGGCGAGCCAGGCGCAGGCGTTGGCGCCCGCGGAGACGACCGGGCATCACACCCGCGATGGCGTGAGCGTGCGACTGCTCGGATCGTGCGGCAGCCCCGGCGAGTCCGACCTGGTGCGCACCTTCGGCATGGCCGGCATCGGCGTCTACCGCACCGAGCTGCAGTTCCTGGCCGCGAAGATGAAGCCGGCCGAGGAGACGCTGGTGGCGACCTACCGGCAGGTGGTCGAGGCGCACGCCGGCCGCACGATCGCCTTCCGGCTGCTCGACGTGCAGGCCTCGACGCGCGATCGCGAACTGCGCCATCAGGAACGCAACCCCACGCTCGGCCTGCGCGGCGTGCGCGGACTGCTCTCCGACCGCGACCTGTTGCGGCTGCAGTTGCGCGCGGTGTTGCGCGCGGCGACGGGTCACGACGGGGTCGCCGTGCTGGTCCCGTTCGTGACCGGGCTGTCGGATCTGCAGCGCGTGAAGGCTGCGCTGCTCGAGGAGCGGGTCGCGCTCAAGAAGGCCGGCGTGCCGTGCGCTTCCGAGTTGGCGCTCGCCCCGATCATCGAAGTGCCGGCGGCGGCGATGTCGCTCGGCTCGCTGCTCAACGAGAGCGACTTCGCGGTGGTGGCGGTGGACGACCTGCAGGCACACCTGCTGGCCGCCGACCGCGACAATGCCGCCGTGCGCGAGTACCACGAGATGGTGCACCCGGCCGTCTTCGAGACGCTGGCGCGCATGGCTCGCGATGCCGAGCGACGCGAGAAGCAGATCGTGCTGTTCGGTGAGAGCGCCGCCGATCCGGTGCGCATGCCGTTCTACCTCGGCGTCGGCTACCGCAGCTTCTCGATCGCGCCGGTGCGCCTGCGCGGCGTGCTGAAGGTGCTCGCGCGCTACTCGCTCGACGAGTGCCGGCGCATCGCCGCGCGCATCCTCGAGGCGCCGCGCACGCTCGACGTGCAGAAGGTGCTCGTCAACATCGAGACGGAGTGACGGCGCCGGCCGCGCCCCGGCCGCTCACCCGCCGCCGTTGCCGTTGCCGTTGCCGTTGCCGCTGCCCGGTGGCGTGCCGCCGCCTTCGGCCGGCGGCGGGGGCGGCGGTGGTTCTTCCATGCCGCCGTCGCCCTCTTCGCCTTCGTCGCCGAACGGTTCCTTGACGCTCGGCTCGATGCTGTCCACGTAGGCGTGGAACTCCTTCTCCATCGCCGCGAGGTCGAGGCCCTTGAAGGCGCGAGCCTGCACGTTCTGCCAGTTGGTGTCGTTGCAGAGCAGAGTGACGTAGTTCGGGATGATCTTCGCGTACTTGCCGCCCGCGCCGTGCAGCAGGAACTGGCAGAACGCCCAGCCTTGCGCGTAGCAGACGCTCGGGTTGGCGTAGTAGTCCTGCTGCAGCATCTTCAGGAACTGCTCGAGCGGCACCATCGCGCCCTGGCTCTTGGCGGCTTTGAGGATCATCAAGCGACCGTCGAAGATGTTGCCGAGGTTCGCCTTCTTGCCGCGGCCTTCGAGCGGTGACGCGGTGTAGAAGTAGTCGCCCATGCCCTCGTTGATCCACGACGGCAGCGCGACCCGCGACACGACCAGCCAGTGGTAGTACTGGTGCCAGCCCTCGTGGGCGGCGCAGCCGAGCAGGTCCATCTTCATCATGTCCTCGAACCTGCCGAGGCGGCGCGCCAGCCGATCACGCGCGGTCTCCGGGCCGGTGGTCGGAGCGGTCTCCTTGATGTCGCTCCACTTGCCGGTGTCGTAGCAGACCATCTCGCGGTCGCCCGCACTGTAGTACGCGGCGGCGCCCGGCGGGGCGCCGTAGGCGCGGAAGCTCGCGTCGTCCTTGAACAGCTTGATCGTCTGCAGCTTCACGCCGCCCTTGTCCGGCTTGAACATGCGCCGGTAGACCGCGTTCATCACTTCCATGTGGTCGCCGAGGCGCTTCGCCTTCTCGGGCCCCGCCTGCGACTGGATGTGGTAGTTCTTCGTGTTGTGGATCACCCAGCCGGCCGGGACCTTGCCGGCGGTCTGCCAGGGGCCGGCGCGAACTTCCGCCTGTGCAGTCAGGGCGGCGGCGGTGAGCGCGAGGAGCGATGCAAACAGGCAATGGCGCATGGTGGGCGTTCCGAAGGGGGCGACGCGCGACGGGGCGACAACGATCGCACGGTCGGCGAGGGGGCACAAGTGACCCATCGACGTCGAGATCCGTCGCTTGTTCCGGAAGGAAACGACTAGGCCAGGGCTGCCGGCGGGAGCGGCCGCGCCACCAGGGGTCGGTGCACCGGCCCGGACGGCCGTAGCTCACTGGCGTAGAGCACGAGTTGGGTCGGCGCGAACGGCTTCGTCTTCAGGTCCACTTCCAGCGCCGCCAAGGCGTCGACCAGGGCCAGCGCCCCGAATTCGCTCTTCACCCGTCCGATCGTGACGTGGGGGGCGAAGTCCCGGGCATCCCGCGGCACGCCGAGTTCGGCGGCCCGGGCCGCGAGCTCCTCGTGCAGGGCGACCACGGCGGCGTCGTCGCCGCCGAGTCCCGCCCAGAGCACGCGCGGCACGCCGCGTGGGGGAAAATGCCCGAACCCACGCAGGTGCAACCGCAGCGGCGGCAGCGCGACGGCGTGCACCGCCGCGGCGAGTCCGTCGACGACGTGGTCGTCGACATCGCCGGCGAACAGCAGCGTCAGGTGGAGTTGGTGGCGATCCACCATCCGTACCGGGAAGCGCCGCTGCAGCCGCTCGCCGAGGTTCGCCAGGTGGTTGCAGACCGGCTCTGGCAGATCGAGGGCGACGAAGCAGCGCACCCGCCCAGTCTAGACCGGCTACGTGGCGGCGTCTCGCCTCGCCGGTCGCGGCGCGATCAGTCGCCCGCAGTGACCGTGAGCAACGTCGAGCCGCTGATCGAGGACGCGGTGTGCGTCGCGGTGATCGTCGCGGTGCCCGCGGCGAGCAAGCTCGCGAGGCCGTGGGCGCCGATGGCGTTGCTGATCGTGGCGATCGGCGCGTTCGACGAACTCCACGTCACGTTGCTGGTGATGTCGACGGCCGTGTTGTCGCTGTAGGCGCCGAGCGCCGTGAACGCGAGCACCCCGTTGGCGGTCGCCGACGGATTCGCGGGCGTGACCGTGATCGACACCAGCTCCGCCGGCGTGATCGTGAACGTCGTCGACGCCGTGACGTTCGTCGACGGATCGGTAGCAGTCACCGTCGCGACACCGGTCGACACCGGCATGCCGAGGCCTTGGGACCCGCCCGCGTTGCTGACGAGCGCGATGCTCTCGTTGCTCGACGACCACGTCACCGTCGACGTGATGTTCTGCGTGCTGTTGTCGCTGAACGTGCCGGTCGCCGTGAACTGCTGGCTGTAACCGAGCGCGGTCGAGGGTGCGGCCGGCGTGATGGCGATCGAAGCCAGCGCCACGGCGGTCACCGTGAACTGCGTCGAGTCGCCGAGGCCCGAAGGCGCGTGCGTGGCGGTGATCGTGGTCGGGCCAACCGCGACGGTCGTCGCGAGACCTTGCGTGCCTGGCGCGTTGCTGATCGTCGCGGAGGCCGGCGTGTTCGAGGCCCACGTCACTGCCGTCGTCAGGTCCTGCGTGTTGTTGTCGCTGAACGTGCCGATCGCCGTGAACTGCTGGGTGTAGCCCAGCGCGCGCGACCAGTTGGTCGGCGTGATGGCGACCGACTCGAGCACCGCCGCGGAGACGGCGAGCGAGGTCGAACCCGAAATCGTCGTGCCGGCTCCGGTGGCGACGATCGTCGACGAGCCCGCGGCGAGGCCGGTGGCAAGGCCCTCGCTGCCGCCGGCGTTGCTGATGCTGACGATCGTCGGACTGCCCGCACTCCAGGTCACGCTGGTGGTGAGGTCCTGCGTGCTGGCGTCGCTGAACGTGCCCGTCGCGGTGAACTGTTGCGTGTAGCCGGCGACGACGGACTGGCCGCTCGGCGTGACGGCGATCGACAACAGCGTCGCCGGCGTCACCTGCATCACCGTCGAGCCGGCGAGTCCGCTGGGAGCGTGCGACGCGGTGATCTGGCACTGACCGACGCCGAGGCTGGTGGCGAGGCCATTGCTGCCGCCGCCGTTGCTGATCGTGGTGACGCCGACGTCCGAGGACGACCAGGTCACGGCCGCGGTGAGGTCCTGCGTCGTGTTGTCCGAGTAGTTGCCGGTCGCGCTGAACTGCCGCGTGTAGCCGAGAGCCGTCGCCGACCCGGCAGGCGTGACGGTGACTCCGGTCAGGGTCGCCGCCGTCACCGTGAACGCCGTCGTGGCG
This sequence comes from Planctomycetes bacterium UBA2386, assembly GCA_002343845.1. Next base: position 24,703 of record DDSQ01000052.1, on the reverse strand, counting down.
GTGATGCCGGTCGTCGTGTGCTGGGCCGTGATCGTCGAGCCGCCGATGCCGATGCACGAGCCTTCGCCGCGCGAGCCGGCTGTGTTGCTGACCACCAGCACGCCCGTCGCAGAGGACATCCACGACACCGACTGGGTGATGTCGAACGTGCTCGCGTCGGTGAAGGTGCCGACGGCGCGGAACTGCCGCAGGACGCCGAGCGGCGCCGACGATCCGGCCGGCGTGATGGCGATGCTCGCCAGCGCTGCCGAGGTGACCGTCAGCGTGACGGCCGAAGTGACGCCGGACGCGGCGTGGGTGGCCGTGATCTGCGCGGTGCCGGCGCCGACGCCGGTGACGCGGCCTTCGCTGCCGTCGGCGTTGCTGACGGTCGCGGTGCCCGTGCTGCTCGACGACCACTGCACGGCGTTGGTCAGATCGGCCGTGGTGGCGTTGCTGTAGGTGCCGGTCGCCATCAGGTTCTGCGTGAAGCCCGGCGCCACCGACGGCAGCGGCGGCGTGATCGCGATGCTGGTCAGCGTGACCGCTGAGCTCGGCTCGCTGGTGCTGCCGCTGTTGCACGCGCCGAGGGCGAGCATGCCGAGGGCGAGGATGCCGGCGATGGAACGGGCAGGACCGCGGAGCCAAGAGGGTGCGTTCATGCGACTCGGTGCGTAGGAGGTGGCGCGGCCCGGAAAAGGGGCTCGGCGGTTCCGCCATCGGCAGCGATCGCCCAGGCGCTTGAGCCGAGTCCGCGGTGCCACCGCTGGCAGCCGTCAACTGCCTTCGCCGTGCCAGTCGGCGGTGAGATCGAGCCACAGCGCCAACCCCTGGAACGGCGCCCACCGGGCGTAGCGGCGCTCCACCGCGCGGTCGCTTGGCGGCCGGCGCCGGCCGGCCAGCTCGGCGAGCCGGGCGCGGCACCAGCTGTCGAGCGCCAGCCGTTCGTAGTGCCCGCACAGCCGCATCGCCTGGCCGGCGGCGTAGGGGCCAAAGCCCCGCAGGGCCAGCAAGCGTCGCCAGAGATCGTCGGCCGGCTGCGGCTGCAGGAACAGGGCGTCGGTCAGGCGGCCGCCAGCGAACGCGCGCGCCAGGTCGCGGGCCGCGGCGGCGCGGTAGCCGGTCCGCACGACATCGCGGAAGAACTGCTCCGGCCGCAGGCATTGCTGCGGCGTCGGAAAGGCGCGCGCTCCGCTCGGGGCTTCGCTGCCCGCCGCCGCGACGAGGTTCCTCGTCATCGCTTCGGTGCCCGACCACGTGGTGTTCGTGGTGAAGAGCAGCTTCATCAGGTCCTCGAACACGCTCGCTGAGCGCAGCATCCGGCCAGCACCGCGCCGCGCGGCCCAGCGCAGGTCCACGTCGCGTTCGCAGCGGGCGTGGAACGCACTCAGGTCGTCGTCGAGCCGCAGCATGTGGCGGATCTGCTTCGCCGCGCGGGCGCCGTCGGCGGCAGTGAGCGCGCGGTGCCCGGTCAACCGGAGGCGCAGCCTGTTCGGCGCGACGGCGTCCAGTTCGGCGTCGACCGCATCGTGCGTGCCGTCGCCGAGCCGCAGCACGGTGTGCAGCGTCGTCGTCGCCTCGTCGAAGCGGTGCGGCGCCAGCGCGACCCAGCCGTGGCCGTGCAAGCACAGGCGCAGGTCGAACGGCGCTGGCGTGCGGACGCGGACGATGCGGCGGGCGGGCATGGCGTGAGGCGATCGACCGGACGTGCTGCGGATGGGATGCGATGTCGCGGCGTGATGGCGACGACGCCGGCGTGGCGCGAGTATGTTCGAGTCTGAGGTCGCCGCCATGAACGATGATCCCCGGGAACTCTGCTTCGTCTTGATGCCGTTCGGGCGCAAGCCGGACCAATCCGGGCGAGTGATCGACTTCGATGTCGTGTACGAGCAGCTGATCCGGCCGGCGATCGAGGACGCGGGACTGCGCCCGTTGCGCAGCGACGAGGAGACGCGCGGCGGCATCGTGCACAAGCAGATGTTCGAGCGGCTGCTGCTGTGTCCGTTCGCGGTCGCCGATCTCTCGACCGCGAACGCGAACGTCTACTACGAGGTCGGGGTCCGGCATGCGACGCGGCCGCGCACGACGATCCTGGTGTTCTCGCACGACACCGACCTGAAGTTCGACGTCAGCCTCGTCCGCAGCGTGCGCTACGACCTCGACGCGCAGGCGCGCCTCGGCAGTCTCGCGCGCGATCGCGAGGCGTTGGCGCATCGACTGCGCGAGGCGCGCAAGGTCGAACGCGACAGCCCGATCTTCGAGCTCTTCCGTGACTACCAGCCGCCGGCGTTGCCGCATTCGGCGACCGACACGTTCCGCGAGGTCGCGCAGTACTCGGAGCGGGCGAAGGAGCAACTGGCCGCGATGCGAGCGCGGCACCTGAAGGGCGATGACCTGCGTCGCCGCGACGGCGCGGCCGGCAAGGCGGCGATGGCCGCGGCGCGCGCCGAGATCGAGGCGTGGGTGGCAGCGCTCGGCGACCTGGAGCGGGTCGAAGTCGGCGTGCTCGTGGATGCGTTGCTGACGCTGCGCGCGGTCGAGCTGCATGACGCGATGGTGGCGTTCGTCGAACGCCTGCCGGAGCACGTCTTCCGGCAGCGTCTGATCCAGGAGCAGTACGGCTTCGCTCTCAACCGCTGCGAGCGCCGCGAAGAGGCCGAGCAGGTGCTGCGCAAGGTCATCCAGGTCTACGGGCCGAGCCCGGAGAACTGCGGTCTGATGGGGCGCATCCACAAGGACCGTTGGGTCGAGGCCGTCGCGAGCGGCGATTCGCACGCCGACGCGCAACTGCACAAGGCGATCGAGAGCTACTTGCGGGGGTTCCAGGCCGACTGGCGGGACTCGTATCCGGGCGTGAACGCGGTGACGCTGATGCAACTTGCCGACGACGGACGCTGGCGCGAGCTGCTGCCGGTCGTGCGCTACTCGGTCATGCGTCGGCTCGACTCGCTGCCGGACGAGCGTGAGGACTACTGGGACCACGCCACCATGCTCGAGCTCTCGGTGCTCGCATCGGACCCGAAGGCGGCGCACCGGTGGCTCGGCAGCGCACTCGCGCGGCGGCGTGAAACCTGGGAGAGCAAGACCACGGCCGACAACCTCGCGTTGGTGCGACGTCATCGGGAACGGCTGCGAGCCTCTGGCGCGCTGCCGGCCGATGCGCTGGCGCCCGAAGCGATCCTGGATCTCGAGGCGCGGCTGCGCGCATGACGACGTCCCCGCCGCGCCCGCCGCTCGCGTTCCGGCTCGGCATCGTCGGGCACCGGCCGGACCGGCTGCCTGAGGCCTCCGTCCGGCCGCTCGACTCGACGGTGTCGTCGATCGTCGCAGCCGTCGAACAAGCCGTTGGCGAAGTCGCGAAGAACGACTCCAGCGGCTACGCGCCGGGCGGCGCGGCGTTGCGCGCCGTCACGCCGCTCGCCGACGGGGCCGACCGTGCGCTTGCTCGCGCGATCGTAGCCCGGCCGACGTGGCAGCTCGTCGTGCCGATGCCGTTCCCGCAGGACGACTTCGAGAGCGACTTCACTCCGGCCTCGGTGGCCGAGTTCCGCGAGCTGCTTGGCGCGTGCGAGGGGCGCCGCACGTTGTTCGAGCTCGACGGCCGACGCGACGCTGCTGCGGCGGCGTACGCCGCTGCGACGCGCGTCGTGGTCAACCAGTCCGACCTGCTGATCGTCGTCTGGGACGGCGAGTGGCGCGGCCGATCGGGCGGTACCGAGTACGCGATCGAGCTTGCGGCGCGACGACGCGCGCGTGTGGTGTGGATCTACGCGAAGGACCCAGGGCGTTGGCAGGTGCTGGCGGCCGAGGCGATCCTCGCCCGCCGGCTCGGCGCCGGAGGCCCGCTGCAGCCGGCCGCTGGCCCAGCGGTGGACCAGGTCGCTGCGGCGGTGCGCGAACAGCTCGATCTGCCGGAGGCGTCGAATCCAGCGCGCCCAGGTTGGCTGCGCCGGGCGCTGCAGTGGTTCCGTGTCCTGCCGGTCGAGACGGCGGAATCGCCGTTCCGCGATCTGTTCCGCTACTACCGCGAACATCGACCGGCGCGCAGCTACGCGAAAGTGTGGCCGGTGTTCTTCTGGCTCGTCGGCGGCGCCAATCGTCCGGCGATCACGTGCGCGACGCGCGACTTCGAGGAGCAGGCTGCCGAGGACGGGTGGAGTGGCGATCCCTCGACGGTCGGCGGGAAGGTCGTGAACGCCCTGCGGCCGTTCTATGCATGGCCCAACGGGCTGTCCGGGCTCTATGCCACGCAGTACCGATCTGCGTTCCTGCTGGTCTACCTGCTCGGCGCAGCGGCGGTGGCTTTGGCGTTGGTGCCGTTCTGGTTCGGGCTCGATGCCGCCGAGCATCCCGCCACGGTCGCCGCGATCGCGGGGGCCGAGCTCGCATGCCTGCTCTGGATCGGGTTCCTGGTCGTGCGCGAACGTGCGCACAGCCGCCACGATCGTTTCCTCGACTGCCGCCTCGCCGCGGAGTTGGTCCGTCACCTGCGACTCGTGCTACCGCTCGGCGGCGCGCGGCCGTTCGCGCATGCCGCGGCGCATCTGTCTTCGTATGGCGAGCCGGCGGAAACGTGGATGGACTGGTTGGCGCGCGCCGTCGCGCGATCGTTCGACCTGCCGAACGGTCGCGTCAACCCGGCATGGCTCGGCGACTGCCTGGGCGAACTCGGCCGCGTGCTCGACAAACAGTGGAACTACCACGATGGGAACCGCGAGCGTTGCCACCGTGTCGAGTCCCGGATCCAGCTGGTGGGTGTCGTACTCCTCGTCGTGACCGGAGTCGCGTGCCTGACCCACGTGCTTCACCTGGTCGACGGCTCGGCCGGCCGGTTCGCCACGTTCTTGTGCGCGGTGTTGCCAGCACTCGGGGCGGCGCTGGCGGGCATCAACAACCAGGGCGAGTTCCGCCGGTTGGCGAAGCGCTCCCGTGCGATGACCGAGCACATTGCAGGCTTGCAGCGAGAACGCGTGCGACTCGCGAACGAAGTGGGGAAGGCGGCGCGCGCCATGGTGCCGGACGTCACCGCGTTCGCGGAACGCGCCGCCGACCTGCTGGTCGGTGAGGTGGTGGCGTGGCGCGTCGTGATCCTGGATCGGCCGCTCGAGCCGCCCGCCTGACCGCCGGGCGCGAGGCTTGGCGGCCGGGTGGTAGGATCGCCCCCTCGCCGGCCGATACGGCGAGCGCTACCGATGACGATCGCCCCTGCCGACCCCCGCGTGCTCGAGTCGTGGCCCGCCGAACTCGCTGCGTTGCCGTTCGGCAGCCCCGAGTTCAAGGCTGCCAACGAACGGCTCGCGGCCGAGGACGAAGCCGTGTGCGCGCCGTTCGCCCGGGCGATGCCGACGTGGATCAACCTCACGAGCACCACGGTCTGCAACCTGCAGTGCTTCATGTGCAACCAGTTCCTCGACCCGAATTCACCCAAGGTGATGATGGACGAGGACGTCTACGAGCGCGTCGTGCGCGAGCTGTATCCGTACGCGAAGACGATGCAGCTGTCGGCGTTCGGCGAGCCGCTGATGACGCCGAAGATGCAGCAGAAGCTCGACGACCTCGAGCGCTACGGCATGAAGCTCGAGATGGTCAGCAACGCCACGCTGATGATGAAGGAGTCGAAGTTCCGCGAGCAGCTGCTGCGCACGTTGGAGCTCGTGACCTTCTCGATGGATGGCGCCACCCGCGCGACCTACAACTCGATCCGCACTGGCGCCGAGTTCGACGAGGTGTTCGCGAACATCAGCCGCTTCGCCGAGAAGCGGCTCGAGATGCAGCGCGCGGCGCGGCCGCGCATGAACTTCAACTACATCCTGATGAAGCGCACGGTCGCGGAGGCGCCGGCGTTCGTGGAGATGGTGAAGAAGTGGGGCGGCGACGAGATCGTGTTCAACCACCTCGTCACCTTCCACCCGAGCCTGAAGGCCGAGTCGCTCAACTACTGCCGCGCCTACGCCAACGAATGGCAGGATCGCACGCGCGAGGTCGCGAAGGCGCTCGGCGTGAAGATCTCGATTCCGCCGAACTTCGGCGACACCCGGGACGAACCGCAGGTTGCGGCGGCGCCCGCGGCGGCTCCGGCCGCCGGGCCGGCGGTGGCGAAGGAAGCCCCCGCGCGTCCGTGCGGCCCCCCGCCGATCAAGTGCTGGTTCCTGTGGCGGCGCGTCTACATCGCGCCGTACGGCGACGTCGTGCCGTGCTGCCTCGCCGGCATGCCGGCGTTCGGCAACATGCAGAAGACGCCGTTCCACGAGATCTGGAACGGCGACACCTACCGGAGCTACCGGCAGCACGTGTTCACCGAGCGACCACTCGGCAAGTGCAAGACGTGCTACCTGATCTATCCCAACGCCGAGCTCGCCGGCGCCGAAGGGTTCGAGTACTGACCGGCGCGCTCAGCGCGGCGAGGAGGCATCGAGCAGGTCGAGCAGGCGCAGAGCCGCCTGCGGGATGACCGTGCCCGGGCCGAAGATCTCGGCGACGCCGGCGGTGCGCAGTGCGGGCCAGTCCGGTTCGGGGATCACGCCACCGGCGACGACCAGCACGTCGCCGCGGCCGGCGGCCTTCAGCATCGCGATCAGCTCGGGAACCAGCGTCTTGTGCGCACCGGCGAGCGTGCTGATGCCGCAGACGTGCACGTCGTTCTCGATCGCCTGCTTGCAGACCTCGGCCGGCGTCTGGAACAGCGGCCCGATGTCGACGTCGAAGCCCATGTCGGCNNCATCTTGGCGATCAGGATGCGCGGCCGCCGGCCGTGGCGCTGCAGGAACGCCGCCGTGCGGGTCTGGGCTGTCCGCAGTTGGTCCATCGACTTGCCGGCCGCAGCATAGACTCCGGACACGGTGCGAGGGCTGGCGGTGTGGCGGCCGAACACGACCTCCATCGCCGTCGAGACCTCGCCGACGGTGGCGCCCGCATGCACCGCGTGCACCGCGAGTTCGAGCAGGTTCGTGGTGCCGCGCGCCCCGGCGGTCAGCGCCGCGAGCGCCTGCTGCACCTTGCTCGCGTCGCGGGATGCCTTCAAGGTCTCGAGGCGCGCGATCTGTGCCTCGCGCACCGCGGTGTTGTCGATCGACAGGATGTCGAGCGGCTCGTGTTGGGCGGGTCGGTACTTGTTGACGCCGACGATGGTCTCCTGGCCCGAGTCGATCGCGGCCTGGCGGCGCGCCGCCGACTCCTCGATGCGGAGCTTGGGCAGACCGGCCTCGATCGCCTTGGTCATGCCGCCCATGGCCTCGACTTCCTGGATCAGGGCCCAGGCCTTGCGCGCCAACTGGTCGGTCAGCCACTCGACGTAGTGCGATCCGGCGAGCGGATCGGCGACGTGCGTCACGTGGCTCTCCTCCTGCACGATCAGCTGCGTGTTGCGCGCGATGCGGGCCGAGAACGCACTCGGCAGCGCGATCGCCTCGTCGAGGGCGTTGGTGTGCAGCGACTGCGTGCCGCCGAGCACGGCAGCCAGCGCTTCGAGGCAGGTCCGCACGACGTTGTTGTAGGGATCCTGCGCCGCCAGCGACCAGCCCGAGGTCTGGCAGTGCGTGCGCAACGCGAGCGACTTCGGATCCTTCGCGCCGAACGCGTGCACGATCTTGCTCCAGAGCAGGCGCGCGGCGCGCAGCTTGGCGATCTCGGTGAAGAAGTTCATGCCGATCGCGAAGAAGAACGACATGCGCCCCGCGAGCTTGTCGACGTCGAGCCCGGCCGCGACACCGGTGCGCAGGTACTCGAGGCCGTCGGCGAGCGTGTAGGCGAGTTCGAGGTCGGCGGACGCGCCCGCTTCGTGGATGTGGTAGCCGCTGACGCTGATCGAGTTGAACTTCGGCATGCGCTCGCCGCAGTACGCGAAGATGTCGCGCACGATCCGCATGCTCGGTCCGGGTGGGTAGATGTAGGTGTTCCGGACCATGAACTCCTTCAGGATGTCGTTCTGGATGGTCCCGGACAGTTTGTTCGCGGCGACGCCCTGCTCGGCCGCGGCGGCGATGTAGAGCGCGAGGATCGGGATCACCGCCCCGTTCATGGTCATCGACACCGAGACCTTGTCGAGCGGGATGCCGGCGAACAGCACCCGCATGTCGGCGATCGAGTCGATGGCGACGCCGGCCATGCCGACATCGCCCGCGACGCGCGGGTGGTCGCTGTCGTAGCCGCGGTGCGTGGCGAGATCGAAGGCGACCGACAGCCCCTGCTGTCCGGCGGCGAGTGCCTGCCGGTAGAACGCGTTGGTCTGCTCGGCCGTCGAGAAGCCGGCGTACTGACGGATCGTCCACGGCTTCTGCGCGAACATCGTCGCGTAGGGTCCGCCAAGGAACGGCGGCACGCCGGGCACGCCGCCCTGGTGGGGCACGTTCGCATCGGCGGCGGTGTGTACGACGCGGTGCGCGATGCCTTCGGGCGACGTCCACGGCTCGGTGGGGCCGGCGGCGGCACGCCAGGTGTCGAGGGTGGGCGGCGGAAACTCGGCGAAGCCGTACGGGAGCCTGGTGAAGTCGGGCGTCGTCACGCGGCGCGGAATCTACTCGCGGCGGGTGCTGCTGCGTAACCGTCGGCGATTCCCGGGGACGGATCGTGCGTGGGGGCGATCGGTGCGCAGCGCCGGCGACGGCAGCCGAAGACGACGGTGCTCTGGCAACTGGGTGCTGGCGGAGTGGTCGACGTTCGTGCAGCGGGCAGAAGCTGGCGAACGGGAGGTGCCGCGCTTCTGCCGGCGCGAGGTGGAAGGGTGCCTGCGCTGCGGGATCCCGAGGGGTTCTCGCTGCGCGCGGCGGTGCGCGTGGAGGTCCACGATGTGCGAACGGGATCGGGTGTTCCCGTCGAGCCGAGTGCCTACGGGAGGATCAGCTCGATCTCGGCCCCGGACGACCCTGCACTCTCGCCGCGGACGAACACCTGGTCGCCGTGGGTGAACTCGGGCCACGACAGACCGACGAGCACGGACTTTCTGGGCGTCACGAACGTGATCGACCAGTGACCCGGTTGCTCGGGGCGTCGGATGACGACGCTGTCGATTGCTGTCGAAAACGTCAGAGCCAGCCAGTGGGTGCCGGCCTCCCCCTCGCACAGCGTGGCGGCAACGGTTGGGCCCTTGCTGCCGGGAGCGCTCTCGCCGTCGTTCCACCGGACCGACCCATGCTCCGCGGCAACGGGCGACCACGTGGGATCGTCGAGCAACGCCGTCGCCGCGCTGCGCACGGCGGTGATGTTCGCGTCGGCAACGCAAACGACGGCGCCGCTCTCACTCGTCGTCGACCGGGCGGTACCCGTGCAGATCTCGCCGTTCGCAGTGAACTGCAGCACGAGGTCGATCACGACGGTGGTCGCGCCGTTCGTCTCACTGGCGGTCAGATTGGCCGTCGTTCCCGTGAGCGTGCCGGCGAACGTCTGGGTGTCGATCGTGAGCGACAGGCTGCCGCTGTCCTGGACAACCGAGCCCTGCACGGTCAGCTGCTGGCCGACCACGGTTCCCGAGCACGTGCCCTGGACGTTCGTGACGAGGTAGGTGAACGCCCAGTCGCCGCTCAGGTTGACTCCCTGACCGAGAGCTGAGTCTGTTGAGCCGCCGCCAGAGCAACCTGCGGTGGCAACGACGAAGAGGGCTGGAACGAGCGTACGCGAGAACGGCTTGGCGACCATGACTCGGGTAGGAGCGACATCGCGGCGCCGATCTAACTCGTCGGATCGTGATTCCTCTGCCTCTCGCGATTTCGCCGGCGACGCGAGGCGCACCGCCCGGAAGGGGCTGCGCCTCTGGTGCCTCCTCATCGTGGTCGCGTCGCCCGAGGTGGGCGGTGTTGGGTGGGGCCCCGCGCGTCCACGTCGCCGCGGACTTCGGGGAGGCAGGCGCCCCGCGATCAGTGCGTCGCTCGCCGGACGCGCGGCACGAACGACTGCTCGATCGGGGCGCGCGCCACCAGCACGTCGTGCACGCCGGCGGCGCGTGCTTGCGCGAGTTGCGCCGCGACGTCGGCCTGCGCATTCCAGCCTTCGAGCACCGCGATCAGGGAACTGCCGGGCAGCTCGCGGCCGTGCCGTTCGTGCTCGCGCGTGCGCAGATGCTCGATCGCGAAACCCACCCAGCCCGCGGTCGCGCCGAAACGCGGCAGATCGCGGCGGAACGCCAGGTACGGCAGCAGCAGCGCCACCTGCGGCGTCACTGCGCGCAGCGGCGCCCACTGCCGGTCGAACTCGCGCCAGCACGCGCCGTGGTAACAACCGACGCCGTGGCACGCCCCGTCGGCGGTCGTGTCGGCCTCCTCACACTCGGTGACCCACACCGGGATCACGCGGCTCGCCGGCACCATCGCCTGCACTTCCTGAACGAAGCGCGCCGCCGCGTCGGCGCCGAGCGGTGTGGCGCTGCGCACCGGTTGGCGACCCCCGAGCGTGTAGTCGGTCGCCCAGCGACACAGGATGTTGCCGCAGCCGCAGGAGGCAGGCGGGCCCTGCAGGTCGTTCAGCAGCACGAAGTCCGCGGGCGGCAACGCGGCGAGGCGCGCGCGCACGCGTTCCCGATGGGCCGCGAACGCCTCCGCGTAGGCGACCGGCACCCAGGGCCAAACCTGCACGACTTCGCCGGCGCCGACCGCGTGCGCGCCGTGCTCGCGCTGCCACTCGTCGTGGCCTTGCAGGCTCGCCATCCACTCGGGGTGCGCGTTCGCCAACGCTTCGTCGCGACCGATCTCCAGCCAGTAGCCGAGCCGCCGGCCTTGGCTGCGCACGAGTTGCGCCGCGGCTGCGACCTCCACGTCCGCGTGGCCGCCGACCATCAGGACCACGGTCTCGGGTTCGGCAGCGGCCGGGTCACGGAACCAGGAACCGACCGCCGTCGGAGCCAGCAACTCGCCATGCCCGATCGACGGCGGTGCCCCGGCACAGGCGGCCAGCAGCGCCAGCGCGCAGAGCAGCAGCGCGGGCACGACTACTTCTTTGCCTCTTCCGGTGGCGGCGGCGCCACGTGCAGCGCGGTATCCGGGTGTTCGGCGACCCACGCGAACCACTTGCACTTCACGCTGTCGACCCACACCAGCTCCTCGCCGCGCAACAGGCCATCGATGCCACGTCCGGCGATCGACCAGCGGGTGCCGGTGTTCTTGTCCCGGAACGGCGCCGTCACCGGCGCGATCACGTCGACGGCGAAGTCGAGCCGCACGTCGCCCTTCACCGCGCGGAACGCCGTCGCCGCGCGCGCGACATCCTGCACGAACACGACCACGCTGACGCCGCCGACCTTGTCCTGCAGCACTTCGCGCGCCGGCAGATCGACGAGCGAGAACGCCATGCACTGGCCGTTGACGCGCACGCCGAGCACCGGCGCCTCGGCCGGCAGGCGCGGGTCGACCTTGCCGCGCGTCGCCACGCTGCGCGGGTCGGGTTCCTTCGGCAGCTCGACCACCGGGTAGTGCTTGCCGTCGAACAGGTCGTAGGCCGTCGACTCGGGATGCAGCAGCAGCCAGTGGCCCCAGGTCGTGGTCAGGCTCGGCGTGCGCGGCAGCTGCTGCCCCTGGCGCGGCCCTTCGATGCCGAGGCCCGACAGCGCGGAGAACAGCGTGCCGTCCTCGTGCTTCACCACCATCACGCCGCGCCGCCAGCCATGGAACGCGTAGCCGTAGGCCTTCTCGTACGCGGCGACGTAGCCGCCATCGGGGTCGTAGAAGAACAGCCCGTAGGTGTCGTTCACCACGCGCGGCCCGGACAGGAAGTGGCGCAGTGGGGCGGCGCCGCCGTTGTGGCGTGCGCGGATCCACGCGATCACCGGATCGTCGTCCTTCACCAGACCCTTCTGATGCTGCGTGATCACGTACGAGCACGGCGGCTCGTTCAGCGGCGCGCACGGCGGGCAGGGCGTGATGGCGCCGGGGTCCTGTGGCAGCAGCAGCGCGAACATCAGGGTCGTCAGCATGGGTCCTCGCGAGGCGGCGAAGCGTAGCTGCAACCAAGCCGGGAATGGCCCGGCGAGAGTTCGGCGCGCGCAGGCAGGCCTTGGCTCGCGGCGGTCGGATCCGCCGCGAAGCCGCCCGGCATCAGTTGAACTTCAGGATCGGCCCGTAGCCGGTCGGGACCATGCGGCCCGAGTCCGTTTCGTTCACGGTCGGTTGCGCCCCGTACTTCCAGATGGTGCGCCCGGTGCGCGGCGCAGCAGGCGGAGCCAGCGATCCGAGCGTGATCTCGATGCCGTCCGAGATCGTGCCCTGGAACGGCGCATTGATGCCGAGGTCGAGAAACACCCACTGGCTGTAGAGCTGCCCGCCGGCGATGTGCGGTTGGTTGGGCATCACGTACTGAACGACCGCGCGCGTGAACAGCACCGAGGGATTGGTGACTGGCACGGGGGTGATGACCAACGGGTCGACACGCAGCAGGCAACCTGCCGGCATGCCGAGCGGCCCTTGCAGGTCGACTGGCAAGGGGATCGTGCCCCACAACGTGTTCGAGAGGCCGATCGTGTGTACTGCCCAATCCTGCAGACTCGGCGTCGTGCCGCGCACGCCACCCTCGGCCTGGATCGTCAACATCGTGCCGGGGCGGTTGGTCTCGGGCAGTGCGTATTGGAACGCCGTGAACCCATGGCTGCCCGGGCAACCAGGCCCGAGCGTCCGGTACGTCCCCGGCATCGCCTCGGGCACCGTGAACCCATCGATGCGCCAGGACGAGCTTCCCGACGTCGGCGTCCACGTGATCTCGATCCCGAGCGGACCGCCGGTCCACGTGAACGTCGTCGTGAACGGGATCACGACATTGAACGGGGGCAGGCTGGCACCGGGTGCCGGTCCAGCGGGCACCGTGAACGGCGTGCTCGAGGTGGCGTTGAACACCTGGGTCGGCACCCCGTCCCACAGACGATGGAACCGCACGTCCTGCACGAGGTCGGGACCGACGAGCGTGCGGCCGATGCGGACGCGCAAGGCGCCGGTCGACGACGCGTACGGCGTCGTGGTGTAGCTCGCGTCGCGGCGCATCGACAGTTGCGAGAGCACCGTGCCCGTGCCGAACGGCAGCGTCGCCGGGTCGATCACGACCATGAACTTCGTCGATGTCGTCGGGTGGCCACTGCCGACCGTGAAGGGCGCGTTCATGACCGCATTGCCAGGAGTGGCCGAGTACGCCGCCGGCCAGACCAGTTGGGCCACGCTCGTCGCCGTCGTCGTGCCGAGCACGACCGCCGCGCGCAGCGCACGGAAGAAGGGTGTCATTGGACCTCCACGGTGAAGTCGTCGAACCAGACCGGCACGTTGGCCATGCCGAATACACTGACTCCGACGCGGGTGTAGATCGGGTTGACCGGCACGACGTACGTCACGTCGACGAACTGCCAGGTGCCGTTGCACGCGATCGGCCCGGAGAACACGTTCGGGGGCGCGACGACGAAGTAGTTCGGGCCGTTCCCGACGATGACCTGGATGTTCGCGCCGGCCGTCGACGTGCCGAGGACCCAGCCTCGCACCCGCACGGACTCGCCAGCGCGGAAGAAGGTCAGCACCTTGCCGATGTTGGCCGAGGGGTGCGTGGGCACGACCCGCAACGACTGGGACCCGGGGTTGGCACCCGGTCGCGTGACCGTCGGGTCGGGCTCGCTCCGCAGTTGGAACGCCGTCCAACCATCGGGCGCGCGCCAGTAGTCCGGGGCGAAACCGCGGTCGCGGCATTGCCCCTCGAAGTCCAGGTTGGCCAGGTTGTCCTGGTCCCACCAACTTCCCAGCACGACGCGGAAGTCGTCGAGCTGGACCACGGCGGGCGTGCCCGTCGCCTGCAACCGCAACGCCGCCGTGCCGGCAGCGGTCGTGGTCAGCAGCGGCACCTGGAAGCGCTGCCATGCGTTCACGATGCCGAGATTGAGCGCGGCGGACGGCGTGGCGGCGCCGTGGCTCATCGACGCGACGATCCCGCCGCTGCCGGGGGGCGTGAGGATGCGCGCCGCGCCGATCATCGTCAGGCTCGTCTCCGGGGGCAGCGTCAACTGCTTCTCCAGCGAGGCGCCGTTCGCCGTGGCCAGGAACTCGTAGGACGTGGTGCCCGGGGCGCCGGGCGCGGCGGTCGCCACGGCCGAACCCGTCACCGACGTGGCGGCCCAATACGGCGGCGTGTTGCCGGCCAGCAAGGGACTCGACTCGAAGCCGAGGTTCTGCCGGTCCCACGACTGCGTGGGCGTCGCCTGGGTGATCGTGACGACGCCGCCTCCCGCGGTGTCGACGATGACGTTCTCCGCGCCGAACAAGTTCGTCGCGCTGATCGCAGCGCTCGCGTTGGTCGTGCGGAACCGGACGTTCGCCACGCGACTGTTCGTGATCGTGCAGACCCCCTGGTTGTTGGCCTCGACGAGACCGATCAGGCTCGTGTTCTGGAAGTCACCGATCGCGGCGTTGGTGATCGTCAGGTTGGCACCCTGGTAGAGGCGGCACGTGTTGGCGCGAACGCCCATGTCGAAGCTGCCTGTTCCCGACAGGTTCATCGTGCCGCTCGTGAGTTGCAGCTCGGCGATCAGCGACGGGCCGCTGACGGTGAGGTTGGTGCCGGTGCCCGAGGCGTAGATGCCCCAGGAACGGATGCTGTTCCAGTCGCCCGGGTTGGGCCCCGACTCGTACTTGACGTTCGCAAGCTGGACCGAGCACCCGGGCGGCAGCGCGTGATGCCCCGGCTTCGCCGTCGACGGCAACCCAGGCAGGGTGGCGTAGTGGCTGGCCCAGGGCCCGGCCAGGATCGGTGAGCCGGTGAAGTTGGTGCCGCGGAAGTTGCAGATGACATCCTCGGCGTTCTGCAGGTGGACGGTCTGCAGGGGCAGCGCGCTGTTCGCGTTGACGGCGAACAACTGCCAGAGCGAGCTGCGGTGGTTGTTCAGCGACAGCCAGTACGGGTTGTTGGCGATCGCATTGGTCACGCCGGCGTGGATGAGCGGGTCGCCGTACGTGCGGGTCAGCGGCACGCGGCGATCGAGGTCGATCGTCGTCGTGGTCGGCACCGGCGAACCGGCCGCGTCCAGGTAGAGGGCGATGTTCATCGTGCCGTTGGTCAGGTGCACGTCGCCCATTCCGGTCATGTGCAGCGCATCGGCGCGGTCTCCCTCGTAGACGCCGAGCCCGAACAGCGAGCCGCCCTTGTGCAGGGGATTGCCGAACCAGCCGTTCCTGCCGTCGGCGATGATCAGCGCGAGGCACTGACACACCGTGTGGCGTGCGAGCCACGTCCCGCGCAGGTGCAGCATCCGGGTCAGGAACAGACTGGTGCCGACGTAGGAGCTGCCGATGCGCGCGCGTTCGGTGTGGACGAGGCCGCCCTCGACTCGCAAGTCGTACTGCTGCGAGAACGTCTGACGCAACAGCAGGTCGGAGTCGATCACCGTGAGCCGGCCGCCGTCCTCGAGCGTCACGCTGCCGACGACCTCGAGCTGGGAGCGCAACAGCCGGAGCTCGCCCGCCGCGGTGATGCGCAGCGGCGCGTTGAGCCGCAAGTTCTGGCCGGTGTAGGTGACCGGCGCCGAGATCACGTGCGTGCTGCCGTTCGGCGGGATCACGGACACCGTCAGCTGCGAGATGTCGAAGTCGAATTCGCCAGGCATCTGCGCCGGTGCCAGGGCAACGGCGAACCAAGCTGCAAGCGACACGGCGACGAAGCGTGTGACGAGCATTGCGAGTCTCCAGCCCCGCAAGGGGTCAATCGACCCTAGTGCGCCAACGCGTGGCTGTCCATGGGGCATTGCGGGAACTGGCCGCGCGGAGACCGGATCACGGCGTTGGCATTGCGCTGGCGTTCTCCACGCGCGGGGCGGGAGAACATCGCCGCCGGCGGGCACGGAGTCGCGGCCCCTGGGCCGCTACTTCAGCTTGCCCGCCAGCACTTCGCGGCAGAGGAATTCGACGATGCGATCCGCGGCGATCGCATGGCCGAGTTCGTTCGGGTGCCCGTCGGTCGGATGCACTTCCTGGATCTCCCACGGGAACGTGCGGAAGTCCTCGGCCAGGTCGAGGATCGGCACGCCCGTGTCCTTCAGTCCCTCGCGGATGGTCGTGCCCATCTTCTCGCTGTAGCCCACGTCGTTGGCACGCTGGAACACCACGACCACGAGGCGCGAGCCGCGCTGCCGGCAGAGTTCGTCGAGTTTCTTCAGTTCGACGACGCACCCTTCGTAGCCGACCTTCTCGTAGGTCTGGCTGAGCTGCTGCCAGTAGCGCACCAGGGCCGCCCCGGTCGGCGGCTCGTGGAAGCCGAGCCGCTTCTCGTCCTCGTACGAGAGGTTGTCGTTGTACACCATCGTCACGATGACGAGGTCGGGCTCGTACCGCGCAGCCGACTGCTCGTAGCAGGTGACCTCCTGCTGCGTGCAGTAGCCGCAAACGCCGAAGTTCATCGCTTCGGGCCGGTCCTGCATCCGCGTCGTGAGCGCACGCTCGACCCGCCGCACGAACGTGTCCTGTTCGTGCACGCCCTGACCGAAGGTGAACGAATCGCCGATCCACGCGATGCGGTAGGTGCCCGGTGCCTTCGCCAGCGGATGGTCGGTGTCGCGAAACCCCTCGGCGTTGAGCTGGTTGCTGACGGTGTAGCGCGGCGGGACGAGGACCGTGGGGCCAGGGTCGTGGCTCGCGAGATGGAACCCGTCGATGTCGATCGCCGCGGCGGCGTTGGCGGCGCGGACCGTGAACACCGGCTGCGCGGCGTCGCGCGGTGCCGTGAACCGCGCGCCGAACACCTTCCAGTCCTTGGTCAGGGCCAGCGGCGGGCCGAGGCCGAGCATCTGCGAAGGATCGGTGGCATCGAACACGCTTGCGGCCACTTGCTGGTCGACGTCGGCGCGTGCCCGCAGGGTGAACTCGTACTCGGCGCCCTGCGCCATCGGGAACAACTCGCGGTCCGCTCCCGCCGTGCGCGCCGGTCCGGGCACCAGCCGCACACCCGTAGCCGAGCGTTCGAGCGCCGTCGCCGGGTCCGCGGGGCGCCACCGGTCCGGCTGCATCGTCACCGCCTCGCGCGTGTGGGCCTGGATCGCGACCGCGGTGAGTTCGACGGCAACGGCGACGTGGCCGACGACGAACTGGAGGACGTTCTGATTCGACGTCCGCGTCGCGAGGAACACCGCCGAGTGGTCGCCCCACTCCTCCGAGAGCATGACCGTCTTCTCGAGGCCGGTGCGCGTGTTCTGTTCTGCCGGATCGAACGAGGCCAGGCGCAGCGGGCGCGGGCGGTCAGCGCGTGCGCGCCAGGTGACCGTGTAGCGCACTCCGGCGCGCACCGGCACCTGCAGGAACTCGACGCGGATGCGCCACGGGGCCTCCTTGTCGATCGTCGTCGGCTCGACGCGCACCGTGCCGGTCCGTTCACGCGTCGGGCGTATGGTTGCCTCGGCCTGCGACGAGACCCGCAGCAGTGCCCCGCGCATGTCCTGCGGTCCGTAGATCTGCTCGACGTCGAAGTAGCCGCGCGGGTTGTCGGGGTAGCAGCACTTCGTGACGGTGTTTCCCGGGTTCCGGTAGCCGACGCCGGGTGCGGGGATGGCGGTGGGACCGAGCCAGGTCTGCGTGTTCGGCACGAAGAACGCGCGTAGGTCCTCCGCCTGCCGCGCCTGCCCGTCGGCCCGCGGCTCCGCTCCGGGGGTGCTGCCCGTCGCACGCCATTCGAGGGCTGCTGCACCGACCGCGACCGTCGATGCGGCGGAGAACAGCAGCAGCGCGGCCCTGAGCGGGGACAGCAGGCGGACCCCCGCCAGCAGCGCGCCGAGGCCGAGGCCGATCGCGTAGGCGTCGACCACGAGCGTCAACACCCCGCTCCAGCCGCCCGGTGCCTGGGCGGCAGACCGGTGCAGCATCGCCGCGAGCAGCCCGGTCAGAACGACCGCTGCGACGAACGGTCGGGCCGTTCCGGCGCGCAGCGTGCGCAGCACGGCGAGCACCGTGAGCAGCGTCAGCGTCGCCGCACCGACCCGCGCGAGGGGGCTGTTCGACAGCGCCACCAGGCCGTTGCCCGACACGAGTCCTGCGACCAGGAGGAACGGACTCAGCGAACGCGGCGTGTTGCAGAGTTGCTCGAACCGGGATGGCGCGCGCTTGGCCGCGCGACCCGGCGACGTCACGGGTGGGGCAGAGGACATGGGCGAGGCGGCGGGATGCTACCGCGGGATCGCAGAGGGTGTGCGATCGTGGATCGCGTCGACATCTTCGTGCGGTTCGAGCCGGATCGGCGCGCCGAGGCGCGAACATGATGGCGACGCGTTGCCACCGCGAGGACCGGCGAAGGCGAACAACGCCAACGCGAGTTCAGGGACGCGGCGCCGCGATCGCTTCGCGCAACGCCATCGCGCCGAGCCAGCCAGGCGCCAGTTCCAAGGCGCGAGCGCACGCAACGGCCGCTTCGGCGAAGCGATGCGAGTAGAACAACGCCCAGCCCAGTTGCGTGTGCATTTCGGCATGTTCAGGCTGGAGTTCCACGGCTTTCTGCAGAGCAACCACTGCATTGGGCAGGTCACCGCTCCA
Organism: Planctomycetes bacterium UBA2386; assembly: GCA_002343845.1. Next base: position 6,269 of record DDSQ01000052.1, on the reverse strand, counting down.
TCCGAGCGCGTGGCCGTACACGCTGAAGGCCGCCGCCATCACTTCGGGCTTGCCGTTCTGCGCGTTCTTCACCGCGAGTTCGGCATCGACCATGGCCTCGGCATGGCGCTGCTGGTCGAGCCAAAGCCATGCCCGCTCGACCAGCGCGGTCGGTCCGCGGCGGTGCAGCTCGATGGCTGCACCAAGGACACGTTCGGCGTCGGCGAACCGGCGCAAACGACGCAGCACGAGCCCCTCGAGACAGAGCCGGTCGTAGTGTCTCGCCGAGGTCGACGGCAGCTCGGCCAGCAACGCCAGAGCCGCGTCGAGTTCGCCTGCGTGCACCCGTTGCCAGGCGCGGGAGAGCGGATCCCGGTCGGACCTCGGCCTGCTTCATCTCCGCCAGGCGACTGCGTTGGTGCTCGTCGGCGTTCTTCCACAGCGCCTGAAGTCCGGACATGGCGGGTGTGGGTTTCGGGTGGTCCGGGGCGACGGCTTGAATCGGCTGCTGCCGCCGCTTGCCCAGGTCACGAGCCCGAGAAGAACGACCAGAACCTCGACTCGTAGCCCTCGACCTTCTCGCCCAGGCTCTGCCGCACCGCGAGCGGCAGCAGCTGCAGGACCTCCGGCGTCTTCTCTTCCTGCTGCAGCTGCCGGAGGGCCTTGGTGACGGCCGGCGAACGTTGGCCGCCGAGCGCCCAGACCGTGAGGCCGCGCACGTTCTGGTTGCGGCTCTTCAGCAGCGGCAGCAGGGCCGGCGGAATCGTCTCGTGGGTCGCGAGGCGGCCGAGGGCGACCAGCATGCTGCCTTGCAGCTGGTTGCTCGCCGAGCCCACCTTGGCGACGCAGAGCGCGCGCACTTCGGCGGAGTCGGGCGACGTCTTCGCCGCGGCCCGCACGATCGCGCCGAGCACGCGGTCGCGCTTCTCCTTCTTCATCGCGGTGACCAGTGCGGGCGTCGCCTGCGGCAACTGGATCGACTCGAGCGCCGAGGCAGCCGCGGCGAGGATCTGCGCGTTGGCCTCGGTGAGCAGCGGCGTGAGGTGTGCGATCGCGCGGTGGTTGCCCTTGACGCCCAACGCGCTGATCGCCGCGAGCCGCGTCGCGTCGTCGTGCTTCTTGTGCAGGCGTTCGATCACGGCCGGCAGCGCCCGCGGATCGTCGGCGTAGGCGAGGCCGCGGATCGCGCGTTCGCGCACCTCGAGGTTGCGGCTGGTCAGGTCGGCGAGCCAGGTCGTGACCCGCATCCGCTCGTCCGCCGAGGACGCGACTCCGCCGTCCTTGCCGAAGTCGACCTGCAGATTCGTGGTGTCGACGCCGCACGCATCGAGCGTCGCCAGCAGCGTGCGCGCCATCGTCGCTTTGTCGATCAGGAAGATCTTGCGGTGCAGGACGTTGCCCTGCGGATCGCAGAACAGGTGCTGCGGCGTGTTGACGAGGTCGCCGTCGAGCCAGCGATTGCGGGCGAGCTGCTCGATGGTGCTGTGGTGTTCGCAGGTGATCCCCGGAAAGCGCGCGCAGCCCTCGTCGCTGCCCGGGTGCGTGCCGAGGCTGCCGACCAGGCAGACGAAGCGCTCGAGCAGGCCGGTCAGGCGCGCGTCCTTGTAGTGATCGCGAACGGTCTGGTCGTTCGCCGGCTCGTCGTCCATCAGGAACGCCACGAACAGCGGCTTCTTCTCGGCTGCGGCACGCTGCAGGGCTGCTTCGAAGTCGCGTTCCCAGCGGATGAGCGGGGCAGCAGCGGGCGCGGCTGGCGTTGGCGCTGGCGCCGGTGGCGGCGTCTGCGTGGTGGCGAAGCCGGTCAGCAGCGAGCAGCCGAACACGAACAGGGCGGACAGCGCGGGGTGACGCATCGTTCCTCCTCTCCGTCTCGCGGAGGCGCGCCGATGGTAGCGCGCCGCCGCGAACCCTGCACCCGCCGGCGCTGGCCGACCTGGTCGATCAGCCGCCGCGAACCTGGATGCGCCGCGGTCGCGACTCGGGAGCTTTCGGCACGGTGACGGTCAGAACACCGTTCTTGTGGACCGCCTCGATGCCGGTGTTCGCCGCGTCGGTGGGCAGCGTGATGCTGCGGCGGAACTGCCCGTAGCGCTGCTCGAGCCGGTGCCAGCGCTTGCCGGACTGCTCGCGGCTGTCGCTGCGCTCGGCCGTGATCGTCAACGTCTGGTCCTGCACGTCGACATGGATGTCCTTCTCCTCGATGCCGGGCAGTTCGAACGCCAGCTCGTAGCCGGCCTCGGTCTCGGCGATGTCGGCGCGCGGGGCGCCGTGCACTTCGGGGAAGAAGTCCGGGACGGCGTCGCCGAACAGTCGGCCGAGCAGCGTCTGGAACGGATCGCGGGTCTGCGGAACGGAGACGGGTTGGTTGGTCTTCATGTTCAGGTTCCTCGGTAGGACGAGCGACGCCTGGCGCAAGGTGCGTGCCGATCGCGGCGACGCGCGTTCGCTCGCGCGACCATGCCGCGCTGCCGTTCGCGACTGTCGAGTTGACCCTACTGCGCCAAATTGGCGTCAGTCCTGGCGTCGCCGGCGAACTGGCGCCAGATGCGCTTGCGATCGAGCCGCGCGATCGCTCGTGAAGCGACCTTGCGGGCCTTGTTGGCGGCGGTCGTGTACTGGGCCGCGAGACCGCCGATGGCAGCGGCAGTCAGCGCTCCGTCGGGGCCTGCGGCCGCAGCGGGCCGCAGCCAATCGAGCAGCCGCGCTGCCGCTGCGTCGCGGTCACAGACATCTCCCGTCGCCTGCTGCAGGGTTGCCAGGCGGTCCAGGGCCTTGCCAACGTCGATGCCGGGAAGGTCGGCGAACTGCTCGGCGACGTAGCGCAGACGTTTGCTCGCGATGCGGAGTTCGTGCAGCGGGCCGAGCGGCAGGTCCGGCGGCAGCGCGCGCAGCAGCTTGCGCACGCGCGTGGCGGCGCGAGCGATCCGCAGCGGGGCGTCCTCGGCAACGGGAGCGTGGTTGTGCGGCGTGCTGCGATCGAGTGCCGCGAGGTCGCGCTCGACCCCGGCCTGCCGCCGCAGGCGATCGTCGCTGCGCAGCGCCGCTTGCAAGGCGACGCGCGCCGCCGCGCCTTCGCCGCGGATCCACGCGACGACCTGTTCGGCGGCGCCGCGCAACGCCGCGGGCAGGCGGGCGCTCGCTTCGGGAAGCGAGGCGAGCAGCACGTCGAAGTCGCGCACGGCCGCGAGTTCCCGGCTGCCATCGGCGAGTGCGGCGAGCAGACGTGCCGCCACCTCGTCGGGCCAGAGATCGCGGAACGCGCGCACGACGCTGCGCAGTCGCCGCGATGCGACCCGCATGCGGTGGAGATCTTCGGCCGAGTCGTCGGCGCGCACGCCGACCTCCGCGAGGCGCATCGCCGCGAGGTGTTGCGCGAGCAGGCCGGCCACCACGTCGGCGACGCTGCCCGCTGTGGCGCGATCGACGGGCGCGTCGTCGTTGGCGGCGAGGCCGAGCAGCCTCGCGGCATGGTCGGGCTTGTCGTCGGTCGCCGCGACGAGTGGCAAGGCCTGCTGTAGCGCCGCAGCCAACTGCCGACTGTCGGCGTCGTCGCCGCCGAACTCGATCTCCACCTCGTGGAACGAGGCGCGCCGGGCTCCGGCGGTCGCCTCGACTTCGTCGATGACGAGTTCGCACGGCTCGTCGCCGGCGGCTTCGATCCGGCGCGTGTCCCGGCGCGTCGCCAGGCGCACGGTCTCCCGCAGCGGTCGGTCGAGCACGAACGGCTCGGTCTGGTCACGAAGCGCCGGCGGCAGGTCGCGCGCGGTGCGCGGCGGCTCGGCAGCGGGCCAGTCGGCCGCGAGTTCGCGCCGCACGAACAGCCCGTCGACGGGATCGGCGCCGGCCTTGCTCTCGATGCGCGCGGCGCCGTCGCGGGTCCGCAGCCGCAGTCCGATGCGGGCTGCGCGCAGGCTGCCGAGCTCATCGTCCAGGTAGACGTCGACGTGGTGGTGAGGACCTTCGGCGTGGCACGTGACCCCGAGGTCGCGCAGGGCGCCATCGACGGCGGCGGTGGCGATCGGCAGCGTCGCGCGCAGCTTGAACTCGTTCTCGGTGTGGTTGGCCATGGCTCGGTCGGCGAGGCGGGTGCGCACGTCTACGGCGGCAGCAACGTCGGCACGCGACCGAACAGCTGCGCGAACATGGCGCCCTTCTCATCCACCGCCCTGGCCTCGAGCGTCAAGCGCGAGGATTCGCTGCCGGCCAGGATTGGCCGCAGATTCACGCGTTCTTCGCGGACCTCCACGCTGACGCCGCGCACCACGCCCGCGTGTTGGCGGTCGAGCGCGTCGGCGAGCCGCAGGATCGCCGCGAGTCGCTCGACCAGCGTGCGTTCGCGGCGGCGCAACGCCATGAACTCCTCGTGGTCGCGCATCGGCGGCGACTTGCGGTGGTAGCGGGCCAGCAGGCCGACGATCTGGCGTTCCTCGTCGGTCAGGCCGACCAGCTCGCTCGAGCAGATCAGGTACTGCGAGTGCTTGTGGTGGCCGTCGTTGTTGACGGCGACACCGACGTCGTGCAGCAGGGCCGCGGCTTCGAGCAGCACGCGCGCCCTGCCGCCGAGTCCGTGCAACTCGCGGGTCTGATCGAACAGCTGGCGCGCGAGCACCAGCACGGCTTCGGCGTGACCGGACTCGTAGTGAAAACGGCGACCCATCGCGCGGCAGGAACCGAGCACGACGTCGACGTGGTCCTCGGCGGCGAACGTGTCGATGTGCCCGCGCACGACCTCGACCAGCAGCCCGTCCTTGATGCCGACGCGCGGCACCGCGACGCGGGACACGCCGGCGAGCTCGCCGAGGCGCACGTAGACGATGCCGGCCGGGACGATCGTGTCGGCGCGGTCGGGTTTGAGGCCGCGCTTCTCGATGCGCTCGGCCACCGACATCCGCGCCAGGCCCAGCACTTCGCGCTGCAGGTCGGCCAACGGCCAGGTTTCGGCGCCATCCGCCTTGCGCGGCGACTCGCGGGCCGCGACCAGGTCGGCGAGGCTCTCGATGTTGCCGCCGACGGCGATGTAACGATCGATGCGGTGCTCGTCGAAGCGATCGGCGATGCGGTGCTCGAGGCTCTTCAGGTGCTTGTGCAGCAGATCGACGAAGTCGTCGCCGTTCTGTTCGCCATCGCGCAGCGCCTGCAGCATGCGCAGGGCGCCGAGCCGGTACGAATCGGCACTCGCGACCTGGCCGTCTTCGACCAGCACCATCTCGACCGAGCCGCCGCCGACGTCGACGAGCAACGATCGCCCTTTCTGCAGGTCGATCTTCGATTCGACCGCCAGCTTGAGCAGGTACGCCTCCTGCGTGCCGGAGATCACCTCGATCTCGATGTTGCTCGCGTCGCGGACGCGGTCGATCAGCAGGTCGCGGTTGCGAGCGTCGCGCATCGCCGACGTCGCGATCGCGCGAACGTGGCTGACGCCGTGGCGATCGCACGAGGCGCGGAATCGCCGGAACGCGTCGACGACCTCGGCCAACGCGGCCTCCGGCAGCTGCCCGGTCTGGAACACGTCGCGGCCCAGGCGCGCCGCCAGGCGATGGCTCTCGAGCACGCCGATGGCGCCGGCCGTGGCCTCGGCGATCACGAAGCGGATCGCGTTGGAGCCCATGTCGACGATGCCGATGCGCTGCGGCTGGATCACGCCGTCGAGGCTAGCGAGAGGCGCGGTCGCCGGAAACGTCGCATCGAGCGGCGGCGCGCCGTGCCATCGGCAGTTGCCGTCGGGTCGTCTCCGTCTGGGGCGAGTCCCCGGCGCGCAGCGCGGTGGTGGGGTTCTCTTGTCGGCAACCGCAAACGGCCCGACGGGCCTCGTCCGCGACCATTCCATGCGCATCACACTCGCTCCCCTCGTCGTTCTCGCCTCGGCTGCCATCGCGGTGGCCCAGGATCCGGTCGTACTCGGCAATGCCGCGGGCGCCCCGTTCGCCTTCGGCAGCGTCGGCTTCCCGATCGACCCGCCGATCCTCTACACGAACCCGATGGCGCTGGCGCCTGACGCGAGGATCTACGCGACGCTCGACGGCAGCCTGCCGAGCGGGCGCTATCGGTTCGACGTCGTCGACGTCAACTTCGTCGACATCTCGCAGTTGCCGGCCGTGGACCGCGTGTTCATCTGCGCCAACCAGGGCAACGGCACGTTCGCGATGGCGCGCGAGAGCACCACGCCGTCGCTGCCGGGTGTCGGCGTCGGCGCTGTCGGCGGCGACAGCATGCCGCTGTTCCCGTTCAACGCGCCGGCGGAGATCCCGACGCGTCCGGACCTCAAGTGCGTGCAGAAGGTGCTGATGTAC